>JBKJPN010000241.1:0-6359 GCA_046595125.1 Ferruginibacter sp.
GAAATGACTGATCGTGCCAACAACAATGGTACAATAACGCATACTGCTGCAGCAATGCTTGCTGCTAATACTATGTACAATTATTTTTCGAAAGGAGAAAAAACCTTAGATGATAATACACTCAGCGTTTGGCTGAGTAAGAATAGTTTTACAAGTCTTACTAAAGGAACTAAAACAGCAATGATGAAAATGAATACCAACGAAGGACTTAAAAAAATGGGAGTTACTGAAGAAGACCCGAAAGAACTGAAAATAATGGTAAATGGAGAAAAAGAAACTGTGGAGGAGTTTACGGCTAAAGATTTGAATGCTTTAAATGCACCAGCTGAAGACCAGGTTTTTTTTACGTTTGCTACTTCTGCTAAAATGCCAATCATTCTGCGAATGAAGAATAGTTTTTATATTGCTTTGAAAGAAATAAAAACAAAATAGTTAGCATTATACCATGCATTTAAACCTTAGTGACTGGATAGGATTTACAGGCGTTGCTATTTTGCTGCTAGCATTTCTGCTGAACCTGGTTAAAAAAATTTCTTCTAACAGTCTGCCATATATTATAATGAATATCACAGGAGCGGGGCTTGCCTGCCTTGCGTCGTGGATGATACATTACGTACCATTTGTAATTTTAGAAGCAGTTTGGATGCTGGTTTCTTTATTTGCCTTGTTTAACTGGTTGCGAAAAATTAACCGGTAAGCTTATCAATTATAGCAGCAAGTTTACGGTCTTTATCCGTAACAATATCTCCGGCATCATGGGTGCTTAGCCAAATCTCAACGCGGTTGTAGGTGTTTTTCCAGGTAGGATGATGGTCCATTTTTTCGGCAGCCATAGCAACTCTGGTCATAAATGAAAATGCTTTTGAAAAATCGGAAAAAACAAATTCCTGGTAAAGTTTATTGTCAATTTCGGGCCACATAATTTTATGTTTTAGTTAAAAGATTAAATGCTGCTTATTTTTTATTTTCTCATGTGCCATTTCACTAACCAGTTGCACACCCTGCAACGACCTGATGGACTGCAACAAAATGCTAAGATCTTCAGCTGCAACCGGGTCTCCTTTTATCAGCCACAAAAAATCAAGGTGCTTAAATTCGGGCAGTAAATATTCGCCGTCGTACTGATTATTATACAAATAATGCGTTAACGAAACGGCCGGAACTACGTATTCATAAATGCTGAAAAAATATTTACGTTGCTTTTTACTAAGCTGTATCTCAATATCGTTGTTCACCCTGAAGTCGAGGCCCAGCATCTGATTGAGCTGCCAGCTAAACTGGTAATCTTTTATCGGCGCAACAATGCCCAGTAGTAGAGAGTCTTCAAAAAACTCTTCGGCCAGTGCTTCGTTATCTATTTTTAATTTCATTGCCAGGTTTTAATAAAAGACAAACATCAGGCTACGGTAATTAAAACACAATATCAAATTCCCTTTCTTCGGTACCTCTCTGTACTTTTACTTTTACAGCATCGCCTTTTTTAAATTTGCCCAATGCCTGCATATAGCCTTGTACATCCGACGTTTTGTGGTCGCCAATTTGTAAAATAATATCACCGGTTTTTAGCCCTGCTTTTTCAGCTGGTTTTCCTTCGCTGATGCCATCGCATCTTACTCCCGTTCCACTGAAAGTATAATCGGGCATAATGCCCATGCTTACACTGAAACTTCTCCGGCCTGTTGCCGCAGCTTCACGGGTTTTGGTGAATGCCAGTTTGCCTTTGCTGTTCGTTTTTTCAACAACATTGTAAATGTATTTTATCAGAACTAATTCGCCGGTATAATTAATTTTATCAGCATCGTCGCTGGGTTTGTGGTAGTCGCTGTGAGCGCCTGTAAAAAAAAACAACACTGGTAAATCTTTTCTGTAAAAAGATGTATGGTCACTAGGCCCCGTACCGCTGCTATCGAAATTTATTTTCAAAAATTTATCAGTGGCAGATAGCTCTTCACCCCACACAGGCGATGTACCATAACCGCCAATGGTTAAACCGTGTGTGCTGTCGTTTAGCCTACCCACCATATCCATATTAATCATGTAGTTGGCTTTACTAAAATCGATGGTTGGGTGCTCGGTATAATATTTACTTCCGTACAAACCCAATTCCTCGCCAGAAAAAGCGATGAACAAGTAATTGTTATTGGTTAGTTTAGATTTTTTTAATTGCTTGCCTAATTCAATTAAAGCTGCAGTACCGCTGGCATTATCATCGGCGCCGTTATGTATTTGCGGTGTTGCACCAGTAAACAAAGAGTTATGGTCTTCTCCATAACCCAAATGATCGTAATGGGCACCCAGTATTACGGTGTTGGCAGCACCATTATCAATATAACCAATCACATTATGCCCTGTTCTTTTTTTATCGCTGATAGAAACCTGCATTTCATAGTCTGCAAAACTGGTTTCATCGTTTATAAATTTTGTTTTTATTTCATTACTGATATAAAGGACAGGGATTTTTACAATTTCAGTTTTCGACTTAGGCTCAAATTTCAGATCATCCTTTGTATCAGAGCTATTATAAACCAATAAGGCTTTTGCACCTTTACGAGCAAAATCATTTGCTTTTTTTACAATGGCCTCTTCAATATCAAAATGTGGATTGTCTTTATTCTCTCTCAGTATTTCTTTTAAATTCCAAAACCAAACTGATTCACTTTCCGGCAAGGCCATCGATGCTGAGGCAGTCGCTTTTCCATTGGCGCTAAACGTAAAAGGAAAAAAGTCTTTGTCGGGGTTTAGTACAACGCCATTTATATGCAGATGCGTGGACCGATCAATCTGTTTTCCCTCATTTACTTCAAATGCCTGTAGGTAAGTTCCATTTTCTCCCTTGGGTATCAAACCGTTTTCTTCAAATTTTTTGCTGATGTATTCATAAGCAATTTTTTCCCCGGCAGTTCCAGTTCTTCTACCTTCCAGTTTATCATCGGCTAAAAAACCAATATGCGTTTGCAGGGCTGTTATAACCAACTTATCGGCTTTTATCTGTGCTTTTTTTCGTCTTTGTGCGGTGCTAACAGTTGAAATAAGCAGTAAGAGCCAGAGAAAACGTTTCATGAAAAAGAATTTGTTGAATTGCAGCAAAGGTAACTTAGTGAAGGGCTAAATAGGTAAATAGAATTTAAAATTTAGTGTCCGACTTTTTAATTAATTCCGCATAGCGTGTTTCTACTTTCTTAATTCGTAACCAGTTAAATGAGTTTACAGTTATTTTTGCAGTCAATTTGGCTAAACAGATAAATATAGCATTAGTAGGTAATCCCAATAGTGGCAAAAGTTCGCTATTTAATTATTTAACCGGTTTAAACCAGCAGGTGGGTAATTTTCCGGGGGTAACTGTTGATAAAAAAATGGGGCAAAGCAGGATTACGCCCGATTTGAATGCTACCATTATTGACCTGCCCGGCTCCTACAGTTTATATCCCAAACGAAGCGATGAGTGGGTAGCTTACAAAGTTTTATTAAATCAGGATGAGACCATAAAACCCGATATGGTTTTACTGGTGGCCGATGCAAGCAATCTGAAGAGAAACCTGCTTTTCTGTTCGCAGATCATTGATCTGGGTATTCCCGTGGTGGTGGCTTTTACCATGATGGACCTGGCCAAAAGAAAAGGCACACAGATTGATATTCCGGGCATGGAAAGAGAGCTAGGTGTGCCTATTGTGCAAATCAACCCAAGAAAAAATAAAGGGCTGGAGCAATTGAAAAAAGTAATTCATCAATCTGCTGAAAACCTGTACCAACAACCAGCACGTGGTTTTATAGATAACAATGCCCTGGCTTCTAAAGCTATTGAGGAGGTTAAGTCACATTACCCCGATATCAGCGATTATACTGCTATTCATTACCTCATTAACCACGAACATTTTTTGCTTGAAAAGGGTATGCAGGATACCATTGAGCAGATTGAGATTGAGAATAAGTTCAATCCAACTAAAACACAGGCCGAAGAGATTATGCAGCGCTACGGGCATATCAAACATATCATGCAGCAAACGGTGGTAGAAGCCGATCCGCTGCAGAAAGCCATGTTTACAGAGAGACTTGATGATATTTTAATTCACCGTGTTTGGGGATATGTTATTTTGCTCAGCGTTTTATTTCTGCTTTTTCAAAGTATTTTTTGGGTAGCCAAGTATCCCATGGATGGTATTGAGTGGCTGTTTGGTGAGTTTGGGGGCTTTTTGAGTAGCACACTCCCTGTTAGCTGGTGGAGCGATTTGTTGATTAATGGTGTAGTGGCCGGCTTGAGTGGCATCCTTATTTTTATTCCGCAAATCATGATATTATTTGGGCTGATAACCATTTTGGAAGACACAGGTTATATGGCCCGTATCAGTTTTCTTACCGATAAACTCATGCGAAAAGTTGGTTTGAATGGTAAAAGCGTTATGCCCATGATCAGCGGCTTTGCTTGTGCGGTACCAGCCATCATGAGTGCTAGGAATATTGAGAATAAAAAAGAGCGACTGCTTACCATAATGATTACGCCACTAATGAGTTGTAGTGCAAGGCTGCCGGTGTACACTATTTTAATTGCGTTGGTTATTCCATCAAAAGTATATGTAGGATTTTTAAGTTTACAAGGACTGGTAATGATGGGATTGTATTTATTGGGCACAGTGATGGCGCTAATTGTTGCTTGGGTAATGAAGTGGTTTATAAAAAGCACCGAGCGTAGTTTTTTTATACTGGAGTTACCAACCTACCGGGCACCTCGCTGGAAGAACGCTTTTACCACCATGGTAGAAAAGGCAAAAATATTTGTGTTTGATGCAGGCAAGGTAATTATGATGATTAGTCTTTTATTGTGGGGACTCAGCACTTACGGTCCTAAACAAAAGATGGCAAACGTTACGGCTAAATACGAGCAACTAATAAAAGAGAATCCGCAACAATCCACCGAATTAAATAAAAAGCGAAAAACAGAATTACTGCAAAGCTCTTTTGCGGGCATTCTAGGCAAGACAATTGAGCCGGCCATTCGCCCCTTGGGTTATGATTGGAAAATTGGAATAGCTCTTATTACTTCTTTTGCTGCTCGAGAAGTTTTTGTGGGCACTATGGCAACGTTATATAGTGTTGGCGAAGATGCCAGCAATAACAACAGTACCCTCCGTGAAAAAATGGCAGCAGCTACAAGGCCCGATGGTACCAAAGTGTACAACTTAGCTACTGGCATGTCTTTGCTGATATTTTATGTGCTGGCCATGCAATGTATGAGTACGCTCGTTATTGTAAAAAGAGAAACACGTACATGGAAATGGCCCATGATTCAACTGGTATATATGACCGGACTTGCTTACCTGCTTAGTTGGGTTACATATGTTATTTTCAGTTAAAAGCCTCTGTTACCAATCCACCGCATTACTTATTTTGTTTTTTACCTGCGGATATAATCTGCGGTACAACTCGTTCAACACATCTTCCTTACGAGGTTCGTTGTAATAACTGTTATTTATCATCGCCCAGTCGTTAGCACTAAGGGCTCGGCTGTCGCCATTATAATTTGCATGTTCTTCCTGCCAGCTGTAATCCTCTCTAAATGTGGTGTAGGTAACACTTTTACGAGTCAGTAGGTCGGTAATATTTATTTCCATATCTGCACGGGCTGTAAAAGATTGCCTCGCTACGTTTATCGTGGCATACACTGTTCTGTAAATTGTTTTTCCGCTAGTATCACGGCCGCTCTCTACTTGCTGGCTTGCATTACGGCTGTAGGTATAGGTTTGTGGCCGGGGTATATTCATATTACGCAGGGTTAAATTAACCTCCCAGTCAGGTTGCACATTATCACGGCGGGCTTCCCAGTCGGTATAAAAACGGGCAGGATAACGGCTGCTGTTTTTGCCGCCCAACTCTCTTATCAATGTTTGCTGAAAATATTCATTGCTGTAATTGAAACCAGAATTACCCCATCCGCTATTAAAAAAATAAGAATTATCCTGCACTGGATTAATAACCACATTTACGATGGCGTTTTGATATGCCTCATCCATTTTAAATTTAGCATCCTGAAAATTAGGAACCCAATTATCGGCTTTCTTAAAATAACTATATGCTTTCTTAGCATTGTCCCGGCCAGGTAATGATAATGAGTAATTGGCCTCAGCATAGTAATCGGCAGCGGCCTGTTCTTTAATATCGTAAATCGTTTGCTGATAGTTTACTGGTGTAACCAAGGCAGATGCGGCATCGTTTTCAACTATGGCATTGTGCATTTCCTGTAGGGTATAATAGCTATCAAGTATTTTATCCCAACGGCCCAGTTCTTTGGAACTGTTGTAGCTATTTATTTTACGCAGATTACGCTGCTGTGCCGTGGTATATAAGACAGGCAAAGCTCTCATGGC
>JBKJPN010000232.1:0-12912 GCA_046595125.1 Ferruginibacter sp.
CTAGTAACAGCCCAATTGCACCGCCCAAATAACTAAGGTTGTGAATAGAACCTACAGTTATAAAACTTTCTTTGTCAATTAAATTATCTGGAAGCCACCAATTTTTTAGCACCAATACCCCGTGCCCGAGTTGCTGTTTAAACGGTAAGTTGCTACGGGTTTATTTTTATATTGCTGAACGAACCGGTTATCGAAGTCATAAAACCAATGCCATTTACCAATGTAGCCGAAAAATTACCACTTAGCTTACTGTTTGCATTGGCAGTAATATTCAACGTGCCAGAGGTACTTGCTAAGTTATTGCCAAAGGGGTCAATAAATGAAATACTATTGGTGATACCGCTGCCCAGTGTATAAGTGCCAGCATTCAATGAACTCACATTAATTCTTGGGCCGGTGCCTGCCGAATTGATGCTGGTTCCCGTACCGGCAATAATGTTAGACCCCGACCCTAGGCTTTGTATAAAAGCTTCTTTAAAGTTGCCGGTATAATTGGTGCCATCCCAGGTCCAGTTAAAAGAATCTGAACTACTATCCGATTTTTTACAAGACTGTGCAAACAACAAAACCATAAAGGCAATTGCCAGCAAGGGTAATTTTAAAATCTTCATTTGCATAATTTTTATACTAAGCAGAAAACTGTGAACGTTTTTTTTATTCTTTCCATTCGTTTTTCCTTTTCGGGATGCATTCTGCTACAAAGCTACTATAATATTATTCTCATGCTGTTTCTAATACAACGCTTGGGCAATTCCGATGGTAATCGGAATCGCCCAAGCGAAGGTAATAAAGCTGCCTACGGAGGCAAAGGATTTTCGCAGCTGATTTAACTAAAGTCTGCACTCTTTTTATAGCAGAAGTATTATTCATCGGGGTTTCGCTGTGAGTAAGCGTTTACCTTTAAACATTTCTTTGCGAAAACCCCGCTGGGACACAATGAAACTCGAAGAACAGTTGCTTACCCGCATCAAAAAAACTTGCGAATTATGTAAGGCAAAAAGTACCCTTACGTTATAAGAAGTGTTAACCAAATCGTTGGATGTAAAAGGCTCAACCTTACATTGTAAAATGGGTACCATTGTAAAAAACATACGATTAGTAGATGAAAATACAGAACAGATTGAAGGAAAAATAGAAGGCCAGACAATCGTTATTCTAACCAAATATGTGCGCAAACAAAACCCTTGATATTTTAAATTTAATAAAAACACCGTTTTTTTGATCTAATTAAACTGATCTTTAAAAAACGAATTGTTAATACTGTCTGCTTTTAAAATAGTACCCCGGTCCTGCTCAATCACAATAAAACCCTTTACTGACAGGGTTTCTAGTAATTCGCATACATAAACCTATTGCCTTCCAGGCCTTAATACCGGTATTTTAAAAAGTTATTTATATGTGAAAACCCAATCGGTGGTTTAATTATTGCTTCTATTTCAGTCAAAAGGTTAAAGCAATTAATGAAATAATTTTTACTAATTAAAATCAAACACATGAAAACAAAACAACAACTTATTTATTCCATATTCAACCGCCGCATTTTTGCATATGCAACCGTGCTGTTGCTTGCGTTTGGTTTAAATATCAACACAACAAATGCCCAGCGCAAAGACAAAGGCTCCGACAGGAGTGCCCGTGTTGATGAATCGGGCAATCGTCAAAACTCCCGTAACAATCAGTCTGGCGAAGTTCGCCATGCCGAGCGAAGGCCCGATGCATCTTTCGACAGAAGAAACAACGAGACGAATGCGCAAACAAGAACTAACCGTAATAATCGCCCCGATGGATCTGTTGACAGAAGAAATAACGAGGCAACCGGCCAAACAAGGCAAGACCGCAGCATTAACCGCCCCGATGCCGACAGGCAGAGAAATAACGACCAGACAGTCAACAATAACCGGAGCAGGAATGATAATTCTGGTATTAATAACAACAGAAACGGTAATTCGGATAATGTAAACCGGCGCCGTAACAACACACCTACTGTTGATGATGAGGGCAACCGCAACAATAACAGCCCAAGGATAGATAGAAATAGAAATGATCGCCAAACCGGCGCAGATAACAACCGCCGCCGTGATAACAACAACAATATAGATAACAATCGTAACCGAGGTAACAATGGTAGCACCTACGGCAACAGAAATAACCGTCCCGGAAATAATGGAAACAGTTATGGACACAATCATAATCAACAACGATATATTTATACAGAGCACCGTCCGGCATTCCGCCCCGTTTACAGCACTAATTACAGGCCCGTTTATAATGCGTACAACCCAAGCTGGCGTTACAGTTACCTGCCCGGCCGTAACAGTTATTACAGCACATTGCCTTCAAGCTATTTCAGTATAAGTTTTGGTGGATCTGGCTATCGATACTGGGATGGAGTTTTCTACCGTCCGTACAACAATATGTTCACAGTTTGTGCTCCTCCCATCGGCATTTTTATAAATGTACTGCCGATAGGTTACCGCACCGTGTATGTTCATAACGATCCTTACTATTATTACAATGGTACCTATTATAATCAGCGTGGTAGCAACTATTATGTAGTATCGCCGCCGGTAGGTGCCGTGGTTGAAAGTTTACCTGATGGTTACGACGAAGTAGTTATTGATGGCGAAACTTATTATACCGTTGATGGTGCTCAATACAGACCCATCGTAATGGACAACGGCGAAATATGGTACGAAGTGATAAAAGCTAATTAAAATTGGTGGTTCTTGTTTTATATCCGGGAAGCTAGGTACTTTCCGGATTTTTTTATGCTACCAATTGAATACTGAAAGTGTTACCGTTAACTACTACATGATCACCAACCTGTAAACCCAATAGTTTTTCGCCCAACGGCGATTGGGCCGAGATGGCAATCACTTGCTGATCATCAACAACAGCTTTACCTAAAGCAGCACTTAGAAAAAAATATCCCTTGTTAGTTTTTACCAGGCTTCCGTTTAAAACTGTAAGGGTTTTAATTGCAGGATTAAGTTTTTCAACAGCCGCTTTTTGCAACAACAGTTCTTGCAATTGAGCACGTTTATTGGACTGTTCAATCTGCAGCATAGCCAATGCAGTTTCATGTTTATCGCCAGCGGTGCTTTTGGTTTCGTTGCTACCGCTTTCCTTTAAGTCGGCTAAAACTTGCTGCAGTGCGGCAACTCTATCAATTACTATTTGGTAATAGTGTTGGTGTATTTTTTCTTTCAAAGTCATAATACAACCGTAAAGATTTACAAGCTTGTTCAACAAAGCTCTCTGTAGTGGCAATGCCCCAATATGTTTTTTGTGAAATGGACTAATCGTTATTAAAATAACCCGCCGCTGTTTTACTTAATATTTAAATACTGATCTAGCACCACATTAATATTATCGATACTGATATTTTTGTAGTGAATATTATGCTCACGATTCAGTACAACTATTTTAAATCCGTTTATAATATTGTAGTTGGCAATTAATTCGCTGTCATCAGTTGTAACAAGATTAGTGCAATTTGCAGCTCCACTATTTTTAAGCGTTTGAACGGCAGTAGCCATATTGTTTGTCTTTAGCATTACGGTTACAAATGCAACATGATACTTGCCATATTTTTTTCCCGTTTCGGCAAACTTTTTTAGCCATTTTTCATTAGCCGGATTATCAGCATTGTAAAAAAACAAAACTGTTGATATACTGTCAATTTTGTGTAGCGAATGTGTTTTTCCGGCAATATCTTTTAATTTAAAATTGGGTGCTTTTTGCCCAATCCGGTTGGGTAATATCAACTTTACTTGATTCTCAATTTTTTGTCTTGTTTCCTCATTAATCCAGCTGGGTTTTTCCTGCACGTAATAACGATTTCCCAAAAGTGCATAAACATCTTCGCTTAATATGAGTTTGCCGCCAGCATATTTGTTTAGCAAGCTAGTTATAATTGCCTGAAAGCTTATGGGCTGCGCCCTCGCTTTTTCTATAATCAGTTCGCAGGCTGCAAAGGTAGAATCGGGTTGCTCGGCATGTAGCTGTTCAATATAGGTGATGACTTTTTCGTACAGCGCATCTGTCCGCGTTAAGCGTAAATCTGCTAAATTAATATTTGCGAGGTATTGCTTGCGGTATTCGTAATAATCAGTCTTATTGGTTACCCCATAATCCGAAACCAGTTTCATCATTTCGGCAAACAGGCTGCCTTCATTGCTGTTGATGATGCTGTCCTGCATATTTTTAATCAATAATTCAACCTCCGTTATCTTTTCTTCTTTAATTTCTTTGGAAAGAGATTTATTATTATCGAGCGAAACAATTTGTTTTCTTTTATTTAAAGCAAACCGTAAATAACTGTAATACAATTCGTTTTGCGGCGATCCGGTAAATGTAATACGATTGATATAATCGGCAGTATCATTAATACTGACGGTAAAGTTTTTTTCATCGTCAACGATAATTTCTGCATAACTGTTTGCGGGTGGCCAAATGATTTTGTAAACACCTTTTTCCATACCCGCTGCGGGGGCAAGTATCCCCTGCCCCTTCTGATCCAACGCCAGTGTATCCGAAATATATACTTTACCCCAAAAAGGGTAGGCAATTAAAATCTGTTTACCAGCAAGCTGCGGAATAGAAAGGCTGATATTTACCTGGACCGTGTTACTGTTTTGAGCCGTTGATAGCAATGGAGCTAAGGCAACAATACAAAATAACCAAACAGCGGTTAAAACTTTATTCATAGGTTCTAAAATACATTATTTACACTTATTGCTGCCGGAGTGCTATTTCTGGCAACATTTATTTAACTAAAATCACGACTTTTCTTTGTCTAAGTTTTCCTTTTGATATTCATTTTCCCAAAAATCAGCATCTTTAATTCCCAATGCTACCGGATCAAATACCGGGTCTTTACCAGCTTTCTTCTGTTTTTCATAATCTTTTAAAGCAAGTAAGGCCGGCTTTTGCAAAATAATGATAGCAATTACATTTAGCCATGCCATAATGCCTACACCCATATCGCCCAAATCCCAAGCAATTTTAGCAGTACGCACACAGCCAATATAAACGGCCGCCATAATACCAAACTTCAGTAACAGCATCAGCAATGGGCCGCCCCGTTTCTGAGTTAAATAAGCCACATTGGTTTCGGCAATATAGTAGTAAGCCAGTAAAGTAGTAAAGGCAAAAAAGAACAGGGCAATGGCAACAAAATAGCTGCCAGTGCCAATATAGGCCACATCAAAAGTTTCGTGGCTACCTAAGGCTTTATCAATGGCTGCCTGCGTGTAGGTAGGACTACCATCAAAATGTTTAACGCCATCCTGCATATAGTAAACACCATTGTTTACGAGCATTTCTTTATCGGGACCTTGTACATTATACATACCCGTAATCAAAATCATAAAAGCTGTTGCAGAGCAAACAAATAAAGTATCAATATAAACCGAAAATGCTTGCACCAGACCCTGTTTTACTGGGTGAGATACTTCGGCTGCCGCAGCCGGATGCGGACCAGTACCCTGCCCGGCTTCGTTACTATATACACCTCGTTTTACACCAATGGTTATCATTGCACCGATAATTCCTCCAAAAGTTGCTTTGGCACCAAATGCACTGGCGATGATAAGAGAAAATACTTCTGGAATCTGCTCATAATTCATCACCATAATTACAACGGCCAGTAATATATAAGCGCCGGCCATAAAAGGAACCACCCATTGTGCAACATTGGCAATGGTTTTAATACCACCAAAAATGATAAGGCCGAGTAGTACTGCAAGCACCACACCCGTCCAGACATACTTAATAGCAAAGGCACTTTTTACTGCCGATGCAATACTGTTGGATTGTACACCGGGTAATAATAACCCACAAGCCACTATGGTTGACAAGGCAAATATTACCGCATACCATTTACCAATTTTTTTATTCTTAAACCCTTTTTCAATATAAAAAGCGGGACCACCGCGGTATTCACCAAATTCTTTTCGTTTGTAAATTTGGCCAAGCGTTGACTCCACAAAAGCCGAACCTGCACCCAAAAAAGCCACCATCCACATCCAGAAAATAGCACCAGGGCCGCCAACAAAAATAGCAGTTGCTACGCCGGCAATATTGCCCGTACCCACCCTGCCCGATAAAGAAACAGCCAGCGCCTGAAATGACGATATCCCTGCTTTTGATTTATCGCTCTGAAAGAGCAATTTTACCATCTCTTTCAACAACCTCACTTGAAAAAAGCGCATCCTTATCGAAAAATATATGCCCACAGCGAGCAATAAAAAGATCAGCGCTTTACTCCAAATAATATCGTTAGCTGCATTTACAAAATCGGCAAATGTTCCCATGCTTTAGTATTTATTTTTTAACAGATGCGGCAATATAAGACTTAACTGGTTTAACTTAAAATTTAACGTCAATTTCAAAAGACTTGAGCCATTCAAATATAACAATGATAACCATTTTGATTATAAAAAAGAGTCGGTTAGTTCCGACTCTTTTTTATAAAAATTTTCAACTTCTTTTATAAACTCGCTATCAGTTCATTTGCTTGTTTCACAAAACCATCGTTCTTTGCTTTTGCTGCCAAATCTTTGCAAATGTTAGCAGCAGTTTTTGCGGCAGCCTTATCGCCCAAATCTTTATGAATTTTAGCTTTAAGCATATACATCCAATATGCTTCCTTATTTGTTTCAAGTGCTTTGTTAACCCAGGTTAGAGCTTTTTTTATATCCTTACCGTTATCATAATAATAAGAAGCAGCAGCATAATAAGGTTTGTTGTCGTCGTTCATTACTTTTTCTATCTGGCCCATTACGTTTGCATCGGTGCCGGTAGTAACTTCAAACTGAACATAGGTTCTTTCCCACATCAGTCCAATTTTACAACTGTTGTTCGTAATATCGCCAAAATTGATACCAAAAGTTTCAATATCAAAAGGCAGCAGAACCACATTCGCTTCTACCCTCACTAAATCGTTTTCTTGTTTATAATTGGCTGGGTTATTAATATTTACATCTTTGGTTATAATGATTGTCCACTTTTTTTCGCCAGGGATGGTTAGCAAACCGTATTTACCTGCTTTTATTTCTTTACCAGCTATGGTTACCGCTTCGCTGAAAGTTAGTGTGGTAGCTGCATTGGCACCGGTACGCCAAATCTCGTTAAATGGCACCAAGTCGCCCATTATTTTACGGCCTTTTACACTGGGGCGGCTATAACTCAGCTCAATATTACCCACGCCAAAGGTTTGTTTTACCGTTTGTGTTGGCGACGGTTGAGGTGTATTAAGTGTTTGTGATTGGGCACCAGCCAAAAAAAACAGGGCTGTTAAGCCAAGTAGTATTTTTTTCATATTATTTCGTTTTGCTCAAATTTAATAAAAACAGGACAACATTCGAGTAATACAGTTGTCAATTTAAAAATGGTACTGCTCATTTTAAGACGAATACTCGTTACAGGGTATTGGCATAGGAAACAAATAAAGGTATATTTGTTTTGCAATCTGACAGCTTATCAACATTAAAAGTTCTGTATGAAACGAATGCTTATTGTGCTGGCTTTAATAGCCGCTTCCCAATTTAACAGCAATGCCAGTTACACAGTAAAACCACTGCCGGTTTTTAACACAGCTAAGTTTGTTTACAAATCAGCCGATTTTAATATCTCCATTATTTTCCCGATGGTATTTGAAGAAACGCTTAATCAAGAAGAAGAAGATGGTAAAATTCGGAAAAAGGCTACTGTAAAAGGCTCTGATAACAGCGGGAATTATTTTGTAAGTGTTACTAAACATGTGGTAAAAATGACTGACCATGTTAACATGGCTGAAGTTTCCATGAATTCTTTTGTAGAGACCATCAAAGGCGAAATTAAAAGTGAAGGTGCATTTATGTACAAACAACATGGAGGAAAAGATGCCGTTATTTATCTGGATGCACAAAAAACCTATGTACATTACCGGGCTATATTGATAGGCGACTATCAATATCAGATATTGGTACTTGTAGATAAAGAATCCAGAAGTAAATCAATTGATGATTTTTTCAAGTCATTTAAAACGCTTAAATAATTCCCAATAGAACAATAAGCGATATGCTGAGTGTGGCAATGCTGCCTAAGTTTTGAAAACTTAGGCAGCATTGTTTTATAAAGCTTTCAATTATCGTATTAATTATCTATTTTGTTAGCGTAAACCAAAACTTGAAATATGAAAAAACTAATTATTGGCGCCTTGGTTGGCGGTATAATCGTCTTTATCTGGTCTTTTATGAGTTGGGGACTTTTAAATCTGCATAGCGCCGAGCAGCAATACACACCTAAACAAGACAGCATTCTTGCTTATCTGGGTTCCCAGTTCAACGAAGACGGTGCTTATTTTATGCCCACTTATCCACCAGGTTCATCCAATGAAGAAATGGAAAAGGTAATGGAAACTTCCGTAGGAAAGCCATGGGCAAAAGTTACCTACCATAAAAAAATGGATGGTATGAACCAGATGTTTATGAATATGGGACGTGGACTGGTTGTTGATATTATTATGATTTGGCTGCTTTGTGGAATATTGCTGAAGATTACTTCGCCAAGCTTTGGCACTATCTTAATGGCCAGCCTAAGTACCGGTATGATTTTATTTTTGGGTGGCCCGTATATGATGCATATCTGGTTTGGTAGTTTCGATTTGATGGCGCATTTAACTGATGTACTGGTTTCATTTGGTGCTGTTGGCCTTTGGCTGGGATGGTGGCTGCGGCGGGGTAAAGCCTAATAAATTTTCTTTTTTACTCCATACTAAAAAGCCTTCATTACTGAAGGCTTTTTTTTAGAGGTAATAACTTAACTAACACAAAAAAAAAAATCTACGGTTTTCACAGGACAGGATTCTTTTCTTCGGATTGGATTGGATTTCTTTAACAACACAAAGGTGCAGCTTTGCCCAATGGCTGCTTGTAAGTGAGTAATGGAAAATAATGTAGCTGTTTTACGAAAGGCTGTATAAAAACGACGATAACAGCATCGGTTTAAGACTTTCGAAGTTTTTAAACCTTCGGAAGTCTTTTCGAAACTGTTCTAAACGGCAATACTCTCCAGATTAGTACTAATAATTCTCCAGATGCTCATATAATTGGTGACTACAAATGAATGCTGGCAGTTGCTTACAGTGATGCCCGGTTTGCGATTATCATAATTGTAAAAATGCCGATGATTGCTTTTATTGTAATGTATTTCTTAACAGGATGTGAGGGAATAGAAGATTACTCATGTATTTAATAAAAAATATTCGGGCATTTATTTATTGGTTCCAATCGTTTGATGAGAAAATAACAACCAACATGCAATATTAAATCAATTGCAACATCCCGGCTTTTTGCAATTGAAACCTGTACAGCAAATCAAACCAAACCCAATACCTTTGCAAAAAAACAGCGCATTGGAACTTACCAACCGAAAGGCACATTACGAATACTTTTTTGAAGATACCTATATCGCAGGCATGGTACTCAGCGGCACAGAGATTAAGTCTTTACGGGCCGGCAAAGCCAGCTTTAACGATAGCTACTGTATTTTTCACAAAGGCGAACTATTTGTAAAAAGCCTCCACATATCCGAATATGCTTTTGGTACTTACAGCAATCACGAGCCACTGCAGGAACGCAAACTCCTCCTCAACAAACGTGAATTACGTAAGCTCGAAAACAAAACGAAAGAAAAGGGCTACTCCATCATACCATTAAAATTATTTTTGGCAGAGTCGGGTTATTTTAAAATGAAGATTGGTATTGGTAAGGGTAAAAAACACTATGACAAAAGAGAAACCATTAAAGGAAGAGAAACAGAACGGGATATAAAAAGAAAATACGGCATATAAATCTGCATCACAAAATTTCGGCTTAAAAGTTGTACCTTAATTAAAAGCCAACCACATTTCAAAACAATCAACCCAATATCTTAATAAAAAATAAAAATGGAAAATATACAGCATCATACCCGGCTTGAGGTAATGGACTTTTTGGGCAGGGATATGAATGTCATAGTGGATGAATTTTTAAAAAAGATAGACGAGAACTGGCAGCCCAGTGATTTTTTACCTGACACAGCCTCGGGTAATTTTAATAAAGAATTAAAAGACCTACAGGCCCAATGTAAAGAACTGCCATACGACTACTTGGCCGTTTTAGTAGGCGATATCATCACCGAAGAAGCCCTGCCAACCTACCAAAGCTGGCTTACCGATGTTACTGGAATTGATAAAATGAAACCCGAAGGTTGGAGTAAATGGGTACGCATGTGGACGGCCGAAGAGAACCGTCATGGCGACCTGCTCAATAAATTTATTTACCTGTCGGGGCGGATTAACATGAAACAAATGGAGATTAGTACCCAATACCTTATTGCCGATGGTTTTGATATTGGTACCGGCCGTGATCCTTATAAAAACTTTGTTTACACGTCGTTTCAAGAACTCGCAACCAATATATCGCACCGCCGTACAGCCACTATCGCCAAAGATTTTGGCTGCACGCAGCTTTCAAAAATTTGTGGTGTTATTGCGGCAGATGAGGCCCGCCATGCTAAAGCTTATAAAAGTTTTGTAGCAAAAATATTTGAAATTGATGCCAGTGAAATGATGATGGTTTTTGAAGATATGATGCGAAAAAAAATTGTGATGCCTGCACATTTCCTGCGCCAGTCTGGTGAAAAGATTGGACAAGCTTATGATCATTTCAGCGATGCTGCCCAGCGCCTGGGTGTATACACAAGCTTGGACTATACCGATATTTTGGAGTCGCTTATAAAAGAATGGAAGATTGCCGATATTTCAAAACTAACCGACCGGGCCGAAAAAGCAAGAGATTATTTAATGGCCTTACCCAATCGTTACAGGCGTGTTGCCGGCCGGGATCAAAAGCCTCGACTAGAATACCAGTTTAACTGGATAAACTAACACTCCGATAAACTCAACGGCACATTAACCGCCAGTCCGCCATCAGCAGTTTCCTTGTATTTGTGGTTCATATCCAGCGCAGTTTCCCACATGGTTTTAATTACTCCGTCAAGGCTTACTTTGGCGTAATCCGGCAGACTTTGCATAGCCAACTGGCTGGCAGTAATTGCTTTTATAGCACCCATGGCATTACGTTCAATGCAGGGCACTTGTACCAGTCCTCCAATCGGGTCGCAGGTCATACCCAGGTGATGCTCCATGGCAATTTCGGCGGCCATGAGGGCCTGTTTTTGTGTGCCGCCCATGCACTCGGTAAGTGCAGCAGCAGCCATGGCACTGCTTACACCAATCTCTGCCTGGCAACCGCCCATGGCAGCAGATATGGTGGCGCCTTTTTTAAATATACTGCCCACTTCGGCGGCGGTTAATAAAAACTGAATAATCTTGTCATCGGAACCACCTTCACAAAAAGCAATATAGTATAACAATACAGCCGGTATTACACCGGCGGCTCCGTTGGTGGGCGCTGTAACCACGCGGCCAAAACTGGCGTTCTCTTCGTTCACCGCTAGGGCAAAACAACTTACCCAGTCCAGTATATAAGTAAAATTATTACCCCCTTCTTTTACCAAATTAAACCAGCTTTCGTAATCGGTATAAGGCCGCCCGGCAATTAGTTTTTTATTGAGTCCCCCACTCCTTCTTTTAACTTGTATACCGCCAGGTAAAATACCAGTGCCATGACATCCGCGGTAAATGCATTCCTTCATCACGCTCCAGATGTTTAGCACGCCTTCTCTGGTTTCGGCTTCGCTGCGCCAGGCTGATTCATTCTCCAGCACTACATCACTTATATTCATGCCGGTTTTCATACACCAGTGCAGCAATTCGGCCGATGTGTTGATGGGAAAAGGAAGGTTTACACCAAAAGTTCCCATCTCTACTTCGCCTTCCTTGCTAACAAAACCGCCGCCTACTGAATAATAGGTTTCGGCAATTTCGTCGCCGTTATAAAGTGTAACCAAAAAGCTTAAGGCATTGGGGTGAAATGGTAGCGATTCGCCCATTAAAAATTCAATATCCTCGGCAGGGTCAAAGTCTATTTCATGTTTGCCTGCCAGAATAATCTTCTTCATGGTTTTAATATCACTAATCTTAGCATCAATATGATTTACATCAAAAATTACCGGATCATCACCGCTGAGGCCCAGTTGCACGGCAATATCGGTACCATGTCCCACGCCTGTTTTAGCCAGCGAGCCATAAAGCAGTACCCGCAATTCCTTTATCTCCTGCAAAAGATTACGTTTTACCATGGCACCCAAAAAACGTTCTGCCGCACGCCATGGCCCTAGCGTATGGCTGCTCGATGGGCCAACGCCTATCTTAAACATATCAAAAACCGAGATTGCTTCGTGTTGCAAAATTGATAGTTTTAATTACTGTACAGCATCTAACTGTATTACAAATACCAGGTTTGAGTTTGCAGGAATGGTTCCAACAGCCCGATTGCCATAACCCAATGATGGCGGGATATAAAGGTTGATAGAACCGCCTGATTTAATTAAAGGAATTCCTTTTTGCCAGCCAACAATTAACTGTCCCAGCGGAAAAGTAATGGTAGTAGTACTTTCATCAAATTTACTGCCATTGGTAAGATAACCGGCATAGCGTACGCCAACACTGGAACAGATGCTGGCTGTTGCCCCGGTACCTGGCGTAACAATCTCATAAAAAATGCCACTCGAATGCTGTATGGCTGCCGGATGGTTAGCAGTTATATAAGTCTGCAAATTGGCAATTTCGGCAGCCGGTGCTACCAATGTAGATTCGGTGAACTGGCAGCCGTTGCTCGACGATTTTTTACAACCTGCCATAAACAATATCACAAGAGGTACAATAAATAATAACTTTTTAAACATGTTTTTAGTTTGATTTTTTATGTTGATTAATGATTCTCCTCGGTACTTTTGTTTTCTTTGATTTTTAATTCCTGG
>JBKJPN010000010.1:0-5876 GCA_046595125.1 Ferruginibacter sp.
AACTACATTACCAACAGCTAATAACTTTATTTCTTCTGTATTAAAACCACCGGCTTCTTTATAATATTTCAACAATTTATAACCTGTGGCCGCAAGCATTGTAGGTACGGCCAAAAAGAAAGAAAATTCTGCTGCTTCGCTGCGGGTAAGTTTTTGTTGCATACCACCAATAATAGATGCAGCACTGCGGCTCACACCAGGTATCATAGCTAGGCACTGCCAAATACCAATAATAAATGCATTTATTGGTTTTATTTCCGCTTCTGAATGTATGCGTGGGCGGGTAAAAAGTTTATCAACAAACAATAAAATAATACCACCAACCAATAAAGCAATGGCAACCGTAGTAGCACTATCAAGCATGGCATCTATCTTTTTAGAAAATAAAAACCCGAGAATGAGGGCAGGAATTACACCAATTATAAGCTTTACATAAAACTGCCATTTGCTAAAATCAAAAAACTTTTTCCAATATAAAACTACCACTGCGAGTATGGCACCAAGTTGTATAGCTACGGTAAAAACTTTTACAAAATCTGTTTCGGTTACATGTAGCAAACGCTCTGCAATGATCATGTGGCCAGTAGAGGAAACCGGTAAAAATTCTGTAAGCCCTTCTACAATGGCGATTACAATCGATTGAAATAAAGTCATGGGGGATTTTTAAAATATTTAACTATAAAAAAACGCAGTAAGAATCTTACTTCCTCTGCGCTTAAAATCTTTTATCTAACTACTCAATACTAATTACTAACTACTGTTTTTGGCTTCTTCATTATCCCCACTATTTCCAAAATAAAACCGATGATAATCAGCAAAGGCGCAATGGTAATTCTTGTAGTACTATAAACTTCTTTAGGGTCAAAAACTTTAGGGTCAGCACTTTTACCACCTGCCATCAAAATAAATCCGAGTACTATCACAACAATACCCGCCAACATCCAAACATAATTTTCTTTTCCAAAAAGGTTATTAATTACAATCGCTTTTTCGTTCTTTTCTTTCAGCATAATTTTTAATTAAGGTTGCAATATAAAGTGTTTGCTTTAATAAAGATCGTCCAGCTTCATTCGCAGGTATTTTATTACCGCTCTGTGGGTACTCAATAAAGTAATGGTAATACCCATTAAAATAATAACTGCAAACAGCATAAGTAAACCATTGTTATCATGCAGCACTTTAAATTCAGGTCTAAATTTCTCAATTAACAACACACACCCATAAACAGCTGCAATTGCTATAAACGATGCTATCAATCCATTTATTACTGCACGTCTATTTATTGGCTTGGCTATAAACCATCTGGTAGCACCAACCATCTGCATCGTTTTTATAATAAATCGGTTGCTATACATAGCTAACCTTATTGTATTGTCTATAGAGAAAACGACAAGCGTAGTAAGAATAATGGCGGTAACTAAAAATATTAAACCCACTGTTTTTACAAATTTACTTACCTTGGTTACGGTCTCCGTGGGGAATTGAAACTCAGCAATAACACCCGGATATGCTGTTTGAAGATCTGTTGCCAACATATTTAAACTATCCTTCTCCACATGGTCAGCCTTTACATAAAAATCAATACTTTCCGGTAATGGATTGTTGCTCAAAAACTGCTTCCAAGTACTGTCATTTTCTTTGTTCCATTTTTGCATCGCAATCTCCTTTGTAACATACTCAACCCTGTTGGCATATGGCAATGACGATATATACTGCGTTAAACTGTCTATTTTCTTTTTAGATGCCTCTCGGTTTAAATAGGTGTGCACCTGTATACTTTCTTTAAAATAATCGCCCGTTTTGCGGAGATTTAAAAAGAACCATCCAACAATTCCAAACAAAAACAACACAAGCGATACACCAATAATAGCACCCACGTAACTTGTAGTTCCTTTTTTGCTCGATCCTTTGCCTAATTGCGCCATGTTGTAAATATTAAGTTAGAAATTTAGTAGGGTTGCCGACAAAAATAAAGGATTTTGTATTGTTTAGTTTATTTTTGAACGCAAGCGTTAGTTTGATGTTCAAATATATTTTATGCAGTTCACAACCGCTGCATATTAATTTGTTAAAAGTTTTTTGATATTGACCACAGAGTTAGATGAGTGACACACGGAGTTGAAAGAGTTTTTGAATTAAAATATCTTTATTTTATTATTCTTATCGTTATCACATGAATTTTATAGAATAAACTCTGTGAGACTCATCCCTTAAACTCATTAAACTCTGTGGTAAGAAATTAGCATCAATAAAATACGAAAAAAAATATTCTGATAAAATGTGCGACCCCCGAAATAATCGGAATTTATATGCCATAAAAATGAATGGATAAAACCAAAATAAAATAGCGAAGTAATTAAAACAACACCATTAGCGCCTATGTGGCTTTGCGGTAAAAGAATATAAAACATGGAATACAATTTTAGAGAAATAGAAAAAAAGTGGCAACAGAAATGGAAAGAAACAAATGCCTATAAAGTAAGCAACAACTCCCCCAAACCATCTTTTTATGTGTTGGATATGTTTCCTTACCCAAGCGGTGCAGGCTTGCATGTTGGGCATCCTTTAGGTTATATAGCTAGCGATATTTACAGCCGCTACAAA
This sequence comes from Ferruginibacter sp., assembly GCA_046595125.1. Taxonomy (GTDB): domain Bacteria; phylum Bacteroidota; class Bacteroidia; order Chitinophagales; family Chitinophagaceae; genus Ferruginibacter. The sequence goes on from JBKJPN010000010.1 coordinate 2,605, forward strand.
AGGCTGAAAGGCTTTAATGTACTGCATCCTATGGGTTTTGATAGTTTTGGGTTGCCTGCTGAACAATATGCATTGGAAACTGGGCAACACCCCGCCGTTACCACCGAAAAAAATATTGAGACCTTTAAAGCACAGCTCGATAAAATTGGTTTTTGTTACGATTGGAGCAGAGAAGTTCGCACTAGCGATCCATCATATTACAAATGGACACAAAAAATATTTTTAGAATTATTCAATTCTTATTTCTGTAATACCTGCAAACAAGCAAAACCAATTGTTGAGCTAATGAAGAAATACGAAACAAGAGGTGGAAGCAGTTTTACTGCGGAAGAATGGAATGCATATTCTGAAAAAGAGCAGGCAGATATTTTAATGAAACGCCGGCTGGCATTTTCTAAGTTTGGCGAGGTAAACTGGTGCGAAGCTTTAGGAACAGTTTTAGCAAACGATGAAGTGGTAAATGGTGTAAGCGAACGTGGTGGACATCTGGTAGAAAAGAAAAAAATGCGCCAATGGTATTTGCGCATTACTGCTTATGCCGACAGGTTGCTGGCAGGATTAGAAACTGTTGACTTCAGCGACAGCATGAAAGAAATGCAAAGGAACTGGATTGGTAAGAGCGAGGGAGCGGAAATTACTTTTGAAGTGAGGCGTGAATCGTCAGACGTGAATACGGGTGCAACAGAAAATGCTTCGCTCACGTCTCACCACTCACGACTCACCGTTTACACCACGAGGCCCGATACTATTTTCGGTGTAGATTTTATGGTAGTAGCACCTGAGCACGATTTGGTGAATGAAATAAAATCGCCTGAGCAGGCTGCTGCGGTTGATGAATACGTGGCTTATGTAAAAAGTCGCAGCGATGTGGACCGTATGGCTGAGAAAAAGATTACCGGTTGCTTTACAGGTGCGTATGCCATTAACCCGTTTGATGGAAAAGAAATTCCAGTTTGGATCAGTGAATATGTTTTGGCAGGTTATGGCACCGGCGCTATTATGGCCGTGCCCTGCGGCGATGAAAGGGATTTTAAATTCGCACAGCATTTTAATATTCCTATTACCAATATTATCGGCAGTCATTTTAATGGCGAAGAAGCAAACCCAACTAAAGAAGCTGTTTTAGAAAACAGTGATTTTTTAAATGGACTGCTGATGAAAGATGCCATTGGTGTTGCGGTAAATAAAATAGAAGAACTGGGTATTGGGAAACGCAAAGTGAATTACCGCATGAGGGATGCAGGCTTTAGCAGGCAAAGATATTGGGGCGAACCTTTTCCTATCGTCTGGAGCGATGGTATTGCCATTCCTTTGGATGCAGAAGAACTGCCATTGGAATTACCACATGTAGATAAATATGGCCCCGGACCGGAAGGGGAAGGGCCGCTGGCGAATATTAAAGATTGGGTTGATGTCACCCCTGGCCTGTTGACAAATTCAAACAGGCTCTCTTCAAAGGCAGACCTCACCCCCAGCCCCTCTCCAAAGGAGAGGGGAGCGCTGGCGCAAGACTCTGCGCCTTACGGCTACATTAATAGTAGTGTGGAAGAATGGAAAAAGACAATTGCCTTTGCAAAGCAAAACAGAAAAGATGCACCTGTTGAAGAAGACATTATCTGGCAGGAAGTAAGAAACAGAAAAATAGCAGGACATAAATTTAGAAGACAGCATCCCATTGCCGGTTATATTCCTGATTTTGTTTGTCTTGAAAAAAATTTAATTGTTGAAATTGATGGTGAATATCATAATGACGAAGAGCAAAAAATATTTGATAAAGGAAGAGAAGAATGGCTTAAAGAAGAAGGTTTTACAATGATACGGTTTACAAATTATCAGGTAAACAATGCTTTAAATACAGTATTAAAGGAAATAGAACAGGCGCTCTTAAATAAAGAAACTGTTGCAGAAGAAGCAGGGTCAGGCTCCCCTCTCCCCTGGAGAGGGGCTGGGGGTGAGGTCAAACGTGAAACCAGCACCATGCCCGGTTATGCCGGCAGCAGTTGGTATTTTCTGCGTTACATGGACCCCAAAAATGAAACAACCTTTTGCGACCGCAAAGCCAGCGATTACTGGAACCAGGTTGACTTGTACATTGGAGGGACCGAACATGCCGTTGGGCATTTATTGTACAGCCGTATGTGGACGAAAGTTTTGTTTGATTTGGGATTGATTGGATATGATGAACCATTCAAAAAATTGTTGAATCAGGGGATGATACAGGGAAGTAGTAGGATTATTTATAGATTATCTCCTTATTTAACACAAAAGGGATTATTTGAAATTGGAGGGAGTTCAGTGGATCCAGGAGGTTATCCTGTTTTTTTATCTAAATCATATAGAGACCAAATAGTTCATGGCCAATTAGATGCTAGAAAAAAATATTTTGAAATTATTGATAAGCATAATAAAAATCAGGCGTATAAAAATTTAGCCGAAGAAGATATACTTATTGTATCTAGTGAAATTCACGTTGACGTGAATTTTGTTGATGGAATAGAATTAGACACTAAAAAATTCAGAGCTTGGAGAGATGAATATTCATCTGCATTAATGGAAGTTGAAGAGGATGGTAGTTTTTTGTGTTTAAGTGAAGTTGAAAAAATGTCCAAATCAAAATACAACACCGTTGACCCAGCCGAACTATGCAATCAATATGGCGCTGACACCTTCCGAATGTATGAAATGTTCCTCGGCCCGGTGGAAGCCAGCAAACCCTGGGATACAAAAGGTATTGAAGGGGTTCATCGTTTTTTACGCAAACTGTGGAGATTATTTAATGATGACCTGAAAGGAAAAGTTTGGAACGATGAGAAAGCAACCGATGCCGAATTAAAAGTCCTCCATCGCACCATCAAAAAAATTGAGGAAGATACAGAGCGTTTTAGTTTTAATACAGCCGTAAGTGCATTCATGATCTGCGTAAATGAACTGGCCGATTTGAAATGCCACAAAAAAGAAATTTTAGAAAAACTGCTCATCTTACTTACACCTTATGCACCACATATTGCCGAAGAATTGTGGAATCAATTGGGTAATGAAGGATCAATTTTAGATGCAACATATCCATCTTTTAATCCTGCATTGCTGGTAGAAAGTACAAAAGAATACCCCGTTTCCATCAATGGTAAACTGCGTACCAATATGCAACTGGCACTAAACATGGAGCAACCGGAGGTGGAAAAACTCGTCCTTCAAAATGCGATCGTGCAAAAATGGCTGGAAGGTAATCAACCCAAAAAAATCATCTTTGTAAAAAATAAGATGATAAACGT
>JBKJPN010000176.1:0-35740 GCA_046595125.1 Ferruginibacter sp.
AAATTCGCTATTCCGGATAGCAAAAAGCTGGTAATACAATTCAAAGCTTACTCTGGCTACCTCGGCCACACCCAGTCTCACTTCTATTACATCGCCGTAAAAAGATTCGCTTTTAAATTCAATCGCCAGGTCGCTCATGATGAGTCCGATATCTTCAACCTGCAATTCTGTAAAACCATATTGCTGTAACCACAACATTCTGGCTTCATGTATAATGCTCACAAAAGCATCGTTGCCAACATGGTTCCCGTAATTGATATCGGCAATGCGCACAGGTATCTGAAAAGAGGCAATTACCTTTTCCGGCATGTCAAGTTTTACTCTGGCCATATTATTTATTCAAAAACTGTATCAGTTTTTCCATTGCTTTTTTACGGTGACTGAATTTATTTTTTCCTTCCATATCCATTTCAGCAAAAGTTTTATCGCTTCCATCGGGCACAAAAACCGGGTCGTATCCAAAACCATTATCGCCTTTTCTTTCAGCGATTATTTTACCCAAGCAAATACCTTCAAAAAAATATTCCTTGCCTTCCAGTATTAATGAAATCACTGTTCTAAACCTCGCCGTTTTATTTGTTGTTGATGATAGATTATGCAGTAGCAAATCAATATTATCATCAAAACTCCTGCTGTCACCGGCATAGCGAGCACTCTTTACACCGGGCTCCCCATTCAACGCATCTACTTCCAGGCCTGTGTCTTCGCTAAAACAGTTTTTGTTTGTGAGCTTAAAAATGGTTTTTGATTTTTCTGTTGCATTTGCTTCCAGTGTATCATGTGGCTCGGGTATGTCAATATCAATACCGGCTTCCTTTAATGTGATGATGTTAAAAATATCACCCAGCACTGCCCGTACTTCATTTACTTTATTCTGATTATTGGTGGCGAATATAATAGTGTCCATTGCTAGCGAATATTAAATTGAAAATATTTTTTTAAGGCAGTTCCACAGTTTCAGTTTCTCTGCCTTATCAGCCTGTAAATTTTGCAAACCAACCGACGATAAATAAACCTGGTTATTAAACTGCTGTATTTGATAATGCGGAAACGCCAGCGGCAGACCAAGTACATTCGGCTGCAGCCCAAATAAAAATATTTTCTCGGCTTTTAGTTGTTCGGTAATTGCCGTGTACGACACCCCTGCGTTTTTTTCTGTATTTATCAGCGCAACATCGGCCATACTTAATTTGCATGCAGATAAAATACCCATCAAAAAATTAAGTTCATCATCTGGCAGATAAATAGCTTCATCCGAGCTAACTACAACACCAATTCTTTTCAAATTATCACCTAAAAACGAAATGCTGGTCGTTATTGGTTCATTAGTCGCTGGTTTGTCAGTATTTAGGTCGTATAGAGATTTATTATATAATCCCTGTAATACGGTATCTGGCAGTTGTATGTTATCTAAACTCATTGAACGGTAAATTAAACTCTTGTTTTTTTCGTTTCTTTGTCGTAAAATTAACGACTATGATTGCAGCGGAAAACATCAATATTACGAAAGTAGAGCGAAGTAAACTAAAAGACATCAACCTCGAAAATATACCCTTTGGTAAATACTTTACCGATCACATGTTGGAAGTGGATTATGAAAATGGCGAATGGAAAAACGCCGAAATTAAGCCGTATCAACCCTTATTACTAGACCCTTCAACGGCAGCAATACATTATGGGCAGTCCATTTTTGAGGGTGTAAAAGCCTATAAAAATGCAGATGGGGAGGCTTTTGTTTTTCGTCCGCACGATAATTTTAAGCGCTTTAATATATCAGCCGAGCGTATGCAAATGCCTCAGGTGCCCGAGGATATTTTTATGGAAGGTTTACGTATGCTGATTGAACTTGATAAAAACTGGATACCCGACCAACCTGATCATTCTTTATACATACGTCCCTTTATGTTTAGCACCGACACCATGATTGGAGTTAAGCCGGGCGATAAATATAAATTCATGATTATTTTAAGCCCAACTGGGCCTTATTACAGCGCACCCATGCGTATTTATGTTGAAGAACACTATGTACGTGCAGTACCGGGTGGAGTAGGCTATGCAAAAGCTGCCGGTAATTACGGAGCAGCTATGTACGCAACAGCCGAAGCCAAAAAGAAAGGCTACGACCAGGTTTTATGGACCGACGCGTTTGAACATAAATTTGTGCAGGAATGTGGTACGATGAATGTTTTCTTCATCATTGGTAACAAAGCCATTACCCCTGGACTGGAAACTGGAACTATACTTGCGGGTATCACTAGGGACAGCGTAATTGCAGTTTTAAAGGAAATGGGCATGGAGGTGGAAGAAAGGCGTCTGAATATTGATGAAATTATTGATGCCCATAAAGCTGGTGAATTAAAAGAGGTATTTGGAACCGGTACTGCGGCAACTATATCGCTGATAAAAGAACTTCGTTATAAGGATTATGTGATGGAATTTAACGTAGATAGCTGGAAAATAGCGCCTTCGGTTAAGAACCGCATGAATGCCATCCGTTACGGACAAGAAACCGACACGCATGGCTGGATGCTGAAAATTTAACTGCAAACAGATATTATTTGTACTAAAAACCACTCTCAAAGGCGGTTTTTTAATTTAATGTGAATAAAAATTGATTTTTTTTGATTTTTAGTTTCTCAAATCAAATTGTAAATCCTACCTTTGCCGTCCGAAAAATAAAAGGATAAAATGCCTACAATACAACAATTAGTAAGAAAAGGAAGAGAAGTAATCAAAGCGAAAAGCAAGTCAAGAGCTTTGGACAGTTGTCCGCAGCGCCGTGGTGTATGTACAAGAGTATATACAACTACGCCTAAGAAGCCAAACTCGGCTTTACGTAAGGTTGCTAAAGTTCGTTTAACCAATAAAATTGAGGTGATTGCCTATATTCCTGGTGAAGGTCACAATTTACAAGAGCACAGTATTGTTTTGATACGTGGTGGAAGGGTAAAAGATTTACCGGGTGTACGTTATCACATCGTACGTGGTAGCTTAGATACTGCCGGTGTAAAAGACCGTAAACAAAGCCGTAGTAAGTACGGAACTAAAAGAGCTAAAAAATAAATTTAACAATGGTCAGACGAGGGCGTCAGACCAAAAAAGATAACAATGAGGAAAACACAACCGAAAAAAATTCCCTTAGCACCAGATCCTAAGTTTAACGACAAACTGGTTACACGTTTTGTAAACAACTTGATGTGGGCTGGTAAAAAAAGTGGTGCATACATTATTTTTTACGATGCATTGGATAAAGTTTCCAAGCAAACCGGTGAGGATGGATACGAAGTTTGGAAGAAAGCTTTGACGAACATTACCCCAGGTGTAGAAGTACGTAGCCGCCGTATTGGTGGTGCTACCTTCCAGATTCCTGCCGAGGTTCGTAACGACAGAAAGGTTTCTTTAAGCATTAAGTGGATGATTAAATACAGCCGCGACCGGAACGGACGTAGCATGGCCGACAAATTAGCCAACGAAATTGTTGCAGCTAGCAAAGGTGAAGGAGCTTCATTCAAAAAGAAAGAAGATACACACCGTATGGCCGAAGCTAATAAGGCTTTCGCTCACTTTAGAATCTAATTTTTTAGTTTCAACATATTTAAGCCATTCCGTGTTAAACGGGATGGCTTTTTAGTTTTATGGTATCGATAAATGCGATATCATAAAACCGACAGCGCCATTGTTGGTCGCCACCAATAACCGCTAAAGTCGTCGCAAATTGCGACCACTTTAAAAAGGCTGCACAGCAGCTAGGCTAACAAAATTTATTTGAATTAATTATATTTGAAATTCTTTAAATCAGCAGTATGGCAAAAAGAAAATCACCCGAATTAATTATTGAAGAAAAAATAATTGATAAAATACATTTATTACGAGGGCAAAAAGTAATGATAGACAGAGATTTGGCCGAACTATATGGCGTAGAAACAAAACGTTTAAAAGAACAGGTAAATAGGAATTTAAATCGATTCCCTGCTCACTATATGTTTGAATTAACCAAGGAGGAGAACGAAAGTTTAAGGTCGCAAAATGCGACCTTAAAACAAGGAGCTCATGCTAAATACCTACCTTATGCCTTTACGGAGCATGGAGTATAAATGCTGGCCAACGTTTTAAAAAGCGATAGCGCTATTGAAATGAGTATAAAAGTTATTGACGTTTTTGTAAGAATCAGAGAAATGCTGCTTACCCAAAAGGATATTTTACTGAAACTGGAGCAGTTGGAAAATAAAGTAAGCAGCCACGACAAAAATATACAGATGATTTTTGAAGCCCTCAAACAGTTATTAAATCCGCCGCAAGAACCGAGAAAACGAATTGGTTTTAAACCTGATACTTAACCCATTAATGCCAGCCCCTTTTTTGTTGTTTTTCCCTTTGTAATTAATAAAAATAAACGTACCTTTGCGGCGCTAAAAGGTACAGCAGTGCAGGCACGGGCCGTATTTATTTAGCATACTATGAGAGTATTATAAAACATATCAACCCCGGTTCGCTTACAAACGAACTTTATACAAGGGGTATGCTTATAACAAAAGCATAAAAAAAGTTCAATAGAGAAATACAGTACAAGAGTGCGACGCCTTCCGATGGCTATCGGGAGAAGCTGAAAAGCAAAAAGCCGGGCTCACAATAATAAAAATTTTAAAAAACAATAAACATTAAAAAATGGGAGATTTACGTTATCAACGAAATTTTGGAATTGCCGCTCACATTGATGCAGGCAAAACCACCACTACCGAGCGTATATTATATTATACCGGGGTGAATCATAAAATTGGTGAGGTGCATGATGGCGCCGCTACCATGGACTGGATGGCACAGGAGCAGGAGCGTGGTATTACTATTACTTCGGCTGCAACTACATGTTTCTGGAATTTTCCAATGGAACAGGGTAAAAAAACACCAGAAACCAAGGAATATAAGTTCAACATTATTGACACGCCTGGTCACGTGGATTTTACCGTTGAGGTAGAGCGTTCTTTACGTGTACTGGATGGTTTACTGGCATTATTTTGTGCAGTATCAGGTGTGGAACCACAATCTGAAACTGTTTGGCGCCAGGCCAACCGTTACAAAGTACCACGTATTGGTTTTGTAAACAAAATGGACCGTGCTGGTGCCGATTTCTTAAATGTGGTAAAGCAGATTAAAGAAATGTTAGGTGCTAAAGCCGTGCCTTTACAGTTACCAATTGGTGCTGAAGATAATTTTAAAGGTGTGGTTGATTTGATTACCTTGAAAGCGATGGTATGGGAAGATGCTTCTTTAGGAATGACTTTTAATGAAGTGCCCATTCCGGAAGATATGAAAGCTGATGTAGCAGAGTGGAGACAACACCTAATTGAAGCTGTTGCTGATTATGATGAAAATCTGCTTGAGAAATTCTTTGATGATCCCGATACGATTACTGAAGACGAAATTCATGAAGCCATCCGTAAAGCAACGATTGATATTTCTATCATTCCGATGATGTGCGGTTCTTCTTTTAAAAATAAAGGAGTGCAAACAGCATTAGATGCAATTGTTCGTTACTTACCAGGTCCGATGGATATTGAAGCCGTTAAAGGAATTAATCCTGATACTGGTGAAGAGTTATTGCGTCATTGCGATCCTAAAGAACCATTCAGTGCCTTGGCATTTAAGATTATGACCGATCCTTTTGTGGGTCGTCTGGCATTCTTCCGGGCATACAGTGGCCGTTTAGATTCTGGTTCGTATGTGTTGAACACCCGTACCGGAAAGAACGAGCGTATTAGCCGTATCATGCAAATGCATGCCAACAAGCAAAACCCGGTTGATTATATTGAAGCTGGAGATATTGGTGCTGCTGTAGGTTTTAAAGATATTAAAACCGGTGACACACTTTGTAACGAAAAGAACCCGATTGTGTTGGAAGCAATGACTTTCCCAGAGCCGGTAATTAGTGTTGCAATAGAACCAAAAACACAGGCTGACGTTGATAAGATGGGTATGGCGATTGCCAAACTGGTTGAGGAAGATCCTACTCTGAGGGTTAAAACCGATGAAGAAACTGGCCAGACCATTTTAAGTGGAATGGGTGAGTTACATCTGGAGATCATCATCGACAGGATGAAGCGTGAATTTAAAGTAGAAATTAACCAAGGAGCACCTCAGGTGGCTTATAAAGAAGCATTTCATAATACAATTGAGCACAGGGAAACCTTGAAAAAGCAAACCGGTGGTCGTGGTAAATTTGCCGATATTATTTTCGCAATAGGACCCGCGGATGAGGAGTATCTGAAAGAAAATGAAGGAAAATCAAACTTCCAATTTGAAAATAAATTGTTTGGTGGTAGTATTCCTAAAGAATTTGTACCAGCCATTCAAAAAGGTTTTGAAACTGCTATGACAACTGGTGTACTTGCAGGTTATCCAATGGAGAGTATGAAAGTAACAGTGAAGGATGGTTCGTTCCATCAGGTGGACAGTGATGCGATGAGTTTTGAACTTTGTGCTAAGCAAGGATACCGTGAAGCTGGCCGTAAAGCAAAACCTGTTTTACTGGAACCAATCATGAAAGTGGAAGTGTTAACACCAGACCAGTACATGGGTGATGTTACAGGTGATTTGAATCGTCGTCGTGGTATGTTGGAAGGTATGGATAGCAAGCATGGCGTACAGGTAATTAAAGCCAAAGTGCCATTAAGCGAAATGTTTGGTTATGTTACGCAGCTGCGTTCATTATCAAGTGGCCGTGCCAGTTCTACCATGGAGTTCAGTCATTACAATCCTGCACCAAGTAATATTGCAGAAGAAGTGATGGCCAAGCAAAAAGGTAAAGTGAAGATTGCTGAAGATTAATACTGATAAGCAATTTTAAAATACAACCCCATTCTAAAAAGGATGGGGTTTTTTATGGGCAAGTTTTTGCAAAAATTTAATTTTGGCATGTTTTTTTATTTAACAGTTACAAAATAACCGTTATGAAAAAATATATAACCATTTACCTGGCAGTGCTGTTTATTAGTTTGGTCAGTTGCTCACGCCGGGTTTTTGTTACAGAAAAACCACCCGAAGTTGTTTCCAATAGACCCAATCCTCCTGGTCCTAATTATGTATGGATAGGCCCCGGCTATGTTAAGCAGGGAAATACATATGTTCAACGGCCAGGCTATTGGATTACACCGCCAAACAGCAGGCACCGCTGGATTGAAGGGAAGTGGAAAGCCAAAAGAGGAGGCTGGGTGTGGATTCCTGGGCATTGGAATTAACACCACTGCTTTTGATTAATTATTATTGTGGATAGCTGTTTTGCATTGGGCAGGTTATTTGTTTTATATTTAATCAGATGTTCAGTTGCAAAATATTTTCTTTGGCACAATCTTGGCGATAATGATTATCTGTTCTAAAATTCAAAACATGCAAAAATTATTGACGGTTGTTTTAATGTTATTGGCAACACACAGTTTTGCCCAACGCAACAAACTCGATGGCGACCGTGAAAACTTTTTTCGCTTTGGCGTAAAAGGTGGTGCCAATATTAATAAGATAACTGGGCACGCCTATAAAGAAGGTTTCAACTTCAATTTTCAGGCAGGAGCATTTCTGCAGTTTAATTTTAGCAGGCGTTTTGGTATTCAGCCCGAAGTAAATTTTGTACAAACCTCATCCGAGTTCAGTAACGACCCTAATGATATTTATGATGATATTTTTCGCGGAGGTAGTCAGAAAACATCTAAACTAAATTACCTGGAAGTGCCCGTATTGCTTAACATAAATGTAGGACAAAGCAAAAGAGTAAAACTGCAGATTGGTCCAGCCTTTGGAGGCCTCATAAAAGAAACTGTTGACAGCCTGAAAAACAACGGCAGTATTTACGCCAAAGCTGAATGGGCAGCCATTGGCGGTATTTGGATACAGATACCGGTTGTGAATTTTGGCGCACGGTACAAAATTGGCCTCAGCGACCTAAATGCCATCGACAACCAACAGACCTGGAGAAGCCAAGCCATTCAAATTTTTGTAGGCATAACTTTGTAACCTCAAAGCAAAAACATTTTTTTCTCATTGCATTTCTAAATTCTCATTCGTATTTTGTTTTACATAATCACACGCTATGCAAAACATACGATTAGAAAACCTGTTGTTGATAGACATTGAAACGGTGTCGGAAAAGCCTGACTTCAGTGACATGTCAGCAGATTGGCAAAACCTTTGGCAGGAAAAAGTACAAAAGCAATTACCAGAAGATACTACAGCTGCCGATTTTTATCCGCAGCGTGCCGCAGTAATGGCCGAGTTTGCTAAAGTGATTTGTATAAGCGTAGGCTTTTTTAAAAGAGATGGCAAAGCATTTCAACTTCGTTTAAAATCATTTTATGGCGATGATGAAAAACTGCTACTGCAGGATTTTATAGCTACCCTGCAAAAGTTGGAGATCAACACAAACAAATGGAGTTTTACCGGCCACAATATTAAGGAGTTTGATATTCCTTTTATTTGCCGCCGCCTATTAATCAACAGCCTTCCCATTCCTCCCTTCCTCGACTTTCAGAATATGAAACCCTGGGAAACCAATATGATTGATACTTTTCAATATTGGCGCTTTGGCGATTACAAACATTTTACTTCATTGAAATTACTGGCAGCAGCATTAAATGTACCATCACCCAAAGATGATATTGACGGCAGCATGGTTGGGGACGTTTATTGGAAAGAAAAGAATTTGGAACGCATAGTTACCTATTGCCAAAAAGATGTTGTTACCACCGGCAATATTATATTGCGGTTTAAAAACCTGCCCTTACTCACCGATGATCAAGTGGAAATTGTAAAATGATTACTGCAATAAAAGTTTTTGAGTGGCAACCTGATTGTCCATGGCTATCTTAACAAAATATAAACCACGGTTAAATCTTGCGGTTTTAATATTTATCGAAGAAAGATTCGTCTTTTCAGCATAAACTACATTACCAGCTGCATCAAAAATTTGTATGGTTGAGTTGAAACCGCTTTTCTTTTCCATCGTTATAGTAACAACATCTTTTGCGGGATTTGGTGCCATGCTAATCATATAGCCGGCATCAAAACGAACATTCCGTACTACCGATACCTGAAATTTATTGTCTCTGTCAACCTGCTTAATGCGGTAATATCCTGTTCCATTCAATGGCAGATTATCATAAGCCGTATAGGCAAGTTCTTGATTACTGTTTCCGGCCGCAGGGGTGGTTAATATGCTCGTCCAGTTTCTGCCGTCGGCCGATCTTTCAATAATAAAATGACTGCTGTTTGTTTCCTGTAATGTGCTCCAGTTAAGCTTTACAGCCTTACTCAGTTTTTGAATGGTAAACATGCCGAAGCTCACAGGTAACACACCATTGTCTAAACGAGTGTACCAAACAGGTGCGGTAACAACGCGGCTGCTGCCGTTGGTAATATCAATATAATAGTACCCGGTGGCAAGGTTAGGCAAACTGTTATCAACATAAGTTAATGAGCTGCCAATGGCCGAAAATATTTCCGCTGCATTAATATTACTACCCGGTTCTCCAAACATTATTTTTACAATGGCACCTGTTGTATTGGTAGTGGCATCAGTAATAGTTACAGAAATAACTGGCGCTCCGGATGCGGTTAAACTACTGCCCATGATTCGGGTGTTTAGCGTAAAATCAACTTTGGTATCGCAATCCTGTGTGGCATACACATGCATGTTGCGAAAACCTTTTATAATTTCTGTTCGGGTTAGTGCAGGGGCTACCACTGCCGAACGGGAATAGGTTGTACGGCCAAAAGTTGTGTTATGATTATCGTGGTCAATAGACGGCGCAACATGATATCCCTTCGACAATAATTTTTTATAGTAGGAAAGATAACCCATGGAACTGGCCGGGTTACTATAAGTAGTGTTGGTTGATGTTGATGGCCCGTTTTCTACAGCTGAAATAGAAATGGCAGCGTCAGAAAATGCGCTGTAGGCAATGTTAGAAAGGTTTCCGTAATCGGAAGAATTTGGATGTGCCAGCGATGCAAAAGTATTGCTGCCAATATTATCATTTATCTTTTTAAACAAGCCGCTGGCTCCGGTATAATCCGATTTGGCAACAAACTCATTATAGTTATTAGTGCCACCCCAGCCGCCGCTGCCGCTTTCCCATCCCCATAAATTATTCATGCCATCGCCATAAACAAGTACATGGCCGCCGCCGCTGATTACGCCCCATTCCATGCCATATAAAGCTACAAACCCTGGATTAGCTGCTGTAAAACTGTTGGCCTGCGAAGCCCCCAAGCTATAGTTACTTAAAATATTACCCGGGCTGTTATTGCCCGAATAATGATTGTGTTCGGATACACCCAGAAAGTCCATACACTGGCTACTATGAGCGTACAAATAGTTATCGGCAGGCGTATAGCCAGGGTTATCCTGGTTGCCATCCGAATAATCGGAATGCGCATGCAGGTTACCAAAATAATAATTGTTTACTGGTGTATTGGTAGTGCTGGCATTATTTTCCAGCGGTGCAGATGTTAAATATTTTGTACCACCGCTGCAGTTTTTGTTTACTGAAAAAGCATAAAAATAATAAGTGGTACCCATTGTTAGACCGTTGGTTACAAAACTTCTGTTAGCACTGTTGTCAATAACAGTACCCCCGCCAATATTATCACCAGGCAGGTAATCGGTATTATTTACTGGCAATGCAGATAATGTTGGGCTAAGGCTTCTTACAACCAAATAAGCATCGTTGCCGCTGCCTGCAATAAATGATCCCGCTATGGAAGTGTTGGAAATAGTAAACAACATGTTTGATGGCTGACCGGTTGGAACAGTGCAGGGCGATAGCATAGAAGTGGAACGTGAACCGCTTAATGGCGCAGTAGTATTATATGCCGGTCCTCCATTACAACTGGTATTATTGTAACTAAAAATGTAGAAATAATACAAAGTCGTATTGGCTAATCCGGTAGCTGTAAAACTGATTAAGTTATTTTGCTGTACCACCGTAGCATTGCCAATAATATTGCCACTGCTGTATAGCGAACCATTTACCGGGTTGATGCTCAACGACGCTGATGTACTCCTTAAAACCAGATATCCATCTGCAGTTGTTGCTGTAAATGAACCCTGTATACTCGTGCTGGTTGTTGTTCCAAAAATAAGGTTAGTTGGCTGGGCTGCTGGCGTTAAACAAGCGGGCAGGCCTGCTAAAGTAACGGCATTGCCTTGCAGCATACCTGTTGTTAAATATTTAACGGTACCGATACAAATATTGTTTACAGAAAAAATAAAGAAGTAATAGGTTGATGAGGCCGATAAACCTGTTGCAGAAAAACTTAAACTATTTCCATTGGCAACAACAAAACCATCACCGATATTATCACCTAAATTATAAGTTGTGCCATCAACTGGCAAGGATGTAAGGTTGATGTTATTACTGGCAACAATCAAATATCCATTAGGTAAAGGGCTGGCAGCTGTAAAACTGCCAGCGATGCTGCTGCTTGTTATTGTTCCGAAATTTAAAGCAGTGGGTTGGGCAGTGGGGGTTAGGCAAGGCGTGGTAGCTAAGGCAGTTACTGCAATATTATCAATACTTATTTTTGGCCTGGAGCCAGATGCTCCGCCAGTACCGTTATGGTAATAAAACCTTAACCTAGCAGTTGCGGCGCCATTAAATGATGCAGGTAAACTTACAGCAGAAACGGTTCCGCTGGTTGTTGAATTATTAGTGAAATTATTAACTGCAGCGCTTGCAATTTCTGTGAAACTTATTCCATCAATACTGCCGTAAATTTTTAAGGAACTGTTTCGGCCACCGGTCCCGTTATTAATAATTGCCCAGTCGAAACTAAGGGTGCCGGCATCAACACTTGTAAAATCCAACAAAATATCGAAGGCAGTTGAGGAGGTATTGTCTGTGGTACCAGTAGTAAGTAAAACGATAGAATTGGTTGGAGGAACCTGTAAAGATCCCTTTTGAACACCTCCCGATGTTAGGCTGGATTGAAAAACTACATTGGTTGTTATATTATTACCCGATGGTATTGGGCTACCGCTATTTACAGCTGCTGCGCCAAATCTACTTGCACCTATTCCGGCAGCAAAATTATTTGTCCAGTTAACAATGTCACTAAAATCTTCGGTATAACTTAAACCCGGTTGCGCTGCCATCGGCACCGGCGTTTGGGCAGAAAGAGTTGTAATAAGATATAAGAAACCAAACAGCAGTATAAATCTACGCATTAACAGTTTTTCTAAAATGGATATTTGAATAAAACCTTGTAATAAATACACAAATTTAATTAAGAGATGCAGTTATTACAATCACTAAACGTGTTTATTGAAAAATAATTTTAAAATGAGCGCTTTTTTTGCCCGTTACCTGCAATTAGTTATTTACTTTCTTCAGCAAGGTTACAAATACCGGAAAGTGATCACTGTATCCGTAATTATAGGTAGTGCCGTCCCAGGTTCTTTTGGGATAGTTCTTGTATTTGCCGGTTTGCTGCACCAAAAACTCTCTGTTAAAAATGGTGGCTTTCTGAAAAAAGTAACCAGCCTGTTCTTTATCAAGCCAGGCCTTTGATATTATTATCTGGTCAAACAAACCCCAGGAATCCTGGTAGGCAATCGTGCCAATTCCTCTTTTATAAAAATCAACCCAGGGGTTATACAAAGAGCCGTCTTTTAAACCTTTTTCCGATGCCTTTGCCTGCAGTACTTTGGTCATACTTGGGCTAGTGGGGTCGTCATTTAAATCGCCCATGATAACCACTTTGGTTTGCTGGTTAATCGCCATCAGCGAATCAACAATTCGTTTACAAACGCCTGCAGCGGCGGCTCTTGCCGGTGCCGACCTTTCTTCTCCACCAGAACGTGAAGGCCAGTGCCCTACCATTACATGGATGGTGTCGCCATCTAAAACTCCCTTCACATATAAAATATCACGGGTAAAAAAGGACTCTTTTGATCCGCCTGGAAGTTGTACAAAAAGCGGCGCACTAAAAACCGGCGTAAAATATTTAGGATTGTATAACAGGCCCACATCAATACCCCTTTTATCGGGCGAATCGTAATGCACCATTTTTAAATTGCGGCTTTTTAAACTCTTGTGATGAATCAAAGCGTTCAATACCGTATCGTTTTCTATTTCTGCCACACCTAGCAACGCAAGACCATCGGGATTAACATCGGTACCTAATTGAGAAATAACTGTGGTTAACCGGTCAACTTTGTCTAAAAAGATATGGGTATTGTAATGTCTTTCGCTGTTGGGTAAAAATTCTTCATCATCAACTAAGGGGTTATTCACCGTATCATAAAAATTCTCCAAATTGTAAAAGCCAATCAGAGCAGGACGGTACATGGCTTTTTGCGCCAAAGAAGTTGAAAATGAAATAATTGTAATGAAGCAAGCAACTAAAATTTTATGCATATCGTTTTAAAATTGAGGCCAAAGTTATTCATCTGAAGCAGATTATAAACATATTAATATGCCCAATATGTTAAATCCGGTTTTTTCCGTGTTCAAACATATTAAAGGCATACATTTGCTGACTTTTTTAACAAATAATTTATTTATGCCGAAAATTAGACATTGCTTGTTTATGGCTATTCTTACCGGTGGTTTTTTACCAACTGCTTTTTCGCAGGAAGTAAAACCGGTTGCGCCCCAGGCTTTACCCGACACTACCATAATTGAAACGTTGAGAGAAAATCTGCAGGACAATATACCTGTAATTTCTTTAGACGAAAGTGATGGACAGGATGGAAGTTCTCAAAACATTTCTTCGCAACTGGGTGCCGGCCGTGATCCATTCTTAACAGCTGCTACTTTTAAATTTGGCGCAGTACGTTTTAGAATAAGAGGATACGATGCTGATCAATTTAACACGTACATTAACGGCGCTCCCATGGAAAACCTAGATAATGGTTTTACACCTTACGGTCAATGGGGCGGATTGAATGATGTGATGCGTAATAGAGAGTCTACTGCCGGATTAAAGTCAACCACATTTGGCTATGGTGACTTAGGTGGCCTTACAAATTTTGATACCCGTGCTTCTCATCAGCGCAAGCAAACCAGTGTAAATTTTGCTAAATCAAACCGCACTTATGCAAACCGTATTATGCTCACTCATTCAACGGGATTAAATGAAAAAGGATGGGCCTTTAGCTTTTCAGGTTCTCGCCGCTGGGCCGAAGAAGGTTATGCCGACGGAACCTATTACGATGGCTGGTCGTTATTTGTGGGCGTTGATAAAAGATTTAACGACAGGCACCTGCTTTCTTTTGTAGCATTTGGCACACCAACCGAAAATGGTCGCCAAGGTGCATCAGTAAAAGAAATGAATGATTTGGCTGGTGATAATTATTATAATCCTAACTGGGGATATCAGAATGGAAAGAAGAGAAATGCCAGTGTGGCCAAATCTTTTCAGCCTATAGGTATTTTAACCCACGACTGGAAAGTATCTGACAAAACCACCTTGCTTACAGCCGCATCTGTTACTACCGGTAAGAGAAGTATTTCGGGTTTAGACTGGTATAACTCTGCTGATCCAAGACCCGATTATTACCGTTATCTACCCAGCTATCAGCGTGACCCGATTTTGGCAGCACAGATAGCGGAGGAATTACGTACTAATATTAACAAGCGCCAGCTAAATTGGGATGCTTTGTATCAAACCAATTATGCGGCAAACGATGTGGTACGCAACGCCAATGGAATTATTGGAAACGATGTTGCCGGCCGCAGGTCGAGATATATTGTAGAAGACAGGGTTATTAATACCACTAAATATAATTTCAATAGTACTTTAAATACATCGATATCGGAAAATGTTATTTTTACTGCCGGTGTAACTTACCAGTCGCAAAAAAATCATTATTATAAAGAAATTAACGACCTATTGGGCGGCGAATTTTATGTAGACGTTAATCAGTTTGGCGAAAGAGATTTTCCAACCAATCCCGGTGCAGGTCAAAATGACCTAAATAATCCTAACCGCATTGTAAGAGTTGGCGACAAGCATGGCTATAACTATGATCTTAATATTAAAAAAGGTTCGGTTTGGCTGCAGGGTGTTTTTAAATTTTCAAAGTTTGATATTTTTGTCGCTTCGGAACATTCGTATACCAGTTTCTTCCGTTTCGGAAATATCAAAAGCGGTTTATTTACTAACAATTCTTACGGCAAATCAACTACCTATAATTTCTATAACTCAGGTATTAAAGCTGGTGTAACTTATAAGATAAACGGGCGTAATTATATTTTCGCCAATGGCTCTTATGCATCCAGAGCGCCTTTCTTCGAGAATGCATTTATTGCACCACGTACCAGAGATTTTGTACAAGACAATCTTAAATCAGAAGAAATACTATCAACCGAAGTTGGCTATGCCATGAATGCGCCTAAATTAAAATTAAGGCTAAATGGATATTTTACGCAGTTTAAAAACGGATTGGATGTACTTACTTTTTATAATGATGAATACCGCAATTTTGTAAACTACGCTATCAGTAATATCGGAAAAATACATATGGGTATTGAGTTTGGCGCCGAAGCTAAAGTTTACAAAGGTTTGAGTGTTTCGGCAGCGGCTGCCATTGGTCAATATACGTATAACACACGCCAATCGGCCACAGTAACTGCCGATAACAGTGCTGCTACATTAGATAAAGACGTAACCGTTTATTCAAAAGATTTTTATGTTCCAACCGCACAACAGGCTTATACCATCGGATTCGATTACCGATCGCCTAAGTTCTGGTTCTTGAATGTGAACTTCAATTATTTTGATAAAATGTACCTGAATTATAACCCCATTCGCCGTACCGCATCTGCTGTTAATGGTGTAGAAGAAGGGTCGGAAAAATGGCATCAGATTGTTGATCAGACATCACTGGATCCGCAATACACCCTAGATGCATTTGCCGGATACAGCTGGTTGATGAACAGGCGTTTTAAAGATTTGAAGAAAAGAACCTACCTGGTTTTCAATGTGGGGGTAAACAATATTTTGGATAACAGGAATATCGTATCGGGCGGCTATGAGCAGCTTCGTTTTGATTTTGCTGAAAAGAATACCGAGAAATTTCCCGACAGGAGATTCTACGCCTATGGCCTTAACTTTTTTGCCAGTGTTGGTATCAGATTTTAATAAATAAACAAGTAATAAACTTTTTAAAATATACATTATGAACAAGATTTTAAAATTAATCGTTGCAGCAGTTTTGCTGATAACCGCCGGAACATTCAGCTCATGTAAGAAAAACTTTGATAATCCTCCGGGAGCATCAGATCCGGCAATTGTTGCCAACACTTCTATCCAGCAATTAAAAGCCATGCATACTACTGCAGGTGCTTACGATGTAATTACTGCCGATTTAATCATTTCGGGTGTTGTAGTAGCAGATGATAAAAGCGGAAACTTTTATAAGCAATTATATATTCAGGATGCAACAGGTGGTTTGCAGATTTTATTGGATGCCACCAATTTGTATGGTACTTATCCAGTAGGCCGCAAAATCTTTATTAAGTGTATGGACCTTTGCATCAGCGATTACAATAAAAATATGGAACTGGGTGTAAAAGCAATTGTTGCCGGAACCCCATCTATTGAAGGGATACCTTCTAATCTCATCAGCAAGTATGTAATTGGAGGTTCTTTAAATAACCCGGTTGTTCCTAAAGATGTTACCTATGCCGATTTAGGTGGTACCGGCACCACCAGTATGCAGGATCCTTTAATTGGTACGCTTATTCAACTGGATGGTTACAGATTTTCATTGCCTACAGGCACTTATTCTGATACGTCTGCTTACAAAAGCACAGTGAACCGCGATATCAATAACTGTGGTTCTCAAACACTAATTATTCGCACAAGTGCCTATTCTAATTTTGCTGGCATTCCAGTAGCTACCGGCCGTGGAAAAGTAATAGCTATGTACACAGTTTTTGGCAATACGCGTCAATTGATAATCAGAGATACTTCAGATATCAGATTTACTAATCCATATGCTTGTCCATTACCTCCAGGTACATTGTTTTTCGAAGATTTTGAATCTATCGGAGCAAATAATACTACGTTATCAGTACCCGGATGGAAAAACATTGGAGAGACTGGAAATATACCTTATCAGAATGCTGTTTTCGGTACAGTAAAATGTGCTAAAATTTCAGCGTTTAATACTGGGCAGGCTAATGTAACAAGTTGGTTAATTTCACCTTCAATTAATTTAACAGGCGCAATAGCACCCAAACTTACCTTCCTACAGGCAGCAGGTTTTGCAACGGGAGCAACTGTTTTACAGGTGCTTGTTTCTACTAATTATACCGGTGGTAACAATCCATCTGCATCTACCTGGACACAGATATATACCAATACTGCTACCATACCTACTACCGGTTACAGTACATTGACTACTGTTGGAAATATTACCATTCCACCTTCTTTTATTGGTCAAAATGTTTATATCGCATTTAAATACAGCGGCAGCGATCCAACCAGAACAACTACTTACGAAGTGGATGATGTAAAAGTGCTGGCTCAATAAAAAAACGAAATGAATACAGCGCTGTGTTAGTAATAATATGGCGCTATATTTTATGGAAAGAATATCTAAAAATATGATGATGAAAAAATTATTTTTACTGTTTATACTTGCTGCTTTTTCAATAACAGGCTGGAGTCAACTTGTACTTAACGAACCGTTTAATTATTCGCCCCATGCAACCAATGGACTTTCGGCGCAAAGCGGAAGTCTTTGGTTAATAATTAATTCAGGTGATTCTATTTTAGTTGATGCAGGAAGTTTAACCTATCCGGGCTTGGCATCTTCCACAGCTAACAAAGTAAAATTCGATGGAGCTGGTACTGATTATTACCGTGATTTTCCTTCACAAACTTCTGGTTCCATTTACGCGTCATTTGTATTGAATGTATCGGCATTGGGTAGTCTGGGTACTGGTGGTGGCTATTTTGGTGCCATGATCCAAACCGGCACGACCACTACATATGGTGCGGCCGTATGGACAAGATTAAGTGTTACCCCCGGAAAATATAATGTTGGTATTTCTACACGTAGTAATTCAACCGTAAGCTGGCTGGCAACGGATCTTACGCCAGGAACGCCTTGTTTCATAGTAACTGCTTATGATATAATTGCTGGTACTGGAAACGATGTTGCCCGTATATGGCTGAATACAACCAGCTTTGGCGGTACAGAACCGGCGGCAGATGCTACCGCGGTGGCGGCCACAGACATGAGCAGTGCGGGTAGGTATTTGTTACGCCAAGATAATACAACCAATACGCCATTTATTGAATTTGACGAATTAAGAGTTGGTACTACATGGGCTTTTGTAACGCCCCCAGGTTCAGCTACAAATTTATCTGCAACTACATTGGCTGCTTTTGGCTATGTATGTATTAATACAACGGTAGGTCCTAATTCATTCACGATAACAGGCACCGCACTAACAACAGCCAACGTAACCGTAGGTGCATTGGCGGGCTATTCTTATTCCACCACATCTGGTGGAACATATACCAGTACACTAAATTTGACGCAGCCGGGCGGGGCATATTCACAGCAAATTTTTGTGAAGTTTACGCCAACAGCGGTTCTTGCCTATAATGGAAATATTGCAGTAGGTGGTGGGGGTGCCGCTTCTATTAATGTGGCTGCATCTGGGTCAGGCGTAAATGCACCGGTTTTAACAACAGGCGCTGCAACCAATATTACCCAGGTTTCTGCTACCCTTGAAGGTACCATTGAATCCACAGGATGTACAGCAGTAACAGCTTACGGAATTGAATATAGTATCACTGCAGGGTTCCCTAATGGTAGCGGAACGCCCATTGCTTCAACCAATATCAGCGGCGGCGTTTTTACTTCTAATATAACCAGTTTAACTGCCGGTGTAACCTATTATTATCACGCCTATGCAACTAATGGTGGTGGAACAGGTTATGGAACAGAACAGAATTTTACAACAAGCTCAGTCTCAGTACCAGGAATGGTTATCAGTCAGGTTTATGGCGGAGGAGGAAATGCTGCAGCAACTTATAATCAGGATTTTGTTGAATTATTTAACCGCAGTACAGCTGCTATTAATATTAGCGGATGGAGTATTCAATACGCATCTGCAACTGGACCAGGAGGTTCAGGCGACTGGTCGGTAGCTGCCATTCCGGCTTCAACCACAATAGCAGCTGGCAAATACTATTTAATTGCATTGGCAACCGGAGCAACAGGTATAAACTTACCTACGCCCGATTTAACCAATACCTCTATTAATATGAGCGGAACTGCAGGTAAGGTAGCATTGGTAAATGATGCCGTTGCATTAAACGGTACTACAGCATGTAATGCAGCAACCGTAAAAGATGTTATTGGTTACGGTACCACTGCAAGCTGCTCAGAAACAGCGCCATTTAACCCAACGGGTATAGATAATACAAAAGCCTCATTAAGAAAATTGGATGGATGTACAGATGATAATAACAACAGCACCGATTTTGAGGTGTTGGCAGTTAATCCCAGAAACAGTGGAACTGCAGCTAATGTTTGCAGTGCTGCTTCTCCAACTTTATCAGCAACTGCTTTAGCTGCATTTGGAAATGTTTGTTTAAATACTACCACCGCAGCAAATTCATTTACAATTACAGGTACTACTCTTACAACGGCAAACGTAACAGTAGCTGCTTTGGCAGGATATACTTATTCAACAACAGTTGGTGGAACTTATACAACATCGTTAAGTTTAGTACAGCCTGGTGGTTCTTATTCACAGCAAATTTTCGTAAAATTTACCCCAACCGCGGTTCAATCTTATAACGGCAATATCGCTGTAGGTGGCGGCGGAGCTACTGCTATCAATGTGGCAGCTGCTGGGTCCGGCGTAAATACAATACCGACTGTTACAACCGGTGCGGCTAGCGCAATTACAACAACTACAGCAACTTTGGCAGGTACTATTCCTTCCAATGGCTGTTCTGCAGTATCTGCTTATGGTGTTGAGTACAGCACAATAAATGGTTTCCCTAATGGAAGCGGAACACCTGTTGTTTCAACAAACCTCAGTGGAATAAACTTCTCATCTAATGTTACTGGGTTAACTCCTGGAACAGTTTATTATTACCATGCGTACGCAACCAATGCTGGCGGAACAGGCTATGGTGCGCAGCAAACATTTACTACCGTTGCAGCACCGATTTTATCAGCTTCTGCTTTAACAGGATTTGGTAATGTTTGTATTAATACAACTACTTCAGCTAATTCATTTACAATTACTGGTGTTAATCTTACCAATGCCAACGTAACTGTAGCTGCTTTAGCAGGCTTTACTTATTCAACAACGGTTGGCGGTACTTATACAGCTTCACTAAGTTTAGTACAGGGCGGAGGCTCATATTCGCAGCAAATTTTTGTTAAGTTCTCACCTATATTGGTACAATCATACAATGGAAATATTGTTGTTGCCGGCGGCGGTGCTGCTGCATCAGTTAACGTGGCGGCTACAGGTTCGGGTGTAAACTCAGTACCAACGGTTACAACAGGCGCAGCATCAGCAATTACCACCGTTTCGGCAACCTGCGCAGGTACTATTCCAGCAAACGGTTGTTCGGCGGTTACATCATATGGCATCGAATACAGTTTAATAAACGGCTTTCCAAATGGTTCAGGAACCCCAGTTCTTTCAACCAACCTGAGCGGTATTAACTTCTCATCGGACTTGCTTGGATTGACCCCTAATACTACTTACTATTATCATGCTTATGCAGTTAATGCTGGGGGCACAGGATATGGTAATCAGCAACAATTTATAACCCTGTCGTTAACGCCAACATTAAATGCAACGGCTTTGGCTCCGTTTGGCAATGTTTGTATAAACACAACGGCCGGACCAAATTCTTTTACAGTTAGTGGCTCCGCTCTTAATGCAACTAATATAAATGTAGGTCCATTAACAGGCTTTACTTTTTCAACAACATCGGGCGGTACATACACGGCTTCTTTAAGTCTTGCCCAACCGGGTGGTACTTATTCGCAACAAATATTTGTAAGATTTACACCAACACTGGTGCAGTCTTATAATGGAAACATTCCTGTTAGTGGCGGTGGCGCAGCACCAATTAATGTTGCGGCTTCGGGCGCAGGTATCAATACAACAGCTACTGTTACAACAGGAGCTGCCAGTGCTGTTACTGCTATTTCTGCAACGGCGGCTGGTACCATTCCAACCATTGGATGTTCTGCTGTAACGGCTTATGGAATAGAGTACAGCACTGTTAATGGATTCCCTAACGGAAGTGGTACGCAGGTTCCTTCAACCAATCTGGCTGGTATCAACTTCTCATCAAACCTTACCGGCCTGGCACCTTCAACCACCTATTATTACAAAGCTTATGCAACCAATAATGGCGGTACTGTTTGGGGTACTCAAATGTCATTTACAACTGCAACTCCCAACTTAACAACTTCAACGCTTTCAGGTTTTGGAAACGTTTGTTTAAATGTAGTTGCAGGTCCTAATTCATTTACAATTACGGGTACAAATCTTACTACAGCCAATGTAACAGTTGCGGCCCTATTAGGATTTACTTATTCAACAACATCGGGCGGAACGTACACAACAACATTAAGTTTGGCCCAACCAGGTGGTTCATATTCGCAAACCATCTTTGTAAGATTTACTCCAACTGCGGTTCTATCTTATAATGGAAATATTGCAGTTGCCGGTGGCGGCGCAGCTCTGACGAATAGGGCGGCAACAGGTTCTGGAATCAACACAATTCCTACCGTAGTAAATGGTGTGGCAAGTGCTATCACACAAACAACGGCAACAGTAGCAGGTACCATTCCGGCAATTGGATGTACAGCTGTAACTGCTTATGGTATTGAGTATAGCACGACTAATGGTTTTCCTAATGGTAGTGGAACAGCAGTTGCATCTACCAACCTTAGCGGCGTTAATTTCAGCTCGGCACTTACCGGGTTAGCACCAAGCACAACTTATTATTTTCATGCGTATGCAACCAATGCTGGCGGTACGGCTTATGGGGCACAGGGTTCATTTACAACCGCTGCTCCCGTATTAACCGTTACGCCGCTTACTGCATTTGGTGCCATTTGTATTAATACAACATCCACTGCAAATTCATTTGTTATAAGTAGTAACGCAGTTACTGCGGCTAATATAAATGTTGGTCCGTTAACTGGGTTTACATTCTCAACTACTAGTGGTGGAACTTATACTGCTTCGTTAAGTATTGTACATCCTGCAGGTCCGTTCACTCAAACTGTTTTTGTGAAATTCACACCAACTGCAGTACAAGCTTATGTTGGCAATATCAACGTTAATGGCGGCGGAGCACCAGTATCGGTTAATGTTGCCGCCAGTGGTAATGGAGTAAACAGCACAGCAATAGTTGTAACGGGCATTGCTAACGTTCTTAACCCTAATTCAGTAACCTTAGCGGGGTCGATAAGCAGCAATGGTTGCAGTTCGGTTACTGCTTATGGCATTGAGTACAGCGGCATCAGTGGATTGGCAAATGGCCAAGGCACGAAAGTAGCTTCAACCAATTTAAGTAGCGGTAATTTCACAACTAACTTAAACGGATTAACTCAAGGTGGCACTTATTATTACAAAGCTTATGCTGTAAATAGCGGTGGTACCAGTTATGGTGCCGAGCGTTCGTTTACCATGAGTAGTATTCCGTCAGGATTTGTGATTTACGGCAACCCGATACAACGTGGTTCCAATATGCATTATACCTATAGAGATATTAAACCGGGTCATTACGAAATTCAGATATTCAATGAAGTTGGTCAGTTGGTTTTCCAACGGTCAGTTATTACCCAACTTAATTTTATTGATGATAATTTTATAGTACCGGGCAACTTAGGTACCGGGGTTTACAGTTTGCATATTGTTAGTCCCGATTTTAGGGATAAGAAAATATTTATGATCTGGTAATTTTAATCAGTAATCTTTTTATTGCAACGGCCTCCAAATACGGAGGCCGTTGTCGTTTTATTTAAAATACAGAAACGGAATAGGCATAAAGAAATGACATGCTGGCAGCAAATGCCAATTGGTATTATGTTTGCACCCTGCTGACAAAACAATCAAACTATGCAAAAAGGAAGTATACGGGTACAAACGGAGAACATTTTTCCCATTATTAAGAAGTTTTTATACAGTGAGCATGACATTTTTATACGTGAGCTAGTAAGTAATGCAGTTGATGCCAACCAAAAGTTGAAAACGCTTTCTTCTATAGGAGAAGCAAAGGGTGAATTGGGTGAGTTGAGGATTGACATTAAACTCGACAAAGAGAAAAAGACTTTGACTATTTCTGATACCGGTATTGGAATGTCTGAAGAAGAGATTGACAAATACCTAAACCAGGTTGCCTTTAGCGGTGCCGAAGAGTTTTTGGAAAAATATAAGGGGCAAAATGAAGCCAATATCATTGGGCATTTTGGACTGGGTTTTTACAGTTCCTTTATGGTGAGCGATAAAGTAGAAGTGATTTCCAAAAGTTTTAAAGAGGGTGCAAAAGCAGTAAGATGGGAATGTGATGGCAGCCCCGAATTTACTTTGGAAGAAGTTGAAAAAGAAACCCGTGGAACTGATATTATCCTGCATTTGAATGCAGAGAGCGAAGAGTTTTTAGAGCCTTCTAGAATAAGTACGGTGTTGGAAAAGTTTTGTCGCTTTTTACCTGTTCCCATTTTCTTTAAATCGGGTGAGGAAGGAGATGACAAACAAATTAACAACCCAGCTCCGGCCTGGACAAAAAAACCTTCTGAATTAACCGACGAAGATTACCAGAATTTTTATAAGGAATTATATCCCTTTGGCGAACCGCCATTATTCTGGATCCATCTAAATGTTGATTACCCGTTTAACTTAACTGGTATTTTATATTTCCCCAAAATTAAACAGAGCTACGAAATTCAAAAAGATAAGATTCAGTTGTATAGCAATCAAGTTTTTGTAACAGATGAAGTAAAAGATATTGTACCCGAGTTTTTAATGCTGATGCATGGTGTGATTGATAGTCCGGATATACCATTGAATGTGAGTCGTAGCTATTTGCAAGGCGATCCAAATGTACGCAAGATCAATTCGCATATCACTAAAAAAGTTGCAGATAAATTAGAAGAAATATTTAAAAACGACCGTAAGCAGTTTGAGGAAAAATGGGAGAGCCTTGGTTTGTTTGTTAAGTACGGCATGATGACCGATGATAAGTTTTTAGAGAAAGCGAATAAATTTCATATTTTAAAAGACATCAAGGACAACAAGTTTTATACAATTGAAGAATTAAGGTTAGCCACGGAAACTCTCCAGAAAAACAAAGAAGGTAAACTGGTTATCTTATATACAACCAATCCGGTGCAGCAGGATGCGTACATACAACAGGCCGCAGCAAAGGGCTTTGTCGTTGTTGGTCTTGAAACTATCATCGACAATGGTTTTATCAACCAAATGGAAATGAAATGGGAGAACGTTCAGTTTGTACGGGTTGACAGTGATATCACCGATAATTTAATTGATAAGCAAGAAGGAGGCGATAGCGTATTAAGTAAAGAAGATGAAGAAAAATTAAAAGGATTATTTGCAGTTCAAATTCCTGAGCTAAACGTTTCTGTTGAAATAAAGGGATTAAGTGCCGAGGCGCCGCCGGTTGTTGCAACAAGGCCCGAGTTTATGCGCCGCATGAAAGACATGGCCGCCATGCAGGGTGGCATGGGCGCATTCTATGCACAAATGCCCGATGAAGTTACCCTTACTGTAAATGGTAATCATGCTATTTATAAAACAGTATTAGCAGAAGCAACTCCCGAAAAACAGGAGAAGGTTGTTCATAATCTTGCTGACTTAGCTTTGCTATCGCAGGGTTTATTAAAAGGAAATAGTTTAACCAGTTTTATAAATAGGAGTGTGGAGTTGATGAGTTAAAAGGTGTCAGATCACTATATATACGCTATAAATGTAAAAGCATTGCAAGTTCTGGAATGCTTTTACATTTTAAAATAGTTTAGTGGCCAGACAGCGACAAATCAATTCTCTAAAATCACCGCTTCAATATATTCCATCTTTTTACTGTACCAGGTTTCTTTGTATCCGGCATTTAAAAATTGCGCTTTATGCAGTGGGTTTGCATAAATTACATGAAGCTTTCGGGGGTTGTTTTGTAAGCTTTCAAAAATATTATTTACTACAGCGCTCATGATAATTTCATCAAAAGGATTGAAGAGAAAGACACAATCTACATCATCCGGTATCTCGTAATAAAAGGCATCGTTGTTAATAATAGTGAACTTAAAATCAGGAATCTGTTGTTTGGTTTTGTTCAGATTTACTGTCGCCTGGTCACATAAATCTTTTGAAAGGTCAACACCAGTTACCTGACCAAAACCTGCATGGGCAGCCAAACACAGCGCTCTTCCCTTTCCACTGCCTAAATCTAAAAAATGGTTTCGGTGTGAAGCTGGTAACTGCTGAAATATTTCTTCCAGCAAAGAATAACTCACCGGCATATAGATAGTAGCGTGGGTTAAATCAATACCCATTTCATCCAGTTTCTCTAATTCATCCGCTCCGGTGGTTTGGATGCGGTATTTTCTTTCGCCCTTAATTTCCTGCTTTATCATATACCAGGCAATTTTAAAATCCCAGTTATCCAACAGGAAATAAAAATATCGTATGTAAGTAATAAATTTCATTATTCACTGCTGCGCAGGTCAATAACTTTTAACTGTAAACTGGTCGTGCCGTTCCATTCATTTTCATCCAAAGTAAAAACAAGGTCGAAGGGTTTTTTCAGCAGATCGAATTTGTCGGCTAGGTTAAAACCAATGCCGGTAAACGAAAATTTATCCTGCTTAACGACAAATCGAACGTGCAGATCTTTTACAATTTTTGAGTAGCCGCTATCTTGCAAATTTTTTGCAACAAAAACCGGCCGCATATTTTCTGGTCCAAAGGGTTCCATCTGGCAAAGGATATTGTAAAAGCCTTGCGTCATATCAGCAAAAGAAATTTCAGCATCAATAATTATTTCAGGTATCAATAAATGCGCTGGTATGGTTGCCGAAACTACTTCTTCAAATTTTTTAGTAAAGGGTTCAACATTTTCGGGAAGCAGC
Organism: Ferruginibacter sp.; assembly: GCA_046595125.1. Classification (GTDB taxonomy): domain Bacteria; phylum Bacteroidota; class Bacteroidia; order Chitinophagales; family Chitinophagaceae; genus Ferruginibacter. The sequence continues at coordinate 26,144 of JBKJPN010000176.1, forward strand.
GAAAGTCCAGCTGCTGCAAAATGCCCGCCATAACCCAATAGGTATTCTCGGCAGGCATGTATGGCTTCGTATAAATTAAAACCGGGAACGCTACGGGCGCTTCCTGCTGCAACTTCGCCACTTTGGGTAAGTACCACTGTTGGACGAAAATAAGTTTCTATCAACCGGCTGGCAACAATGCCCACAACGCCTTTGTGCCAGTGCTTGCGAAACACAACCGTGGTTTTTTTATTTTGCAACGCAACATTTTCATGAATAAGTTCGAGCGCTTCGGCGGTAATGCTGCTGTCGGCTTCCTTACGGTCGGTGTTATCGCTATGTAGCATTTCGGCAAATTCAAAAGCCTTATCGTAATCTTCCTCAATAAATAACTGCACTGCTTTTTTTGCATCATCCATACGGCCTGCTGCGTTCACTCTGGGCGCAATTACAAACACTACGTTGTTGATGGACAGTTTTTTTTGAATGCCGCCTAAAAAAATTAATGCCTTAATACCAGCATTGGGCTTGCTGTTTATTTTTTGTAATCCATAATAAGCCAGTATGCGATTTTCGCCAGTCATGGGTACAATATCTGCAGCTATGGCTATCGCAACCAGGTCTAAAAAGCAGAGATAATGTTCTTCCTCAATATTAAGTTCTGTTGCCAATGCTGTTATGAGTTTAAAGCCCACGCCACAGCCACAAAGTTCTTTATAGGGATAATTGCAATCAATTTGTTTAGGATTGAGAATAGCCACAGCTGGCGGAATTTCATCATCCGGTAGGTGATGATCACAAACAATAAATTCGATGCCAATATCTTTTGCATAGCTAATTAAATCAATTGATTTAATTCCGCAGTCTAATGAAATGATTAAAGAGAAATTATTTTCTTTCGCAAAATCAATTCCCATTTTGCTTATACCGTATCCTTCCCGGTAGCGGTGTGGAATATAAAAATCGAGCAGCTCTGGCTCATATATTTTGCTGAGAAAAGTATACATGGTGGCTACCGAAGTTGTACCATCCACATCGTAATCACCAAACACCAATATTTTTTCTTTTTTTTCAAAAGCTGATAAAATACGCTGCACTGCTTTGTCCATATCCTTCATCAGAAAGGGGTCGTGCAATAAACTTAAATCGGGTCTAAAATATTCTTTTGTCTTTTCGTAAGTATCAAATCCTCTGGATACAAGTACTTGGCAAAGGGCGGGATTTATCTTAAGCGATTTATGCAGGGCTTCCACCTTGCTTTTATCGGCTTGTAATATTTTCCATCTTTTTTCCATCCTAATATTTACGGTCGGTGGTATATCTAACTAGGTATTCAAGTGCAGTCCGAACGGGGCTTTCGGCAAAACTATATAAAATTGCCAGTGCCTCATCCCGGTAGCCATTCATTTTATCGGCAGCGTATTTTATGCCTCCGGTTTCAACAACAGTATCAATAATAAATTTAACTTTTTTGGGGTCTTTATTTTCGTTTTTAAGGGTGTAGATGAGTTTTCTTTTGGTTGCTGCCGGTACCTTGTTCAGGGTATAAATCAGCGGCAGGGTAAGTTTTTTTTCTTTAATGTCGTTGCCGGTTGGTTTGCCGATATCGTCTTTTCCATAATCAAACAAATCGTCTTTAATTTGAAAAGCAATGCCCACTTTTTCGCCAAACAGTCTCATCTTTTCCGTTACTGTTTCATCTTTACTGGAACTATAAGCACCAACCGAGCAGGCAGATGACAGCAGTGAGGCAGTTTTATTTCGGATAATCTCAAAATAAATTTCTTCATTGAGATTTAGTTTACGGGTTTTTTGCAGTTGAAGCAGCTCTCCTTCACTCATTTGTTTAACCGCATCCGAAAGAATATGCAAATGCCTGAAATCATTATTACCAGTTGCCAGCAGTAAACCTTTGGAAAGTAGGTAATCGCCAACTAGCACGGCAATCTTTTTGTTCCAAAGCGCATTAATGGAAAAGAAACCCCTACGTTCAAAAGAATCATCAACTACATCATCATGCACCAAAGTGGCAGTGTGCAAAAGTTCTACGAGTGCTGCAGCACGGTAAGTGCTCTCATTAATTTCGCCATGCAATTTGGCGCTCAGTAGCACAAACATGGGCCTAAGCTGTTTTCCCTTACGTTTAATGATATACTTCATGATGGTATCCAGCAAACGTGTTTCGGTTTTTACAGCCTCTGCAAACTTTTTTTCAAAAAGTTTTAGTTCATCTCCAATTATGTTGTTTATAAAATCCATGTATAAAAGTGCAGCAATATACCCCCGTATTAAAACGCCGTCAAATAAAAATAAAAAATTTATACTGCTTAATGCTAAGATAATCTATGTAGTAAGTAAAAATACCATAACTTTGCATGCAACGAAAACAGCTATAATTGTGTCTTATTTCCAAGAAATTAGCGTTATAGTACAACAAATAAATTATTAAAAACTTTGATTTTTAAGCGGCAATTGATATTTTTGCCATGAAATACTGAACCACATTAAAAATTTCTTAACTATTATATTATGATAAGCAAAAACTGCAAATTCCTTTTAGGGTTATTATTCCTATTCATTTCTGCAAGCGTAACTGCTCAGGTAGGAGGTTCGGGGAGTGTATATGACTCTTCAGTAATAACAAAAAAAAGAATGTCGCAACAAAATCAATTTTGGGACGGTTCTTACAACTTTCCTGCAAAACCACGTAACATGTGGGAAGTCGGTGCTTCCATCGGGATGTTCACTATCAGCGGTGATGTTAGTGTAAGACCTTTTACATTTCCCAATTTTGAAGTCCATGTGCGTAAAGCATTCGGTTATGTGTTCTCAATGCGTTTACAGTATTTGAACGCAAAGGGCGAAGGGTTGAATTATAATGCTGCCCAAAATTTCCTGAAAAATGATGCTTGGAATACCAACCTGCCTGCTGCAAAACGTTATTTTGCACCAGATGCTTTATTAAATGCTACTGGTACTGGTCGTACTGTATATACTGATCACAACGGAACAGTAAGTAACCGTCCTGATTATGTTTACTATAACTATCAAAACCGCTTGCAGGATCTTAGTTTACAAGGTATTGTAACTTTAAATAATATTCGGTTTCATAAAAATAAAACCGGTATTGTTATTTACGGTGGTGGTGGTGTAGGTGTTTCTGCATTTGAAGTAAAAGTAAATGCACTTGATGCTGCAGGTAATAACTACAGACCTTTATTTGATAACGTTGTTGCTAAATATGGTACTGGTACCTATAAGCAAAGGAGAGATATCCTTAAAGATTTGAAAGCAGGAATGGATAAAACATATGAAACTGCTGCTGAAAATGAAAATTCACGCAGGCCAGTTTTGGGTGGTAAAACGTTAAAACCTTCTGCAACAGTTTTAGCTGGTATTGCCATTAAGCTGAGTAAAAGAATTAATCTGGCTATTGAAGACAGGTGGACTTTTGTTAAAACCGATTTGTTAGATGGTCAGCGCTGGCAAGAACATGCTTGGGGCGATGCGGTATTAACACGTGATTATGATTCTTATAACTATGCATCAATAGGTTTAAATGTAAACCTGGGAGGCAGGTCGGTTGAGCCGTTATGGTGGGTTAACCCACTTGACTATGCTTATGACGAATTAAGAAACCATCGCAATGTGAAAATACCTAAGAGCGATTGTAATGATGCTGATGGTGATGGCGTTTGCGACCATTTAGACAGAGAGCCAAATACACCTGCCGGTTGCCCGGTTGATACACATGGTGTAACTAAAGATACTGACGGTGATGGTGTGCCTGATTGTAAGGATAAGCAGTTGATTACGCCAACTGAGTGTCAGCCGGTAAATGCTGATGGAGTAGGTAAATGTCCTGATCCAGAGTGTTGTAAAACACCTCCGGCTCCGGTTCAAGCTGTGTGCCCATGTGATTACCCAAGTCTGATGTTTAAGGGAAATTCAACAGCTTTAAACACTGATAACAAGATTATGTTGGCTACTGTGGCTGCTAAATTAAAAGCTAATCCTACTTGTACCATAACAATTAATGGTTATCCAGAAGCTTCAAAAGCATCTCAGGCAAATTGCCAGAAGCGTTTGGAAACAATTAAAATTTACCTGATTGAGAAAGAAGGTATCAGCGCCGACAGAATTGTAACCAATTGCGAAGTTGGTGGTGGCGATAAGAATAGCATAGATGTTAAGTGTAATTAAGCTTAATTGAAATATTTAAAAGGATAGCCCTCGTAATTGAGGGCTATCCTTTTTCTCATAAACATCTTCTTTATCAAAGGATTAACTTATGAGTTTTGGTTATTTCTGTTTTTACTGTCATTTTTGAGTTATTTACGTTAATTTTGCAGTCCTTTATGAAAGTATTACGCATATTTATTTCAGCCCTCGTTTTATTGTTATTTGTAACTTCTTGTAATAAATACAATAAGGTTACAAAAAGCAAGGATTTTGAGTATAAGCTTAAAATGGCCGATGAGTACTACTCAAAGGGAAAGTACAAAATTGCACAACAGTTGTATGAAGAATCATTTCCGGTTTTTAAAGGATCTGTTAAGTTTGAGGAATTATACTATAAGGATGCATTTTGCTTTTATCACATGAAAGAGTATGCAAGCGCTGAAAATCTGTTTAAAGGGTTTCTGGAAGTTTTTCCCAACAGTAAATATGCTGAGGAAGTTGATTATATGCGTTCTTATTGTTTTTACAAGCAATCGCCCAAACTAGAGCTGGAGCAGGTAAATACTATTAAGGCAATGGGAATGATGCAGACTTTTATCAATACGCACCCTGGTTCAGCAAGAAACAAAGAAGCTAGCGATATAATTGACATTTGCCGACAGAAACTGGAACAAAAAGAATATCGTGCAGCTGAATTATATTATAACATGGGGCAATACAGGGCAGCTGCTATAGCATTTACCAATATCAGCGATAATTATCCCGAATCGGCTAAAGGTGAAGAGTATAAACTGAAAACGATTAAAGCTTATTACAAATTTGCTAAACTGAGTATTGTTGATAAGCAAATTGAGCGATACGAACAGGTGATTAATGAATACGAAGATTTTGTTGACCGATATCCCGAAAGTAAATCGTTGAAAGACGCAGAAAGTTATAGTAAACTAAGTATAAATCAAATTAAAGCAATAAAATATGAGCAAACTCAGACGTCAGCTAAGCGCTAATACCAGCAGCGTTGTTGAACCAAAGAAATTATCGGATATTAAGGAAAAAACCGGTAATCTTTACGAATCTATTGCCATTATAGCAAAAAGAGCTAACCAGATAAATATTACGCTTAAAGAAGAGTTGCATAATAAACTGGAAGAGTTTGCCAGCCATACTGACAGTCTGGAGGAAATTCATGAAAATAAAGAGCAGATAGAGATTTCGAAAGCTTATGAGCGTATGCCCAATCCGGCTTTACTGGCAACACAGGAATTTATGGAAGATAAAGTTTACTTCCGTAAGAACGACGAAGACCTGTTTAGCTAATCAATATCAATAATTTAGCATCTTATTTAGTTAAGAAGTCATAATTTTAACCCCGTAGTCATTTAAAACTGCGGGGCTTTTTTATGTTGAAAGGAAAAAAAATTTTACTGGGGATAAGCGGAAGCATAGCAGCTTATAAATCGGCTATATTAACTAGGTTACTCGTTAAAGCCGGTGCCGAGGTTAAAATTGTGATGACATCGGCCGCCAAAGATTTTGTTACGCCGCTATCGTTATCAACGCTTTCCAAAAATCCCGTATTAGCTGACCTTACTGAGAATGATTCTTGGGCAAACCATGTTATGCTGGGCCGCTGGGCAGATACAATGCTGGTGGCGCCCTTAAGTTGCAACACACTGGCTAAAATGGCCGCTGGGCAATGTGATAACCTGTTGTTGGCAGTTTATCTTTCGGCCACCTGCCCAGTAGTGGTAGCTCCTGCCATGGACGAAGATATGTGGCACCACGGCAGTACAAAAAAGAACTTGGAAACATTGACAGGATACGGTAACCATATTATTCCGGTTGATAATGGCGAATTAGCTAGTGGACTTATTGGTGAAGGTCGAATGGCCGAACCCGAAGCCATAGTAAACTGGCTCGAAGGTTTTTTTTTGCAGGAAAATGACCTAAAAGGGAAAAAAGTATTGATAACAGCTGGTCCTACTTACGAGCCAATAGATCCTGTTCGTTTTATAGGTAATCATTCAAGCGGTAAGATGGGAGTTGCCATTGCTGAGGAAATGCAAAAAAGAGGAGCCTGTGTTACATTGGTGCTAGGTCCGTCCAATATAAAAGTAACTAGCGGAATAGAGTTAATTAAAGTACAAACCGCTCATGAAATGTTTATTGCCTGCGAAAAAATTTTCCCAACAACCGATATCGCCGTGATGAGTGCAGCAGTTGCTGATTATACACCTGTTAATATGGCCCCCGAAAAAATAAAAAAAACAGCAAACGATTTATCGGTTGAATTGACAAAAACAACAGACATTTTGAAAACATTGGGTGGCATCAAAAAAAACGGACAAATACTGGTTGGCTTTGCTTTAGAAACAAACGATGAAGAAGCCAATGCATTAAAAAAACTGCAATCAAAAAATGCTGATATGATTGTTTTAAATTCGTTGAAGGATGCTGGTGCCGGATTTGGACACGATACTAACAAAATCACTATTTTTGATAAAAGCGGAAAGACTTATCCCTTTGATATTAAATCGAAAAAAGAAGTTGCAAAAGATATTGTAAACGCTATTATACAACAGTTACATGCATAAAATAAAATTATTGATTTTGGTGGTTCTCGCCTTTCAGGTGACCAATGCTCAGGAATTGAAAGCTAATATCAGTATTATAAGCGGCCAAGTTACCAATAACACTAATCAAAATGTGTTTAGAACCTTGCAAACAGCGCTCAATAATTTTATCAATAACCGTAAATGGACGACGGATAATTATCAGCCTAACGAAAAAATTGAATGTAATTTTTTATTCAATCTGCAGTCAACTGCCGATCTGAATGTATATAATGCTTCTCTTACTATTCAGGCAGCCAGGCCGGTGTACAATACATCATATTTATCGCCCATCATTAATTTTAAAGACGATAATATTAATTTTAAGTATGTTGAGTTTCAGGTAATGGAATTTAACGAAAATCGTATTTCTGGTAACGATGCCTTAACGTCGAACCTAACGGCGATAATAGCCTATTACATAAACATGATACTGGCTTTTGATTATGATTCTTTTTCGCTGCGTGGTGGCGATCCTTATTTTCTAAAAGCACAGAATATTGTAAACAATGCGCCTGACGGCCGTGGTATTTCGGGATGGAAACCCTTTGATGGCATAAGAAATCGCTACTGGCTGGTAGAAAACATGATGAACAGCCGTTACACCATCATGCATGATGTATATTACAATTACTACAGGCAGGGCATGGATAAATTATATGAAGATGAAAATGCAGCCCGTGCGGAAATTATGAATGTACTGAACCTGCTCAATAATTTTGCAACAGATAATCCAAATAAAATGATTAGTCAGTTTTTTTTCCAAGGAAAATCTACCGAGTTGATTAAAGTATTTTCAAAAGCGCCGCAACAGGATAAGATAAGAGCCTCCGAAATACTGCAACGGCTCGACTTGACCAATGCTGCCAAGTATAAAGATGAACTGAAATGATGCGGATAAACATATTGTTTTTCACGTTGTTTTTATTAATTTCCTGTAACAACAGTAATAAAACATCAGCGGATATTTTAAAGCCCGAAAAAATGCAAGCGGTATTGTGGGATGTGATAAAAGCAGATGCATTTACTACTGAATTTATTAAAAAAGACACTACCAAGAATGCGGTAAAAGAAAATTTAAAATTACAGCAGCAAATCTTCGCTATTCATAAAGTAACCAAGGAAGTTTTTTATAAAAGTTACGATTTTTATAAAAATAATTCAACTCAATTTAAGACCTTGCTCGACAGCATGATTGCCAAGGTTGAAAGAGATAATCAAATAAAAACAAAGCCAGTAGGGGCTGAATGATATGAATAAATTGTACAAAAATGCGGATGATGCCGTTGCGGATATTAATGACGGCGCCGTTTTAATGCTCGGCGGGTTTGGCCTGTGCGGTATTCCCGAAAACTGTATTGCTGCCCTAGTAAAAAAAGGCCCCAAAAATCTTACTTGCATCAGTAATAATGCTGGTGTTGATGATTTTGGTATTGGGCTGATGCTGCAGCAAAAGCAGGTAAAGAAAATGATATCCTCTTATGTTGGCGAAAACGCTGAGTTTGAAAGACAGCTGTTAAGTGGCGAACTCGAAGTGGAATTAATACCGCAAGGCACTTTGGCAACAAGATGCATGGCATCGGGTTACGGCATGCCTGCTATTTTTACACCAGCCGGTGTGGGTACCGAAGTGGCCGAAGGGAAAGAATCAAGGATATTTAATGGTAAGGAATATTTACTGGAGTATGCTTTTGATGCCGACTTTGCTATTGTAAAAGCCTGGAAGGGTGATACAGATGGCAATCTTATTTTTAAAGACACAGCCCGCAATTTTAATCCGCTGATGGCTATGGCTGGCAAAATTACCATTGCCGAAGTGGACGAGCTGGTGGCTCCGGGCGAACTGGACCCTAACTTTGTTCATACACCGGGTATTTATGTGCATCGCATTTTTCAGGGAGTGGATTATGAGAAGAGGATTGAGCAAAGAACGACAACACCCCCTCCGAACTTCGTTCGTTCCCTTAACAGGGAACCTAAAGGGGGAACTTAGGGTATCCGGGTGTAAACACTTTTTAGTAATCAGATAGATTGAATAAAGAAATAAATTATAGAACATTTTTTTGGCACTTAAAAGTGCCAGATGAATAATTTTAAACTTTAAAACTAAGTTCCCCCTTCAGGGGGACAGGGGGTATGGCTTTAACTAAAGAACAAATAGCACAACGCATTGCTAAAGAATTGCGGGATGGATATTATGTAAATCTGGGGATAGGTATTCCTACATTGGTAGCTAATTATATACCTGCAGGAATAAATGTGGTATTACTAAGCGAAAATGGATTATTAGGCATGGGGCCTTTCCCAATGGAAGGAGAGGAGAATCCAGATCTTATTAATGCTGGTAAACAAACAATCACTACTGTACCGGGTTCAGCTTTTTTTGATTCTGCTATGAGCTTTGGAATGATAAGAGCCGGTAAAGTAGATTTAACGGTATTGGGCGCCATGGAAGTAAGTGAAGAAGGTGATATAGCCAATTGGAAAATACCTGGAAAAATGGTGAAAGGTATGGGTGGTGCAATGGATCTTGTGGCCAGTGCAAAAAATATAATAGTTGCTATGCAGCATACAAATCCAAAGGGGGAAAGTAAATTATTATCGCAGTGTACATTGCCATTAACTGGAGTTGGCTGCGTAAGAAAAGTAGTTACAGAATTGGCGGTATTAGATATTACTGAAAGTGGCTTTCTTTTATTAGAGTTTGCACCCGGCGTATCAATTGATGAAATTCGGTCGAAAACCTCCGGCAAACTGCAGGTTTCAGACAATGTTTGTGAAATGGTTTTTTAAGCCCCGTACTAAGATGATGCTTGATAATTAA
>JBKJPN010000200.1:0-11595 GCA_046595125.1 Ferruginibacter sp.
CGTTTCTATAATGGTATTGCTGTTTTGGCCAATGGTGTTGGTAATGGATTAATGTATGTAAGAATTTCTGATACCGCTACCAAGTTGGAAATACATTACCGTAAAAAAAATGCAGGAGTAATAGATACAACATATACATCTTTCAGAATAAATACAAGCGGTACTACATCCTCTACAATACCGCTATCAAATACAGTTAACAATATTGTGCGTAACAGAACTGGAAGACCCATTATGAATCCGGCATCTAGTGAGCATTACCTTCAAACTTCACCAGGAACCTATATTAACCTTGATATTCCTGCTTTAAGTACTTTGAGTAACAGGATAATACACCGTGCAGAAATCATTATTGAACAAATTCCTACTGATCCGGTTCTAGATGAATTGTTTTCGGCACCAGGTTTTTTATACCTCGACCTAAAAGATACTGGAACTACCAAATGGAAGCCCATTTATCGTGATTTGAATACCAATCAGTTTTATGACCCTGATCAAAAACTATCTTTTCAATACATTGCGAATCCTATAGATTACCTGTACTTTGGAGGTTATCGTCGTTCAAAAGTGGATGCCTTTGGTAACCAGATTAAGTACTATAATTTCAATGTATCGAGGTATGTGCAGCAGATTGTGACGAATCATATTAATAATTATCAGATAAGGGTGTATGCGCCATTCAATCTTAATTATCCTCAATATTCTACCACCTTCATTCCTTACAGTAATAATATTGCATTGGGGAGGGTACGTGTTGGCAGTGGGTCAAACCCAAATTACCAATTGCGAATGCGGATAGTCTATTCAAAACTTTAAGCAAATTATTATATACAAAGCCTCTGAAAATTCAGGGGCTTTGTTCATTACACGATACACCCTTATCTTTGCAATCTTAAAAAAATAACATGCCATATTTATTTACATCAGAGTCGGTGAGTGAAGGTCATCCCGATAAAGTTGCTGACCAGATCAGCGATGCATTAATTGATAATTTCTTAGCTTTTGACCCTAGCAGTAAAGTAGCCTGCGAAACCTTGGTAACAACCGGACAGGTTGTACTGGCAGGAGAGGTTAAAAGCAAGGCCTATCTTGATGTGCAGGAAATTGCCCGTGGTGTTATCCGCAAGATAGGGTATACCAAAAGTGAGTATATGTTTGAAGCCAACTCATGTGGCATCTTATCTGCCATTCATGAGCAATCGGGCGATATTAACCAAGGCGTTGATCGTAAGAAAAAAGAAGAACAGGGTGCTGGTGACCAGGGAATGATGTTTGGTTATGCGACTAACGAAACAGATAATTATATGCCGCTGGCATTAGATTTGGCTCATTATATTCTAATTGAAATGGCTGCCGTAAGGAGAGAAAACAAGCAAATAAAGTATTTGCGTCCCGATGCAAAGAGCCAAGTTACTTTGGAGTATGATGATAATAATCAACCAATAAGAATTGAAGCAATCGTTGTATCAACGCAGCATGATGATTTTGGAGCTGATGATAAGATGCTTGCAAAGATTAAAAAGGATGTCATCAATATTATTATACCACGAGTAAAAGCAAAGTATCCGAAGTATAATCATTTGTTCAATAATAAAATTAAGTATCACATTAACCCAACCGGTAAGTTTGTTATTGGTGGGCCACATGGCGATACGGGCTTAACTGGTCGTAAAATTATCGTAGATACTTACGGAGGTAAGGGTGCACACGGTGGTGGAGCTTTTAGTGGTAAAGACCCCAGTAAGGTTGACCGTAGCGCTGCTTATGCAACACGCCATATTGCCAAAAATTTAGTGGCTGCTGGTTTGTGTACTGAAGTATTGGTGCAGGTATCCTACGCTATTGGTGTGGCGCAGCCAACTAGTATTAACGTGGTTACCTACGGTACTGCAAAAGTAAAATTAACCGACGGGCAAATTGCTGAGAAAGTAATGAAGATGTCTTGTTTTGATATGCGTCCGTATTTTATTGAGCAACGTTTAAAATTGCGTAACCCTATTTACAGCGAAACCGCGGCATATGGCCATATGGGACGTAAGAATGAAATAGTTGAAAAAATATTTACATCGCCTTACGGTAAGTCAATTAAAAAGAAAGTTGAATTGTTTACCTGGGAGAAATTAGATGCGGTGAAAGAAGTTAAGAAAGTATTTGGATTGAAGTAAAAGCCCCAATCAACCTCCCATGCGAGGAGGAGCAAAACCATAAGTTTGTAAGAGCTTATGGTTTTTTATTAGTGAGGTATTATAATTTTAATAATCCTTTTAATCAATCTAATCCCCGTTCAGACAATAATTAAGATTAAATTTGCAAAGTGAAAAATTTCCGTCAACAACATCATCGCCCCAAAAAAAGCAGTTTGGTTATTGGCCGTAAGGCAGTAACAGAAGCCATGCAAACTGGCAAACAGCTGGAACGTATTTATTTGCAAAGCACCGTACATGGTGAAGGTATTGATGAAATAAAACAGCTTGCTGAAAAAACACAAACACCCATCAATAAAGTTCCGGTTGAAAAACTCAACAACTTTAATGTAAGCAACCACGAAGGCTGTATAGCGTTAATTGCAAAAGTGCAATACCAGGATTTACAGGATATTATTTCTTTTGTAGTTGACAAAGGCGAGACACCCCTGTTTTTAATTTTGGACGGCATTACCGACATTAGAAATATCGGCGGTATTGCACGTAGTGCCTATTGTTTTGGAGTAAATGCTATTATAATACCCGATAAAGGCGTTGGTGCTTTAAATGAAGATGCGGTGCTTACTTCGGCGGGCGCTTTAGAAGAAATAGCCGTATGCCGAGTAAACAGCCTCATGAAAACTGTTGATGATTTGCACATGAACGGCATAAAAGTATTTGCCAGCGAAATGAAGGCTACTAAAAAATCGTATGAACTAAACCTTACCGAACCCTGCGCCATTATTATGGGAGGAGAGGAGAAAGGTATTTATCCTGCCTTACTAAAAATATGCGACGAGCAGTTTCAAATACCCATGACCGGCGATTTTGATTCATTGAATGTATCGGTGGCCACGGGTATTGTTTTGTATGAGGTGATGAAACAGCGGCAATCATAAACTGAAAAGTTTTTTTTCACAATCTTTGAGTTCAGCGTAATTTTAAAAAAAACAACAAGTCGCCAAGCATAAAAAAATAATTTTCTAACATTAAATAGCTACTGCTAATAAATGATAGCTGCTGAAATCTTAATAAAATAGATTTTATTAATAAATTCCGAAGGGGCTCGAACTTGCGAGGATAAGTGCCACTAAGCCGGCTGCTAGAACCACTCCACCTGTAATTCCCAAGCCTAGTCCAAGGGCTTTGCTTTTTTTGGTTTTGGCTACGTCCCTTTCCAACACTTCCATTTTCTGTATACGGTCAAGTTGCAATGAATAGGTACCAGTTTTACTTTTACCATCACTATAGAAATAGATGTGAACCTCATTCAATACACTGGTTTCATCGTCATCACTCAGTTTTTTATCCTGGTATTTAAAATTACCAGTAACTCCCTTTGTAAGATGTAACCGATGTTCAAAGCGGGGAAAACTATCGAGTGTACAATTCAGAATCTTTTGATCAGTACTAAAGGAGATATTACTCATGACGTATGTATTACTGCCATCCCGAAGTATGAAATACTTTCCTACAGATTTTAAGTCTTCTATTTTTTGTGCCGTAACAGGGGTGGAGCCTAGGGCGACCCTGTAATAATTAGCACAAGAAGTTAGCAAACAGATTGCGGTGAAAATGATAAATAAATTTTTCATAATTTTTGTTTTGAAGTATTTCCGGGCATCTAAAGCCCTTCATACTATGTGAGTTATTAGAATGGTTGTATTTACTTTGAACTGGTTATTTTTTATAATAAAAATTTTTGATTTTTTCTGTTATTTCCCTTTGCTTCAAGGGGGTGGTATCAAACATATGGTCCCACCAGGTTACGGTTACACCAAAACATTTATCGGGATGTTTACAATGATGATGGATATGAAACTCATGTACCTCCGGAAAAATTTTGGCTGATAATTTCCGATGCAAGAACCAATGCATCAGCGTGTAAATGGCAAAGCCGGAATACAGGCCGGTTAACAAAAATATCCAGTTTTTGTAGATGAGGCAAAGCGCCACCAATGCTACGTTTCCGGTAAAGAGCATCAATCTTTGAATGCCTGTAATTCTTATCTCTGTAGGGTGATGATGGTGCATTATGTGACGCTGATAACCGACTACTTTGGAAGGGTCACCGGAGCCATGCATTCGGAAACGGTGATTAAAGTACTCCAAGTAGGTCCAGGTAAGCCAGCCCGTAAACAGCATGAGTGTACAACCCAGCCAAAGCCTAGTTTTTATGATGCTGAAATCTATAATCAGCATTGGGATTAACAGCAAAAAAAATAGCAGACAAGAAACCAGTGTTTCAGTTTGCAGGTAAGGTGATTTGGTTTTTGTTGAAGACTTTTTCATGATAAATAGTATTTAGTTATAAGTTTTGGTTTTAAAATCTTATCCGGTAGGCCAATGTTGCTCTTGCATATAAATTGTCGTTAACCTTGGCATTTAGTTTCGAAACATGTTTTACCCCCGATTCAAACTTTCGGTAAAAGGAATGGCCGCCTTCTATATTGAGGACAAAGTTTTTGTTTAGATAAGTATCGAGGTAGAGGCCAAGCTGGTTTTCATTCACCCGCAGATAGCTGTTGCTTTTTGCATAAGAATTGGTAATTGCTCTAAAGTTGGCGCCATAATAAAATTGGCTATTTATTTTATGCTCGTAGGTAAGGTTGCCGGGTAAAACGCCAAATAGATTATTCCTGGTATCTATCTTCCAGTCGATACCTACGAGGGGCATTACAAATACGCCAAAGTATTCGTTGTTGATATAGAACCCGAGTTTGTATGTCAGTTTTTCACTCTTTTTATAACTGCCTATAACTGCGCCGCCAACCTGCCACTGCCCATTACTATTGATGATGCTGTCATTCATTCGCACAATAGCTGTAAGCAAATAGCTCCACTTAGTATAGGGTATCCTTTTTGAAAGAGAAACCGGCAACGCCACACTATGATAGCTTTCTTGGTTTTGATTACTGATTTTAAGCATCCAGTTTTCCCAAAACGGACTTAGTATTACGGCATCTTTTTTATTTTTAAACCTGATGGGGATATTTGTTCCGAAACTGATGTACTGGATTTTAACTGCGTTTTTATTTTGATTAAATAATCCAGCATTGGGGCTGTTCACGTATTTTAGGCTCAAAATATCCAGATAAGGTTGCGCAGTAGCTGTGCTTGCAAAGGCAATGATAATAAGGGTAAGTAACCAGCCTCTAATGTTTTTTTCGTTTTTGGAATGATGCATGTACATAGGTTGTGTTTATTTGTTTTAAGCTGTGCGTAAATTATTTATTTCAGTTAATGGAATTGTTTGTCCTTTTTGGTCGGTTGCAGTAATAGATCTTATTGCATTCATCTGCCGGCCTATCATCATTTTTTTTATGGCCGATGGAAGGATCTTATTCATCAGCAGGAACAGTTTGTTCATTTTTCCGGGTATAATCACTTCATCTCGATTCAGCATTCCATCGATGGCTATCGGTGCTACGTCTTCGGGATTCATAACTGCAGTTCGTGAAAGCCAGCCGGATGTTTTGAGTAGCTGGGTTATGGAAATATTGGTATTCATGCTTCCGGGGCAAATCACACTTACGCTTACTTCGGATTTGTTAAGCTCACTTCTTAAACATTTCGAAAAACAATAGATGAAAGATTTAGAGGCACCATAAACTTGTTTCTTGGGTAAATAAAAGTAGGAGCTTAAACTACCTACATTCAAAACATAAGAGGGGCCATTTTTCTTTAGCATATTCATAAAAAGATGGGTAATCATAGTAGTAGCCAGGATGTTTAGTTTTATCTGTTTTTGGTAAAAAGATATTTCTCCTTCGCAGAATAACATCGTACTGCCCAGCCCTGCATTATTGATGAGTGTATTTACCGGCAGTTGTAACTGTAAAACCTCCTTATATACAGCCATGCAATTCTCTTCGGTGGTTAAATCTTTTTCAATGGTAAAAACAGTAACTCCATAATTTCTTTTAATAAAATCAGCTAGGTTATTTAATTCGGGTCCGGGAAGCGCCACCAGTACAAGATTCATTTTCCGAGAGGCACATTCAATTGCCAATGCTTTTCCAAAGCCTTCGCTTGCCCCGGTTATAAGGGTATAGTTAGTTTTTAACATGATGTTGATTTTTTAAAAATTGTATAGTTTGGTTTAGTGCTTCTGCAAAAGGGGTTGGCTGGTAATGAAGTTGCCGGATGGCTTTGCCGCTGTCGTATTCCTTATTTACGTAAATATGGTGAATACCTTTTACGGTTACAAAGGGTTCTTTTTTTGTAATTAAATATTTACACCAGCCTAAAAAAGCAACAGTTTTAACTACAAACTTTGGTACATGAATTAGCTTGGCTTTTGAACCAGATAGTTTTCTTAATTCCTTAAACAGGTCGTCGTAAGAAATATTTACGCCGCCTAGAATGTATTTCTCTCCGCCAAGACCGTATTGCATGGCTTGTATATGCCCGGTAACGATATCAGTAATAAAACAATAGTTGGAAGAGATGCAGCCGGGTTTTGGAACAAAAGTTAGTTTGCCGTGTATAAACTTGTCAATCACTTGGTTTACTGATATGGGATGTGTTTCAACACCTGGCCCAAAAACTTTGCTCAACGAAACAATAATTGTAAAGAGCCCTTTTTGAGCATATTCTTTCACAAGGTTCTCTCCCAGATACTTGGTAAATTCATAATCGTTATCAAAACTTTCGGTTCTAGGGTCGTTTTCCCTTTTAGGCTGATTAATAGAACAGCCTAATACACCACAGGAACTGGTGTACACAAATTTTTTAACCCCAAGGTCCAGTGCCTCGGCCAGCAAATTATGTGTGCCCCGGGCATTTACCTGATAAAAAATGGAAGGGTCTTTTGCAAATATTCTTACAATTGCGGCTGTATGATAAACCTGTGTACAACCTTGCATCGCATTTCGTATGCTGTTTCTGTTACCAATGTCGCCTTTAAAAGGCACAATGTTCTCATGCCGGGGCACTGTTTTCGAAAAAAGATTGCGTACTAATATATGCACCAAGTTTCCTTGTTTAGCCAGTGTTAATGCAAGCTCATGGCCCACATAACCGGTTGCTCCGGTAAGAAATATTTTCATGATTCGGTAGTTTTAATGGTTAGCAAAAAAGACCTGTAAATATTAAGTTCATAAACAATGGCAAAAACTACATGCAGTATTATTGCCGGCCATGCTGCATTAAATGAAATGCTTAAAACGCAGAGCAATAACCCAAAGGGAATGCAAGCCAGCATTTCTTTTTTACTTTTATAAATATGTAATGATGTATAGAGAAATACATTCAGCAAAACTGCACTTGGTACACCCAACCAGTTAATGGTTTCGAAAAGTAAAAAGCCCCTGAACCATAATTCATAAACACTCACGTAAACAGCCCGAATGATAAAATACCGGGAAAAGAAAGATTGCGAAAGGCGCATGAACATGTCGGCAGATTGCGTTCCTGCAGGAATGACTCTATTGGTTATTTTTAAGGCTGTAGCTGCTGTTACTGGCAATATGAGTGCAAATATCAACAGATTCAATATTTCAGGATTCTTGTCACCAAACAAAACAGTGGTAACCGACAGATCAAGTTGTGTCATAGGTACGAGCCCTAGCCACAGAATACCTATGAGATGAATACCCAAGAGGTTGCCAGGCTTTTGGGTAATTTCACCTTCGGCATTAAACAGCAGCTGGTTCTTATTGGTTTTGCTAACCCAACTCAACATAAATACCATTACATAGCAAATGATGTAAAAAATAGCATGAGTAGTTTGCATGGCAATTAGTTTAAGGTTTAAGAATAATGTTCGCGGTGTAAAAGGTGTGATCAATTTTTACCCTAGTACAGATGCCCCCGGAGTAGTAAAACACATTACTGTTGTCATCAGGAAATCTTACTTTATAGCCACCGTCATCGGTTCTGGTTATGTTTATAAAACATTCGTATTTGTCGCAATAAAGTAATGTGCCTGTTGGTTCCTGAAAATATAGACTAAGCAGGTTAAGCTTGATGTAAGAAACACTTAACTTTTGTTTCTCACCATTTTCAATAACCTCATATTTGTCTGCTGTCAGCCTGGTTTGCTTGTTCACTTTTACTTCTCCATTTGTTTTTCTAAATTGAGTTGACTGAATTAGTTTGCCGTTTTCAAAAGCAGCTGTTTCTTTCGAGCAGACTTTGAAAAGAAAAATCATTCGGGTTTTTATCTCAGAATTTAATTCCAGCGTAGCCTTGTTTCCAGTAGTATTTTTATCAAGCCTTAGCCAGCCAATTTCGTCGTTGCCTTTTACTATTTTATAGTTGAGCTGCTGACTTTGTGATTTTGATAAAAAAGGAATTAATATTATTAAGGCGATTACCAGACTTATTAATAAAAACCGATAGCGGGTATTTATAAAAACTCTTACCAACGACATGTGGCTTGTGTTGCCTTGTTTCCGGATTTTTTTTACCAAAAGGTAGATTAGGAAAGGTATCATGACTTAGTGTTTTAGTTTGAATAATATTTTGCTTTGTGCCTGCTGCTTCGAAATTGTAACGGACATTTAATAATCATTTCCCAAACGGTATTGATATAGTTAATCCTGCAATATTTTTATCTGCACGGGAAGGAAGACCAAAACCCGTTTTTTGATTACTGAGTGATATTTTGGCCTTATGACCGTATACATTTGCCATAACCATTAGCGGAATACTGGCAATGCCTGATGCTGCCCCCACAATTAAGAATACTGCGGCAGTAACATCACTATCGATGTTGCTACTGTTTGATGCGGTTATAAGGCCAATGCCCGAAAAGGCCAGGCCAGCACCCAGGGTAACAAGCCCTGCAGTTAGATTATTTTTTTTCTTTTGCAAGTAATAAGCATAATCTTTTAAATCGCTGTAATTGGCGCTTTCATATTTTGAATTGGCCAGATTAACTACATTGCCTTTTAGTGTTTGATAACCGAACGCAACATCCGATTGTTTTTCCTGTTGCGCACTTGTTTGCAGTTGAATAAACAACATGGCAACTGCAAGAAGATTTAACTTTTTCATGATTTTTAATTTTGGTTGATGAAATATTGATTAACAACCCAAAACTAAAAAGTGGACAATGGGAACCCTAATTGATAAATATTGGCCAGCTCGGTCAATTAGTAATTGCAACTCTATATGCCCGCTTTGAGGTAGTTTTTAAGTTTTTTTTGCAAAAAATGCAAATAGATTATTGTAGATTGGAGCTTATTCCCATAAATTAGAGGCGGATTTGCAGATTTTACTAAAACTTTTTAAATGGAAGCCAGTAATACGCAATTGCTTTTTTTTCAGCACATTAAGGCCGCACTGCCTCCAAATATTTCATTTGTAGACGAAATTGCTGATGTGCTCGATATCAGTAATGACAGTGCTTACCGGCGCATCAGGGCCGATAAACCCATTAGTTTCGATGAATTGCAGAAGCTATGTATCCGCTATAAAATATCGCTCGATCAATTTCTAAATCTGCAATCCGATTCCTTTATTTTTTCTGGACAGCTTGACAACAACGAAAATTTCCGTTTTGAGAACTGGTTGGCTGAGGTACTGAAACAGTATATGATTATCAACAGCTTTGAGAAAAAACATATCTATTTCCTGTCTAAGGATCTCACTTTTAATCTGCATTTTCAAATACCCGAAATAGCTGCTTTTAAATGTTTTGTCTGGATGAGGAGTTTTCTATCGTTTCAACAAGAAAAGGCCGAAAAGTTTGTTTTTAATTATCCGGGCTTTGCAGAACATCATGCAACCGGACTGAAAATTGTTGACATTTATAATAATATTCCCACTACGGATATCTTTAATAAAGAAGGAATAAACACAACGCTTCAGCAAATAGAATATTATTATGAAGCCGGAAGGCTAATAACAAAAGAACAGGCTCATATTTTATTCGATCAAATGGTAATGTTGGTGAACCATGTTGAAAAACAGGCGGAGCTAGGGTATAAATTCAAATTAGGTGGTAAGCCACACGCAGGCTCACCTGCGTACCGGTTATTTAATAACGAGTTAATCTTAGGTGATAATACTTTATTGGCCGAATTAGGAGACCTGAAAGTGACTTTCCTGAATCACAGTTTTATGCATTTTATAGCTACCAAAGACAAAACCTTTAACGAGGCTATGTACAAAAACCTGAATAATATCATGCAGAAGTCAACACTGATAAGTGCCAGTAACGAAAGAGAAAGGGTGAAGCTATTTAATGGGCTAAGAGATGAAATTCACCTGCACAAGGCAAACCTCACATAGATTAAATATGGAGCAGAACAGTATACAAATACTTTTTTTTCAGGAAATAAAAGCTTTACTTTCTAAACATTTATCATTGGTTGACGAGATTGCCAAGGTGCTTGACATAAGCACCGACAGTGCTTACCGGCGCATTCGGGGAGAAAAACCAATCAGCTTTGATGATATACAAAAACTGGGTGCAAGCTTTAAAATTTCCATCGATCAGTTTCTGCAGTTGCAAACTAGCGGCTTTATTTTTACTGGTAATTTGGGCTACCGAGAAGAAGATTTTGTTGAGCAATATCTAAATAACATCAAGCAGCAGTTTGATTACATGCTTGGTTTTGATCAGCGTCATATTTACTTTCTCCCAAACGATATTCCGCCTTTTGCTTATTTCCAGTTTCCCGAACTGGCAGCCTTTACATTATTTTATTACCGCAAAAGTCTGTTGCATTTTGATGACATGAAGGAAAAGAAATTTTCTGTAAATGATGTGGATGAGAATTATGTAAAACTCGGAAAGAAAATTCAGGCCCTTTATAACCGCATTCCAACCACAGAAATATGGAGTGTTGATACGATTAACAGTTTATTACGGCACTTGGCCTTTTACTCGGATACCAATGGATTTACAGCAAGTTCCGATATCATCTGCCTGTACGAAAAACTCGAAAGTTTAATCGATCATATTGAAAAACAGGCCGAAACAGGTTTAAAATTCAATTATGGCGAATTGCCTGCCATAGATGCAGCGCCGTTCAGAATGTTTCATAATGATTTGATTACTGGTGATAACAGTGTGCTGGCCGAAATAGGAAATACTAAGATTGCTTACATTAACCATAATCTAATAGACTTCATGTTTACCCGTGATACAGCTTTTACTAACCATACCTTTAACACTTTCCAAAATGCGATACGTAAATCTACCCAGATTAGCCTGGTTGGCGAAAAAACCCGAGCAGGGTTTTTTAATAAGCTGCGAAAGAAGATCCAAACTCAAAAGGAATTGCTTAACCGGCATTGATTACTAAGTCCTACTTCCTACCTTTATATAAATGAGTAACAAGCTAAAATTAGTAGAATGTCCCCGTGATGCTATGCAGGGCTGGCCGCACTTTATTCCAACCGAAAAAAAAATTGAGTACATTAATTCATTGTTAAAAGTCGGGTTTGATACCATTGA
>JBKJPN010000202.1:0-22624 GCA_046595125.1 Ferruginibacter sp.
GATGAAGCTGCAAAAAGAGGCATTCCTTATATCCGTTTGAACAAACATTCTTTGGTGCAACTGGGTTACGGCGTTCATCAAAAAAGGATAAGGGCAACCATTGCCAGCACCACCGGAAACATTGCTGTGGATATTGCATGCGATAAAGAAGAAACAAAAAATTTACTAGACGCCGCCGAAATACCGGTGCCAAAAGGTGATGTGGTAAGAACCGAAGAAGGGCTTAAAGATGTGATTGATAATATTGGTTACCCCATTGTTATTAAACCGATTGATGGTAACCATGGCAAAGGAAATACCACAAACATTATAAACTGGGAACAAGCAACCAAAGCACTTGCAGCGGCAAAAGAATATGGACGTAGTGTGATTGTTGAAAAATATATTACTGGTTTTGATTTTAGGATACTGGTTATCAATTACAAATTTATTTGTGCTGCTTTGCGCACGCCTGCTGCAGTAATTGGGGATGGTAAAAACAATATTCAATATTTAATTGACGAAGTAAATAAAGACCCACGTCGTGGATATGGGCATGAAAAAGTTTTAACGCAAATAACTGTTGACCAGTTTACACAAAAGATGCTCGATGATTTGGGCTATACCTTAGAAACTGTTCCTAAAAAGGATGAACTGGTTTTACTAAAACCAACAGCCAATCTTTCTACAGGCGGCACCAGTACAGATGTCACCGATGAAGTGCACCCTGCAAACATCATCATGTGTGAGCGTATTGCAAAAATTATCGGACTGGATATTTGTGGTATTGATATTATGGCGAATGATCTTCGTAGCCCGGTTAAAGAAATAGGTGGCGCTATTCTGGAAGTAAATGCTGCACCAGGTTTCCGTATGCACATTGACCCGTCAATTGGACTACCACGCAATGTGGCAGAGCCGGTTGTGGATATGCTTTTCCCTAAAGGCAGTGCAGGTAATATTCCTATCATTGCCATTACAGGTACCAATGGTAAAACAACTACAACAAGACTTACAGCACATATTGCAAAAACTGCCGGCTATAAAGTAGGCTATACCACCAGTGATGGTGTGTATATTCAAAACCAGTTAATGATGAAGGGGGATTGCACCGGACCGGTTTCATCAACCTTTGTTTTAAAAGACCCTACCGTTGATTTTGCGGTGTTGGAATGTGCCCGTGGCGGCATTCTTAAAAGTGGTTTGGCTTTTCAAAATTGCGATGTATCTATTGTGACCAATATCAGTGCGGATCATATCGGTCTCGGGGGTATAGATTCCATGGAGCAGATGGCGAAAGTAAAAGCAGTGGTTCCCGAAACAACTTTTAAACATGGCTATGCCATTTTAAATGCCGAAGATGATTTGGTGTATGCTATGAAAGACGGACTGAGTTGCAATATTGCCTTGTTCAGCATGGATGAAAATAATCCGAGAATTATCAAGCATTGCAAGGAGGGCGGCTATGCTGCTGTTTTCGAAAACGGCTATATCACTATTATGAAAGGTACCTGGAAGATAAGGGTGATAAAAGTGAGTGACGTACCGGTAACCTACGGAGGTAAAGCTGTACATAATATTATGAACTGCTTACCCGCTGTGTTAAGTACTTATTTCTGGCGCAATATCGAAATTGAAGATATCAGGTTGGCACTGCAAACATTTATTCCATCATCAACTCAAACACCGGGCAGATTGAATCTGTTCCAATTCAAACATTTTCAATTTTTGGTTGATTTTGCCCATAACCCGGCCGGGCTTGAGTTGCTCTGCGATTTTGTAAGCAAACTGGATGGCGAACCCAAAGTAGGTATCATCAGCGGTACCGGCGACAGAAGGGATGAAGACATTAAAGAACTTGGTCGCATATCAGGAAGATATTTTGATGAGATCATCATCCGACAGGATAAAAATTTACGTGGCCGCACTGCCGAGGAAATAGTAAACCTGCTGGTTGCCGGTATTAAAGAAACGCAGCCAAAGGAAATACCTATCGAGATCATCTATAACGAAAAGGAAGCCATTATGTATGCTTATAACAATGCAAAACCGGGTTGTTTAATTACGATAATGTGCGATGTGGTGGCTGAAGCATTGGACCTTATTAAGGGTTTAAAAGAAAAAGAGGATACTGAGTAAAAAGCATTTGGGAGGTATAAGCATAACCCTTATTTTTGCAGCCGAATTAAACGCTGGGTTATGGTGTAAAGGTAGCACAACAGATTTTGATTCTGTTTGTCAAGGTTCGAATCCTTGTAACCCAACAAAAAAGAGCTGATTTCTCAGCTCTTTTTTCGTTTATATATGGTGTTGTCTACTTTATCACTTCAGTTATCACTTTACCCACACTCCCATTCGGCATTTGAATTTGCAACATGGCCGCAAGCGTTGGTGCAATATCAGTCATATACACTTCCCGATTGCTTTTGCCGGGCTTCACCTTCCAACCAAACCACAATAAAGGAATGTGTGAATCATATGGATTCCATAAACCATGGGTGGTTCCTTTGGTACCGCCATCAAAATATCCGGGTTTGGCGGTAAATTGTATATCGCCGCTGCGTTTAGGGTTGTAGCCATTTATCATCATACTTTTTTGCGGCTGCGGCAGGGTTGTAATTTCCAGGTCTTCGGTGGCAAAAGCCGTAACCACAAAGGGTTCGTCTTTTAGCATGCTAATAATCAGTTTTTTTACAGCAACAATATCCTTCCCTTCTTTAGCAAGCAAATCAGTATTTAAATACACCTGATAATTCATCACTGTTTGAATGGCTTTTTTTACCCCAAAAACAGAATCTAAAGCAGCGTTTATTTTTTTGGCCACATTATCATCGTTAAAATTACCAGCAGGTATCTTATGCTCGGCCATAAAGCCCGGTATATGCGCCACACCATGATCGGCGGTTAAAAAGAAAAGGTAATTCCCCATGCCAACTGTTTTATCCAGATAGGCCAAAAAATCAGCAATATCCTTGTCCAGCCGCAGGTAAGTATCTTCTACCTCAATTGAATTGGGACCAAAAGCATGGCCAATATAATCGGGCGTTGAAATACTGAGTGCTAGAAAATCGGTAACGGTATTTTTTCCTAGTTTTTCATTTTCAATGGCTGCTTTTGCAAAATCAAAACTAAAGCTGGCCGAAAAAGGCGTTGTTTTAAAAGCTGAATATTTATCAACGGCAGAAATGGTAGATAATTTATGCGGAAACACCACCGTTTTTTCTCCTTTAATACTGCTTTCGTAGGGCTTATCATCTTCGGTACTTAAATCGTACTTACTAATCGGCAATAAAGTATTCCAGTCCTTGCTCATATAAACAGCAGGAAGGTCTTTGGCATTAAAACCATCAACCCAAGATGGCAAATTATCCATGTAATAAGAACTGGTAATCCATTTGCCTGGTTTATCATCGTACCAGTATGCTGCATTGGCGCTATGTCCGGCTGGTAAAATAGCTCCCCTGTCTTTTAAGGAAATACCAATCACTTTACTCTTAAAATTATTGCTTAGGCGCAGCTCATCTGTTATGGTGCTGGTCCACATATTTGCAGGACTCATTTGCCCTGCGTTGGTAGTACTGCCCACCGTTTTCACAGTTGAATCATCGGTGCAATAAACCGACCTGCCGGTGGATTTATCAAACCAATTATTACCAACAATGCCTGTTATTGCTGGTACGCTGCCCGTGTAAACACAAGTATGCCCAACAGCAGTATAAGTTGGCGTGTAGGGTATCATGGCGTTTTCGTTGCTAAAACCCTGGCTTAGCAACCGTTTAAAACCATTGGGGCCATATAAGGCATTGTAGCGGTACAAATAGTCCCAACGCATTTGGTCAATTACCAACCCTACAACCAATTTAGGTTTTGCAGTTTGTGCAAATAGAGAAGTTCCAACAACTATAAGAAAAACAGATGAAAGCAGACTTTTACCTAGCATAATTTTAATTTGAACAAAGATAATTATTAGTCGCTTGATTTAAAGACTGCCGGCATGTTATACCAATGTTATGTGTTTTGACTGCAATACAGTATTTTTGCCATTGATTTAAGCTGTATAACATCTTGATGCATACAGTCGAAAAATCCGCAATCGTAAATCTAAAATCTACTATTTACATGGACGTTTTTGAAAAATTAATTAAAGATGGTGGGCCCATTGGCCAGCATATGGACAGAGCCCATGGCTATTTTACTTTCCCAAAACTAGAAGGTGATTTGGGGCCAAGAATGAAATTCCGCGGAAAAGATATGATTGTGTGGAGCCTGAATGATTATCTCGGTTTAGTTAATCACCCCGAAATAAGAAAAACAGATGCGGAAGCTGCCGCCAAATACGGTTTGGGCAACCCCATGGGCGCCCGAATGATGAGCGGAAACACCAGCATGCATGAAGAACTGGAAAGAGTGTTAAGCGAATTCACCAGCCGTGAAGACTGTATGCTGCTGAACTTTGGCTATCAGGGTGTGATGAGCTGCATTGATGCTTTGGTAAATCGCCGTGATGTAATTGTGTATGATGCCGAATCGCATGCCTGTATTGTTGATGGCGTACGCCTGCACATGGGTAACCGTTTCGCATTTAAACACAATGATTTTGAAGACTGCGAAAAGCAATTACAGCGTGCCACCGAATTAGCCAACAAAAATGGCGGTGGCGTTTTAGTAATTACCGAAGGTGTTTTTGGGATGGATGGAGAGCAGGGCATTTTAAAAGAAATTTGTGCGCTGAAGAAAAAATATGAGTTCCGTATTTTCATTGATGATGCACATGGCTTTGGTTATATGGGCCCAACTGGTGCAGGTGCCGATCAGGCACAAGGTTGCCAGAAAGATATTGACCTGTACTTTTCTTCCATGGTTAAAAGCCTAGGCAGCCTGGGTGGTTTTATCTGCGGCGATAAAGCCATCATTAAATATTTACGTTACAACACCCGTTCGCAAATTTTTGCAAAGAGTGTTCCGTTGATGGTGGTAGAAGGTATGCTAAAGCGGATGGAAATGATTAAGACTATGCCCGAGCTTAGAGAAAAACTATGGAGCAATGTAAAAAAATTACAAAGCGGTTTAAAAGAACGTGGCTTTGATATTGGCCATACCAACAGCCCGGTAACGCCTGTGTTTATGAAAGGCGATGTACCCGAAGCAACCGCCATGGTGATGGACCTAAGAGAAAATTATCACATCTTCTGTAGCATTGTGGTGTATCCTGTTATACCAAAGGGCGATATTATTTACCGCCTGATACCAACTGCACGCCATACTGATGCTGATATAGAAGAGACATTAAATGCTTTTGAAGCAACCAAGAAAAAATTAGATGCCGGCGAATATAAAGTGGAGCATATCCCTGATATGGCTGAGGTGAATTAGATAAATCGTTCTTTACAAAAAATCCCGTTCGGTAATTGCTGAACGGGATTTTTTTTATGTGATTTTTTTCTACCCTCTATTATCTCCTAAAAAATCAAGCATCTCCTCATTAACCTCATCAGACTGATCGCAATGGGTAATTTGCGCAAAGATGCTGTAAGTAGCCCCGATGGAAAGCGGCAAGGTAAAAAGCAGACCAATACCGCAAGGAATGGCACTGATTATCACGATTATCCCGATCAATATTAGGAAACCAACCAACGGGAAAAAATTACGAGCGGCAATTTTACGTGACATTTCCATAGCTGGCCAGCCCTGCATATTGTAAACAACAATAAAATGAGTTTTAAAAATCCAGATAACTGAAATAAATAAAAGCACAATCATCAATCCTAAAAACAACAACACCGATTGAGGGTTTAAAAATGACACTAAGATGTCCTTCATTGCCTCCTGATTACGATAAGCCCCCGAGCCCTGCGACAACTTTACCAGTTCGATTATTTCGTTTATATAATTTAAAAGAAAAAGCCCGGCAAGTGTTATCATTATTGCACCTTGTATAAGAGAACTTACCATAATAGGCGTTAAATATTTAAAGCCTTTAAACATATCGCCAAGGTCTGTCCAAGGAGTGCCTTTTGAAATACGCCAGGTTACATACACAGCGCCTGCCATTAAACAGGGCGCTACTATTAACTGGTTGGCAAGCCCGCCCACAAAAGGTATAATGCCTAATACCATTCCAATCAGTATAGATATAATGCCTCCCAAAATATAGTAGCCAATACTTTGCTTAACAATGCTCCAGCCGTCGGATAAAGCCTTACCAATAGAAAATGTAGAATGGTCGGTGTTTAATTCTTCGAGTGTTTTCATGCAGTTAATTTTGCTAAAACTAATAATAAAATCTGTTACTGGAAAAAACTAATTTTTACCGCCGAGGGGGAAACTTGAAAACATTTAAAAGTAAATCACACCTATAGTTACTTCCGACTCTTAGACTACTTTCCGATAATCGAAAAACCCAGATGCACATTTAGATACTCAGTAATTCACTTGTTAGGTATAGCAATGTAAATTTACTGTTAAGTAGTAAACCTATTTTTACTGTTTAAAATTCTTTGGCGGTCATAAGCATATTTACCTTAAACCCTGTTGCATCAACAGTTTTAGCCAAACAAGATGCCGTTGGATGAGTCAACTTTAAATACAGGTTGGTTTGCAGCAGCAATAAAACCTTTTTACTTTTACATTATCAATGCAAAACAGTCCGTTTTTGCAATCTGGCGAACCTGATTCGCCGCTTTTAACCTACTTGCTATCTGTATAATTTAATGTTTGCTTTTTGTATGGAATTATTATTAACCATTAAATTAAACTTTATGAAACAGATTAAAATCATCATCGTTATTGCCATTTTCTCAGCACTTTGTTTTAAGCAGGTACATGCTGCTGATACTACCGGAAATAATCCAGCTTTACCTGTAGAGTTAAAATATGCCGGCACGTTCAAAAATCAGCCATTAATTCAATTGAATTTTAACGGTTCAACTGAGGACAATGCTTACCAAATTATAGTAACCGACCAGGACGGAATTGAATTGTATAGTGGGGAGGCAAAAGGAGGGATTTTTTCAAAACAGTTTTTGCTGAACACAGATGATCTGGATGGTGCCACCCTGAATTTTGAAATAACCGGCAAAAAATCGGGCAAAACTGCCCGGTACAAAGTAAGCCGCCAGTTTACGCAACAAATGGATGTTGTGAAACTTTAGTGCTATAACAAACTTTCATCAACATATTTAACCCCTATAAAAAAGAGGCTGCTTCATTTAATGAGCAGCCTCTAATATTTTAAACCTTTTTCTTTTATGGGAAAATGCCTAACTCAGCATAACTGTTGGCTACTTTGTTAATAGCACTTACATAAGCAGCAGTGCGCATGTCGGGTATATCAGGATTACTGTGCCAGATATCCATAATCTCTTTGGTTGCAGCACTCATGGTTTCTTCCAGACCACTGTGTACCAAATCCACTTCATCCGCACCATGCATGATAATATTCCGCTCCTTTTCATCTACTTTTTTGCCACTTAATTCTTCTATCTGGCCAAGTATCCTTGTATTCAGATTTTCGGTAAACCTTTTTTCCAGGCGACCATAACGCACATGACTTAGGTTCTTAAGCCACTCAAAATAACTCACTGTTACACCACCGGCATTCAAATACATGTCGGGTACACACAAGATATTTTTCTGTAAAAATATTTCATCGGCATCTGGTGTACATGGCCCGTTGGCGGCTTCCCCAATTATCTTTGCCTTAACCCGCTCCGCATTCTCTTTATTGATAACATTTTCTAATGCCGCAGGAATCAAAATATCGCATTCCAGTTCCAAGGCATCAGTGTTTAATTTAAGGTTGGTGGCACCAGGGAAATTTAATATAGTACCGGTTTTCTGTCTGTGCAAAAATACATCAAGCTCATTTAGGCCATCTGCATTATAAATCGCTCCTTCATACTCTGCCAAAGCAATTACTTTTGCTCCAGCTTGTCTGAAGAACTGAGCACAGTGGTAACCCACGTTACCTAATCCTTGTATCACAACAGTCTTCCCTTCAATGCCAGTTGTTAACCCAAGTTTTTTCATAATATCGGGCATATTACATACCTCACGAATACCATAAAAAACTCCCAAACCGGTGGCTTCCTTACGTCCACGAACACCACCTTGTGTAATTGGTTTACCAGTTACACAACCAGCTGCATCAATTTCACCGGGTTTTAAAGAAGCATAAGTATCCACTATCCAGGCCATTTCACGTTCGCCGGTGCCATAATCAGGTGCCGGTACGTCAATGCCAGGGCCAATAAAATTTTTCTTTACTAATTCTGAAGTGTATCTGCGTGTAATTTTCTCCAATTCGTACTCACTGTATTTACGCGGATTTATTTTGATACCACCTTTACCGCCACCAAATGGAACGTTTACAATAGCACATTTATAAGTCATCAAACTGGCCAGAGCCATAACTTCATCCTGGTTCACCTCATCGCTGAAACGGATACCTCCTTTACAAGGTGATTTGTGGTGACTATGTTGGACACGGTATGCCTCAATTACTTCAATGGTTCCATCGTCTCTTTTAATTGGGAAACGCATACGGTACACACTGTTGCAGGCTTTTATCTGCTCCAGAATACCTAAATCCCATTTGGTAAATTTGGCTGCTTTGTCAAAACTTCTTTCTACGTTTTGAAAGAAAGTGTATTCCTGTTGATTACTCATAAAGTTGATTTTATTTTTATACAATCGTTAGTTGAAATCCAATATAGCAATTTAAGAAATCTTAATCTTTGTTCTTTTCCAGCCTACTTATTTTCCTGTCGATTAATAAAACATAGATGAATAAGCCAATTAAAATAGTAAGCATTACAGCAACCACCACGTATATTTTTCCGTTGCTTCGCATCAGGTCGGCCATATCTGGCTTATCCTGTGCAAACATAACCGTACTGCTCATTAAAAAAGTAAAACACAGCAGCAATTTAGCAAGAATCTTATTCATCAAACAGCGATTTATCTTTAATTAATTGATATCTTATTTTTAAGGTAGTAATCCAAACACCCAATAATGTCCATCCGATAACCGCCGGGTAAAAAACCATTCGCAAACGGCTGTCGATATCTTTAAAATTCAGTGCCGGGTTACCACTTTCGCTGCCAGGTGCACCGGGATGCAAACTACCTACCAAACGTGGAATAATCCAGATACTAGGAAACAGCATGGCAAAAGCAAAAATATTGTACACCGCACTTACCCTGGCTTTTTTATCCATATCGGTAAATGAACCCCGCAAAACAAAATAAGCACCGTAAATTAATAATGCAATTGCAGCGCCTATAAGTTTGGGTTCTTTTAAAATACTGCCCAGCGACTGGCTTTGATCGGATACCCAGGTATAATTAGCCCAGATGGTTCCGGTGGCATAGCCCAATATACCAAAAAATGCTCCCACTGCAGCAAACTGATGTGCAAAAATATCGTTGCGTAAACTAAAACCCCGCAAATATTTAATGCTGTAAACAAAGCTAGCACCAAACAATATCATCATACCAAACCACATGCAAACATGAAAATAGAGATTGCGAATGGTTTCATTTAAGATAAATAAACGGGGTACATCCAACAACAATCCGCCTACCACGGTGTAGACCAACAAAAGAAAGGATAATATTTTCCACCAATTTTTACGCAAACAAAGAGGAGTTAATTGAGCGGCAAAGTTAGGGTAAACAGGTACAAAGAATTAAAAAAAAATGCTTTTTTCTATGCTTAATCTTTCCATAAATAAGGAAAGAGAATTACTGCCATAGCTATCACTAAAATATCCAGGCCAACAATCAGTCCTGCAAGTTGCATAACAGCTCCCTCCCTGAAAACTTCTGCAAAAGCCGATTTACTTAATCGCATCAATAATAATAATTGAGGTAGAATTACTGGAAAACCCAAAATAGCTATCAATGCTGCGTTTTGCTGTGCTTTGGCAGCTATAGCACTCATTAACGTAAATACAATGCTGATGCTTGCACCTCCCAAAACCACAATACCAATAAACCAAAGGGCATTATTAACCGGGTTACTTAAAAACACCGTAAAAATCAATAAACTTAATAGGCTCATCAGTATCATTAGCAATAAATTGTAGCACATTTTGGATATGATGAACTCAATCGGCGATGCAATTGAATAAAAATATAACATCCGTCCCCTGCTTTCCTGCAAAAAACTTTTGGCAACTGCATTTACACAAACAAATAACTGAATTACCCAGAATAATCCATTCCACACATTAGCATCGGGCTTGTCGATTGATAGATAGAGCACAAAAATGGTGGACGCTATATATAGAAGGATGCCGTAAAAAGTATGTTTCTGCCTAAACTCGAGCAGAATATCTTTTTTAAGCAACGATATGATTCGGGTAAACATGATTTTTTAATAATGTATCTAGACCTTAATTTGAGCACAATGTCTGCAACGCGGTTCGTAAATATCTTTTTCACCTAATAATACCTGCGGCCCCGTAGCAACTTTGCGGTAACTGATATTGGCAATATTGCCGCATTGTACACAAATGGCGTGCAGCTTGGTAATATAATCGGCCTTGGCAAGCAAGTTGGGCATTTGCCCAAATGGATTGCCTAAATAATCCATATCCAATCCTGCAACAATCACCCGTATGCCCCGCTGGGCCAGCTGTTCGCAAACATTGCTTATTTCACTATCAAAAAACTGAGCCTCATCAATACCTACCACATCAACATCCTGAGCCAGTAACAATATGGTTTGAGAACTGTCAACCGGTGTAGAAGCTATCGCATTGGTATCATGACTTACAATTTTTACTTCATCATAACGTACATCAATGGCCGGTTTAAAAATCTCCACTTTCAAGTTGGCAATCTTCACTCTTTTTAATCTTCGAATCAATTCTTCCGTTTTTCCACTAAACATACTGCCGCAAATCACTTCTATCCAGCCTCTCTTTTCTCCTTTATAATTCGGTTCTATAAACATTTAAGTATTTTTTTTAAAATTCTGTTAGTAACTTAGGGGCCATTGTTTTAACAAAGCCTGCTTCAAGCATGGGCATCAAAAGTATAATAATATCATGGAAAGAGTGGAGACACTCCTAAAAAAATTGCAGGATCAAGTGGCAGCCCAACTTTCGGTGGAACAGTTGTTGCTTACCGTGCAAATGTTACAGGCAGAACTGCTGCACCTGAAGGCAGGTAATGCCCCGGAAATTAACAATGACGTGATTGCAGTAACTGTGTCTCAAAACAGTCAGGTAATTGGGGAGCCACTGCCAAAAGCTGACACCATAAATATCGAAGAAAGAACTGTTGAAATATTGCAGGTTGATGAGGCTGAACTGGAAGCAGAGCTTGAAGAGATTAAAAAAAATGCGGAAACCATGCAGCAAATCAGCGTTCAAAACAAGCCGCATATTGTTTTTGAACCGGAAGATGATATACCCACGCTAACGCACCAGGAACAGCCTGTAAAATTTGTTGAACCAACAAAATCTGCAAAAGAAATTAACGAATCTGTGACAGACGGTGGCCTTTCTTTGAATGATAGACTCAAACAAGCAAAAATTGATTTAGGCGATACCTTGATCGAAGTTCCTATTAGAGATTTGAGAAAAGCGATTGGCGTAAATGACCGATTTGTATTTATTAATGAACTGTTCCGCGGTGATGAAACCGCTTATGAAAGAAGCATTAAAACCATCAATAGTTTCTCAATTTATGCCGAAGCTGAATACTGGATTGAACGTGAATTAAAGGTAAAGAACGGATGGGATAACAGTGATGACCTGGTACAGCAGTTTTATCAATTGGTTAAAAGGCGTTTCTCCTGAATAAACTGAATTATATTTTTTGATGCCCCGGCATTTTCCAGAACATACTTTTTTGCAGCATCACCCACAATCTTCCTATCAGCTTCATTGTTTAACAAATTATTAAGTGCTTTCTCCAGACTTACCGGCCCATCAATACTTACTGCTGCGCCTGCATTAATTAATCCAAGTGCTTCTTCAAATTTTTCGTACACCGGGCCAAATACAACAGGCTTACCGTATACAGCAGCTTCCAAAACGTTATGCACCCCATCAGCACCAAAGCCGCCACCAACATATGTTACAGTGGCATATTTATATAGGCGTGAAAGCATTCCTACATTATCAATAATTAAAACATTGTTTGTTGCAATTGCAGCATTTTGTTCATTTGCCGCAACCCAATCCGAATAAAAAACGGATTTAGGAAACTCATCTTTTACATCCTTTAAATTCTCCGCATCAATCTCATGCGGGGCAATGATAAATTTTATATGCGGATTTGTATTTACAAAATGTAGCAACTCAATTTCATCTTCTTCCCAAGTACTGCCTGCAACAATAACAGGATAATCAGCGCAAAACTCTTTGATGAATGACACGTCGATAAACTTGTCTGCAATCTCCAACACACGGTCAAAACGGGTATCGCCATTAACACGTACGTTCGCAGAATAACCTAGCGATTCTAACAACGCTTTTGATTCTTCATTCTGCACAAAAAAATGTGAGAAGGACTGTAACATCTGTCGCCAGATATTCCCGTACCAGCTAAAGAAAGGCTGGCCTGGTCTAAAAATACCAGAGACAAGTAAAACGGGTACTCCCCTTTGCTTCAATTCATTTAAATAATAAAACCAGTATTCATATTTTACCCAAAGTACCAGCGTAGGATTTACTACATCTAAAAAATTTTTAGCATTGGTGGCCGAATCCATCGGCAGGTAAAAAATATGGTCGGCACCTTTATATTCTTTCATTATTTCGTAACCCGATGGAGAAAAGAATGTTAATACAATTTGCTGATTAGGATTTTGCAGTTTCAACGCTTCCAGCAAGGGACGGCCTTGCTCAAACTCACCCAAGCTGGCGCAATGCATCCATATTGGCTTTGTAGTTTGTAGTTTTGTCCCGCTAGCTATCGGGATGATATTAGCGAAGATATTTTTGCGGCCATTCACCCATTTTGCCGCTTTGCCATTCCAAAGCGATGCAATTCTTATTCCTACGGAATACAAAATCAAAAACAGATTATATAAAAATTTGCTCATCATTAATTTGCAACAAATCTATACAAAAAACCATAGAGAATTTGAAAGGCAAATACCATTGTTTTAATAAGATTCAAAAATGCTTAAAGCTATAAACCCCAATTCCATCCCGATAGCTATCGGGACCAATTCTCAATACCACCAACCTTCCTTTGCCAACTGCCTGCTGAATCTTATCTTTGCCACGCTAAAAAACAAGATATGAGACCCCTGCAAATGGTTGATACCAAAACCCAATACCTAAAAATAAAAACTGAAGTAGATGCAGCCGTGCTGGCAGTAATGGAAAGCTCCATGTTTATTGGCGGTAAAGTGGTGAATGAATTTGCAGAAAATTTGGGCAAATACCATGGCAGCAAGCATTGTATTCCCTGTGCAAATGGTACCGATGCTTTACAAATAGCCATGATGGCACTTGGCCTTCAACCAGGCGATGAAGTGATTACGCCGTCATTTACTTATATAGCCACCGTTGAAGTTGCAGCGTTGTTGAATATCAAACCAATTTTTGTTGAAGTTGACCCAAAAACTTTTTGCATCAATCCAGAAGTGATTGAAAAAGCGATCACTCCAAAAACAAAAGCCATTATACCCGTGCATTTATACGGCCATGCTGCTGATATGGAGAAAATAATGGCGATTGCTGCTAAACATAATTTATTTGTGATTGAAGATAATGCACAAGCTATTGGCTGCGATTATACATTCGCCGACGGCTCGGTGAAGAAAACCGGAAGCATTGGCCATATTGGTTGTACTTCTTTTTACCCTTCCAAAAATCTGGGTGCTTTTGGCGATGGTGGTGCCATGTTTACCGATGATGATGAACTGGCTGCAAAATTACGCATGATAGCATCGCACGGACAAAGCAAACGCTACTACCACGATGTGGTAGGTTGCAACAGCAGGCTAGATGCAATGCAGGCGGCTATCCTCAATATTAAATTATCTCACCTGGATGAATATATTGCTGCCCGTAGAAAAGCAGCTGATTTTTACGACAAAGCATTTGCAGAAAATAAGCACATTACAATTCCGTTTAGAGCAAAAAATAATAAACATGTATTTCATCAATACACATTAATATTGAATGAGGTAGACCGTGATGCCATGAATGAATACTTAACTAATCAAGGCGTTCCAAACATGATTTATTATCCCGTGCCGGCACACAGGCAAAAAATGTTTGATGCTTTTGGTGGAAATGAATACGAATTACCGGGTACCGATTGGTTAACAGAAAGAGTAATTTCTTTACCCATACATACCGAGCTTGATGAAGAACAACAAACATTTATTATAACTAAGGTTTTGGAATTTGTAAATAAATAATTTTATCACATAAAATGTTAATCCCCTTTTGGGGATAGGGGTATGAAAATAGCAGTAATAGGGACAGGGTATGTAGGATTGGTAACCGGAACCTGCTTTGCAGAAACCGGCAACACCGTAACCTGTGTTGATATTGACGAAAACAAGATCAACAAACTGGCTTCGGGCAAACTCACTATTTATGAGCCCGGACTCGAAAAATTATTTCTGCGCAATCAAAAAGAGAACAGACTGCATTTTACCACTTCATTAAAAGATGGAATTGCAGATGCACAAATCATATTCCTTGCCCTGCCCACTCCTCCTGGCGAAGACGGGAGTGCTGATTTAAAATATATTTTAGGTGTAGCCGATGACCTGGGCAAACTGCTTACAAAATATGTAATCATCATTGATAAAAGTACCGTACCTGTTGGCACTGCCGATAAAGTACATACAGCCGTTGCAAAAAATGCTACGGTTGATTTTGATATTGTATCGAACCCCGAATTTTTAAGAGAAGGAGTTGCGGTAGATGATTTTATGAAACCCGACAGAGTGGTGATTGGCACAACGTCGGAGAGAGCAAAAAAAACGCTCAACGATTTATACCTACCTTTTGTACGCCAGGGCAATCCTATTATTTATATGGATGAAAGAAGTGCAGAGCTTACCAAGTATGCAGCTAACTCATTCCTGGCAACCAAAATAACTTTCATGAATGAGATTGCAAATCTTTGTGAACTTTTTGGTGCCGATGTAGATATGGTACGAAAAGGAATCGGGAGTGATGAAAGAATTGGCCGCAGGTTTTTATTCCCCGGTATTGGCTATGGCGGAAGCTGTTTCCCTAAAGATGTACAGGCGCTTGCCAAATCATCTAAAGATGTTAACTACGATTTTAAGATGTTAGATGCGGTGATGGAAATAAATGAAAAACAAAAGTTGCACCTGATACCAAAAATGAATGCCTATTTTAATAATGATTTAAATGGTAAAAAAATTGCTATTTGGGGATTGGCCTTTAAACCCAATACCGATGATATAAGAGAAGCGCCTGCCTTAACTATTATTGATGCATTGCTGGCAGCAGGTGCAACCGTTACAGCCTACGACCCCGAAGCCATGAATAATGTAAAGCAATTGCTGGGTGATAAAATTACATTTGCCGAGCGCCAGTACGATGCATTGGAAAATGCTGATGCTTTAGTTATTGCAACAGAATGGAGCGAATTCAGAACGCCAGACTTTGCAAACATGGCTACGTTGTTAAAAAATAAAGTAATTTTTGATGGTCGAAATTTATTCGATCTGAATAAAATGCAGGAACTTGATTTTCACTACGAAAGTGTGGGAAGAAGAACCATTAAACACCCCCTAACCCCCTAAAGGGGCTTAACACCGTGTATTGCCAAGAGAATTTATAAAACAAATAGCGTGAATATTGAAAATAAAATAGAAACTTCAGACTCGAGTTCCCCTTTTACAGGGCGGAGGGGGCAACGAATTTTAATAACAGGCGCAGCCGGATTCTTAGGTTCACATCTTTGCGACCGTTTTATTAAGGAAGGCTACCAGGTAATGGGTATGGATAATTTGATTACCGGCGACCTCAAAAACATTGAACATCTTTTTAAGCTGAAGGAGTTTGAATTTTATCATCACGATGTTTCCAAGTTCATACATGTAACCGGTCAACTCGATTATATTTTACACTTTGCATCACCTGCAAGTCCTATTGATTATTTAAAAATTCCCATTCAAACTTTAAAAGTAAGTTCGCTGGGTACACATAACTGCCTTGGATTAGCCAAAGCAAAAAATGCAAGAATACTGGTGGCATCAACGAGCGAAGTTTATGGAGACCCGTTGGTACATCCGCAAACCGAAGAATACTGGGGTAATGTAAATCCAGTTGGTCCAAGAGGTGTTTACGATGAAGCCAAACGATTTATGGAAGCCATCACCATGGCCTACCATACTTTTCATCATGTAGAAACGAGAATCGTTAGGATTTTTAACACTTATGGCCCTAGAATGCGACTGAATGACGGAAGAGCATTACCTGCATTTATAGGCCAGGCACTGCGTGGCGAAGATTTAACTGTTTTTGGTGATGGCAGTCAAACACGTAGTTTTTGTTATGTAGATGATTTGGTAGATGGAATTTACAGATTGCTGATGAGTGATCATGCGCAACCGGTTAATGTTGGAAACCCAGATGAAATTTCTTTGCTTGATTTTGTAAAAGAAATAATAAAATTAACCGGCACCACGCAAAAAATTGTTTTTAAAGAATTACCAACCGATGATCCAAAGCAGCGGCAACCAGACATACGCAAAGCAAAAGAATTATTGGGCTGGGAACCTAAAATGAGCAGAGCCGATGGTTTGAAAATTACGTATGAGTATTTCAAAAATTTACCAAAAGAAGAATTAAACAAACTACCGAAGGAGTTTGAAAGTAACAAGTAACATTGAAATAAAAACTGCCAAATTCGAGTTCCCTCTCCACCGAGGAGGGGTTGGGGTGAGGCTCCTAAATAATCGTTATTGATGTACCAAGATTTATTAGATAAGAAAAAAACACTCGCCGTAATTGGATTAGGTTATGTAGGCCTACCTATTGCACTGGAGTTTGCAAAAAAAATAAAAGTAATTGGTTTTGATATCAATCCAGAGCGTGTGGAAATGATGCGTAACAACATTGATCCTAGCCAAGAACTGGAAGCTGCCGATTTTGACGGTTGCGATATTGAATTTACCAACGACCTTGATGTTTTACGCAAAGCAAACTTTTTTATTGTTGCGGTACCAACACCAGTTGATAAACACAATGTACCTGATCTGGTGCCGGTAACACGTGCCAGTGAAACCATTGGCAAAGTAATTAAGAAAGGCGATTATGTGGTATACGAAAGCACCGTGTATCCTGGTTGTACAGAGGAAGACTGTGTGCCCATCATAGAAAAACTTTCGGGTTTAAAAATGGTGGAAGATTATAAGATTGGTTACTCACCCGAAAGAATTAATCCCGGAGATAAAGAGCATACCATCAGCAGTATTATAAAAGTAGTAAGCGGCTGTTGCGATGAAAGTTTAGATACCATTGCCAAAGTGTACGAACTGGTTGTAAAAGCAGGTGTACACAAAGCATCGTCCATTAAAGTTGCTGAAGCAGCCAAGATTATTGAAAACACCCAACGTGATTTGAATATTGCTTTAATGAATGAGCTTTCCATCATCTTCGATAAAATGAATATCAACACCTACGAAGTACTGGAAGCTGCTGGCACAAAATGGAATTTCCTGAAATTTCAACCCGGCCTAGTAGGCGGTCATTGTATTGGTGTTGACCCATACTATCTTACTTACAAGTCAAAAAAACTAGGTTATAATTCGCAGGTAATTTTGGCCGGGCGTTTAATTAATGATGCCATGGCAGGCTATGTTGCCCGCAAAATTTTACAATATATCATCCAGGAAAACGGCAACGTAAAAGATGCCAAGGTTTTGGTGATGGGTGCAACTTTTAAAGAGAATGTGAGTGACATCAGAAACAGTAAAGTTGCAGATGTTATTAAAGAACTAAAAGCATTTTCATTAAATGTAGATGTTACAGATCCACATGCTTCCAGTGAAGAACTTAAACATGAATATGGATTTGAGTTAACACCTGAATTAAGCAACGATTATGATGCTGTACTGGTTACTGTTCCGCATGATGAATATAAAAAACTGGATAACAGCTACTTTGCTTCAATTACCAAGGAACATGGACTGGTGGCAGATTTAAAAGGAATATACAGAGGGAAAATAAGTTCGAGGAAATACTGGAGTTTGTAAGGCAGCCTCTCCCCAACCCCTCTCCCAAGGAGAGGGAACTGGAAGGGGCATCTCGATGATGTGAATATTTTATACGATAAAATGATTAGTAGCTTTCATACAAAAGATTTAACTCAATCTTCCTTTTTAATTACAGGAGGTGCTGGTTTTATTGGTAGCCATATAGCCGAATATCTTTTAAAGCACGGGGCAAAAAAAGTGAGGGTGCTTGATAATATGTCGAATGGTTTTCAATCTAATATTGACGTATTAAATAAGTACAGCAATTTCGAATTTATTGAAGGCGATATCCGCAATTTTGATACTTGCACACATGCCTGCGCCGGTATAGATTATGTTAGTCACCAGGCAGCGCTTGGTTCGGTACCACGCAGTATTAAAGAACCCGTTTATTTTAGCGAAGTTAATGTGGGCGGCTTTGCCAATATGCTGAAAGCTGCAGTAGATAATAATATAAAACAGTTTGTGTACGCTTCTTCTTCCTCTGTTTATGGTGATGAACCAACTTTACCCAAGCAGGAAAACCGTATTGGAAATTGTTTATCACCTTATGCAGCAACAAAAAAAACGAACGAATTGTATGCGCAGGTTTTTGCCGATGTGTATGGATTGAATTTGATGGGCTTTCGGTATTTTAATATTTTTGGACCACGACAAGACCCTGATGGGGCCTATGCTGCGGTAATTCCCCTGTTTGTAAAAAACATTATGAACCGCACCGAAGTTTTTATTAACGGCGATGGCGCACAGACAAGGGATTTCACTTTTATTGACAATGCGGTTCAGGTAAATATAAAAGGCATGCTAACTGACAATGCAGAAGCGTTGAACAAAGTGTACAATGTGGCAGTTGGCGAAAATTTTACCGTAAATTATTTGTACCAGGCATGCACTAATTATTTAAAAAGTGATTTTGCCGCTACCTACCGTGAGCCGAGGGCTGGCGATATTAGAGATTCACTGGCCGATATTTCGCTGGCGAATAAATTACTGCGCTATCAGCCAGTAAAAAAATTTGAAGAAGGGCTGGAAGAGACAATTGAATTTTTTAAACAAATGTATACTTAGGAGTTTCTAATTTAGAAGTTGTCAGCCTGAGCTTGTCGAAGGCGGGTTGACTACAATAACTTCATTGACAACCTTTCCGCCTTCGACAAGCTCAGGCTGACTGTAAAATAATTTAATCGATTAAGAATGAGTGTTATCCAAACAGAATTTCCAGGACTATGCATTTTTGAACCAACTGTATTTACAGACAGCCGGGGATATTTTTTTGAAAGTTATAATGCAGCTCTATTTGCAAACGTGGGAATTGACATTAAATTTGTACAGGATAACCAATCTAAGTCTGGCTATGGTGTTATTAGAGGACTACACTATCAGTTAAATCCAAAAGGGCAAACAAAATTAATTAGAGTTTTAACCGGTGCTATTTTGGATGTAGTGGTTGATTTAAGAACAGGCTCACCAACTTATGGCAAAGTATTCTCTATCGAATTATCGGCGGAAAATAACAAGCAATTGCTAATTCCAAAAGGATTCGCCCATGGTTTTTCGGTGTTGAGCGAAACGGCAGAAGTGATGTATAAATGCGATGTGTTTTATAACAAAGAATCGGAAGCTGGTATTTTATACAACGATGCAGATTTGAATATTGACTGGAAAATTCCTGCATACAAAGCCATCATTTCTGAAAAAGATAAAGTACAACCAACATTTAAAAACTGTAAAAAAAACTTTAACTTTTGAACGATAAACTGCTTACCATATTAGTAACTGGTGCTAAGGGCCAATTGGGTAAAGAATTAAAAGTGCTTGACCCTAAATTTCCATATTGTCAGTTCTTTTTTGTGAGCAAAGACGAGTTAAACATAGCAGATAAAAAGGCGCTCGACAAGTTTTTTGCTGGACATTCCATTGACTTTTGTGTTAACTGCGCAGCTTACACGGCAGTTGATAAAGCCGAAAGTGAAAAAGACCTCGCTTTTAAAATAAATGCCGATGCGGTTGCCACGCTTGCTGCTGTTTGCCATAAAAACAATACACAGCTCATTCATATTTCTACCGATTATGTGTTTGACGGAACTTCCAAACAGCCCTATACCGAAAACGACAAAACCGCTACCATAAACATTTACGGCGCATCTAAATTAAAAGGTGAAGAATTGGCTATTGAGAATTGCCCCTCAACAATAATTATCAGAACGGCTTGGTTATACTCTTCGTTTAACAGCAATTTTGTAAATACCATGTTGCGTTTGATGAAGGAAAAAGAATCCATCAATGTGGTAAACGACCAGTTTGGTTGCCCTACTTATGCGGCTGATTTGGCGCTGGCCATCATGCGTATCATCAAATCGAATAAAAGCAGAGAGAACGCCGGAATTTATCATTACAGCAATTCGGAAATTACCAGCTGGTACGATTTTGCGGTAGCCATAAAAGAATTAAGCAACAGCAATTGTACAGTCAATCCGATTACCACAGCCGAATACCCTACCGCCGCAAAGCGGCCTGTGTACAGCGTATTAAATACCGAAAAAATTACATCGACTTTTGAAACGGTTGATGTACGCAACTGGAAAGATGGATTGCGGAGTTGTTTGGCTGCAGTGTAACAGGATTGCATGCAGGTGGTAATACCAATTCTATACTTATTTCGTTCTTACTATAAACCTTCTCTCATATTGTGCATAAAAGTAATTTCTGTAACTTGTAGCTTAGATTTTACTAACTATGATTAAATATTACCCAATATTCAACATTCAATTATTTACAAGTTGAAAAGCAGAATACATTTATTGTTTTTTATCTTTTTTCCAAAATTAATTTGGGCGCAGAATGGTTGTATAGATTCAGTATCGTTCAATAAATATTATAACCAATATTTTAACGGTCTGTCAACTAAGCCTTCCCAGCGTGATGCTGCCGACAATTTTTATTTAAACGCAGGAACTACAATTGGAGGAAACCGCTATGCAAGCATCATTAAGTTTAATGCCAATAATCAGCTTTTATGGTACAAAAACTACATTGCGAGGCAATTTTTTACTGATATTTACCCTGCAGAACTTACAGCAATTGACAATTCCGCTAACCTTTTTTTACCAGTCTTGGACAAGATATCATTCCTCTTAAATATTACAGCCTGTTTTTAAAAGCACTACGCCCGGCCAGGGCTGGGATGGATATTTTAAAGGAGGTAAAAAACCTCTTGGCGGCAGTTATGTATGGACTTGCAAATACCAATTTGTTGGTAAGTTGTTGCAGCAGGAGCAGGGGAGTTTTATTTTAATCAGATAGCCGCTGTACACATGAGAATAGAATACTGAGATGGTATCTAAATTTGTACTTTTGATTTAAACTGATAAAAAGTGCCGAATCTGTATATTATTGCTGGGTGTAATGGAGCTGGGAAAACTACCGCCTCTTTTACGGTACTTCCCGAAATGCTGAATTGCAAAGAGTTTGTAAATGCCGACGAAATTGCCAGAGGCCTTTCACCTTTTCAACCGGAAACGGTATCCTTTCATGCTGGCAGAATCATGCTGAATCGGATACATG
Source organism: Ferruginibacter sp. (assembly GCA_046595125.1). Classification (GTDB taxonomy): domain Bacteria; phylum Bacteroidota; class Bacteroidia; order Chitinophagales; family Chitinophagaceae; genus Ferruginibacter. Next base: position 21,761 of record JBKJPN010000202.1, read on the forward strand.
AATTACTTCATTTGCAGGTTGATTTTGCCTTTGAAACTACATTAACTACAATTAGTTATAAGAACACAATAGAACTGGCAAAAAAATAATTACAAAGTAACTTTACTATTTTTTTGGCTTAACAATGTAAACCTTGCAATAGAAAGAGTCAAAAACAGAGTATCCGAAGGAGGCCATAATATTCCCGAAGATGTAATCATCAGAAGATATAACAAAGGGCTATTTAATCTTACCAGGTTTTTTATCGATATTTGTGACTACTGGATAATTATTGATAATTCGGACACCCCTTATAAATTTGTTGCTGAAGGTTCGGCAGATGCTTCAACAACAGTGTATGAAAATACAATTTGGGAGCTGATAAAAAATAGAAAATCATGAAAAATGGAATACTAAAAAATGCCGAAATCAAAGAACGCGTAAAAAAGGGCCTTGATCTTAGTTTTCAAAAACTACTAAAATCCAAGATTGAATCCAACGGCATATTAATATTATCCCAAAACGGAAACATCAGAAAAGTAAAAGCTGCTGATTTGCTTTAGTATTTGCAACAGTGCAAAAAACACAAAAAAGCATTCGGATAGTTAGATTAATTTAGGTGTCTGGCCACTTTAAAAACTCATCAGTAAAAACCTTTTGCGGGTTTGCCCGTTTCTTTTAACCGTAACAGTATTAGTAGTGGCCTGACACCGGTAATTACTTAAGCGTAAAGCTCTCCATAAATTTTGTAGTAAAGTCTCCCTTGCGGAAATTCTCGTCCTGCATAAGCTGAATGTGTAATGGAATGGTAGTTTTAATACCCTCAATTACATATTCGCTCAAAGCACGGCTCATGGTATTGATTGCTTCTTCACGAGTTTGTGC
>JBKJPN010000044.1:0-9094 GCA_046595125.1 Ferruginibacter sp.
TTTAAAAGCGAATCTTTTTACGGCGATGTAATAGAAGTGAGACTGGGTGTGGCCGAGGTAGCCAGAGTAAGCTTTGAATTGTATTACCAGCTTTTTGCTATCCGGAATAGCGAATTTGTTTTACTTGGCAATGCCAAAACCGGCATGGTTTGTTACGATTATGCTGCTAAAAAAGTGGCGATGATACCAGAAAAATTGAAAAGCATTTTAGAAGTCTGTTAATGATCATTCTTCATTCCAGATTCGCCAATTTTCTTCTGCCTGGATTATCAGCATTTCGAAACCATTGCAAATAGTTGCACCCTGCTTCTCTCCTTTTTGTAAGAATAATGTTTTCGCTGGTTTGTAAACCAAGTCGAATAAATAATGACTGGCAGTTAAAAGAAGGTATGGAATATCCGGACAAGTATCTTCCTCGGGCGACATACCTAATGGTGTACAATTAATTATAACGGTGTATTCATTGATTACAGTGGTAGATATCTCTTTGTATTGAATAAAACCTGTCTGGGCACTTTCGTTTCTGGAAACAACTAAAAAATCAATACCTAATTTTTTAAGTACATATTGCACGGCTTTGGAAGCCCCGCCAGTACCTAATACCAGTGCTTTTTTGTGCTCGGGTTTTATTTGCTTAACAAAAGATTTTTCAAAGCCGATGATATCTGTATTGAACCCTTTTAATTCACTACCCCTGATTCGGATACAGTTTGTAGCGCCAATGTCGGCAACTTCTGCAGAAAGCTGCGTTAAATAAGGCAGCACTTTTTCTTTATATGGAATGGTAACGGCGAATCCTTTAAGTGTGGGATTAGCTTTTAGTAATCCCGGAAATTCATCAATAGAATGTAAAGGAAATGAATGATAAACAGCATCGGCTATTCCCTCTCTCTCCATCTTTTCGGTAAAATACTGTTTCGAAAAAGAGTGCGTTAAAGGGAAACCAATAGTGCCGTATGTTTTCATTACACAGTTTCTTTATTCAAGTATAAGTGAAATGTATCGCCACGTAAACCAATACGCATCGCTTCCAAAGGAATAACTTCGTTTGGCGCAATATTACCTAGGTTAACATTACAACCTATCAATTCCAAAAAGTATAGTTGTTGCGCTTTTTGCGGCGCTTCCCAAATGATTTTGCCTTCGGGTATTTGTGTAAGTATTTCCTGTACTAAACCTTCTCTCACCTCGCCGGTACCTCTGTAAATACCCACGTTACCGGCTTCACGGGCTTCGGCAATAACATAGGTAGAACCCGATTCCAGCTCAGCTCTCATTAGTTCAATCCATTTGTAAGGAGGAATAATATGTGCTGCATCTTTGCTGCCCACTTCGCTTAAAACAACACCAATCTTGGCCAGTTTTTCAATATAGCCGCATTTTTCGGCATGGGGAATTTCAATGGAACCATCACTCACTTCCATATAACTTACACCAAACTCCTTACAAACATCTATATAATCATTAAACTGATTTCTGATAAGAAATGCTTCGAACAAAGTGCCGCCAAAATAAATGGGCATATCAAAAGAGCGGTACACTTCCAGCTTCTCTTTTAAATTGGGCGTTACATACGAGGTTCCAAAACCCAGCTTTACCACATCTACGTGCGGATGACTGGCGTTCATAAAGTTTCTAGCTTCTTCTACACTAAGTCCTTTATCCATTACCATGGTAATACCATGTTCACGTGGCTTCTTATTCCTTTCGGGTATTTGAGAAAGATTAAAATTCATCTTGACTGTTTTAAGGAGGGCAAAGATAACTGATGCTGCGTAATTACCATTATAACTCAAATCATAATAGCCAGCGTTAAAGCGATTTACGCTTTTTAAACCTTGCAATAATATCTACTACCTGTTGCACCTGCAGCAGGGCGGGGTTTATTTGGATGAATTTTTTAACCAGTTTGGGATTTCGGCTCATCCCTGTTTCTAAATGCAGTAAGGCTTCTTTTGAGCGGCCCATGGCATATAAAATGGCACTTTTATAAAACAGAAAAATAGGTTTACCATCTGTTTGTTCAAATGCAAAGCCTGCATAATCCAGTGCTTCATCATAAAACGCTGCTTTATAAAGACAGTTGAGTAATTCCGTCCAACCATTAATATTTTTAGGGCGCACCCTTACCACGTTACCAAAATAAGTGATGGCATCTTCAAGCTTACCCAGCTCTAGGTAACACTGCCCCATAGACAGGTTATACTCTGGCTGCATGCGGTGGGCCCGCAGGGCAATTTCCAGATTTTTGATGGCGCTTGTCCAATTGCCTTCATTCATATAAGTACAGGCAATTTTATAGTTAAGCTGCGTTTCGTTATTGTTTAAATGACTGGCTTTTTTGTAGTTAAACCGTGCCTGAGCAAAGTTTCCCATTTTATCGAAACAATGACCAATGGCCTCGTAAATAACGTCTTCGGGGCGTGCCAATTCCAATACTCTTTCCAGTACCTCAATGGCTTCCTTATATTTACGCAAACGGATAAAAGCATCGCCCATGTTGCGTAAGGCGTAATCAAATTTTTCATCTATTGCGATGGCATATTCGTATGCGTCAATCGCTTTCTCGTACAATTTTATTCCCTGGTAGGCCGCTGCCAAGTTAAACCAGGCCAGTTCGTTAAAAGGATATTCTTCTATTATTTGTTGATGTAGGCGTATAGCTTCTTCATTGCGGCCGGTAAAATCGGTCCAGAAACAGATTTTGTATAACGCTTCTTCGTTGTTGGGCTCTTGCTCCAGTATCATTTTCAGGCAATCGAAAACCTTATCAAAATTTTCGTAATCGTCATACACATCACAGAGCTCAAATAAAAGGTCCAGTTTTTCTTCGCCGTCAAAATCATGCAGTGCAGCTTCCAGCACTTCGGCCGCTTTTTGCTGCATATCTAACGCCAAATACACATCGGTTTTCAAAATATATAAATTGGTATCGGTTCTATCGAGCAATTCGGCCTCGTCGAGTATATACAGCGCTTCTTTATACTGGCGCAAGGCAATTAAAATATCGGCCTTTTTCAGCATCAGCATGGCCGAATATGGATATTGATCACTACCGTATTCTGCCGCTTCCAGCGCCTGTTGCAACTGTTCAATTTCATCAAAATGATCTATGATGCGTTCAAAAGAATCTTCTTCTATAAAGGAGTTGGGTTTGCCCAATTTGAGGTTCTCAAACTGTTGGAGTAGAGCCTTTAATTCCTCTCTGTCCTGACGATATGGATTTTTACTCATTGGCTGTAGGTTATTGTAAATTAGGAAGTTTTGAAGAAATAATCAACTTTTTGTAACAATTATTAAATTAAAACGTTAAAAGAATGTAAAAAGAATTGATGAATGGTATGGATTTACCAAAATATTTTCAATATATTTGTCTTAATTAAACTTAAACCAATGATAAAGAAAGCCAAAATGATACTGGTGGTTGTTATGCTTAGCGGCATAGGCTTCAGTGCGCTGGCTGATAAGGGCATTGGTAAAAAGAATAAGTCGAAAGTGACGCTGAATATTAACAGCGGCAATTCGCTCAGAAATTCTATTTCCCTCAATTTAACTACCGGTTTAAAATACACTGGAAGTTTGCTGTTAGGTCAGCAGGTTAGCGGTAAATCTTTATTGAACAATACGCTACTCACCTATCAAAAAGGAAACACTGTTTATATTATACCTCATAGGCAGATAATTGCTTTACCTGATGTAACCCCTGGTTATACTGGAATGAAACTGATTATCAAAACGCATTAATAAAAAAAGCTTAATTTCTTAAGCTTTTTTTTGTTGTATTAATTTCCCTTTTTCAAATTTTGATTTTCTTCGTAGGTCATTACCCTGTAACCAGCCGTAGGAAAGTCGAATTGTGAAACTGACACCGGATCGTAATTTATTGTTGAGATGGTATATTTAAATCTCATCTTCCCTGATTCTATTTCATACTGCACAGCCAAACCCGGCAAATTGGTAAACGTAGGATCGTAATCTTTATTTGAAGGAACTATGTCGGGTGTATAATATACTTCAAAGGTTTTTCCATCGGCCATTTTAGCAATTGCCTTACGGGTATTGTAGGCTCCAATAGTTTTCGTTTCGCCAGTAAGTTCAAATTTGATTTCGCTGTACATTTTATTTTTTGTCTTCCAGTTATCTTTTGTAAGCGTAATCATCAATTTTTGTCCGCTGAATTCTTTGAGTATAACTGCATTATCTGTTTTAGAGTTGAATATGGTTATTTCCTTTCCCAAGGCGCTGGCCATATCGGTACGGCTGTTGTTTCCTTTTAAATACACGGTAGTGGTTGCTCCAGTTAAGGGAGACCCCGTACCAGTATTAATATCCATATTATAGGTTATAGTTGCTTCTGCAATTGTCTTTTGCGCACTGGTTGTGCCAAACACAGTAAGACCGGCAATAAGCCCCAAAAAAACTTTGCTATTTTTCATCATGTTCATCATATAATAAAGATAATAAAATCCCGTGCCAAGATGCGAAACGGGAATAAAAAAAACCTGCAAACCGTTATAAAGCCTGCAGGTTGTGAAATATTTAACGATTCTTATTTTTTACCGCCCTTTTTTACGTTGCTCCTGCATTTTTTTATTGCTTTCCTGCATGGCCATCATACGCTCCTGAAACTTACTTTGTTTCACCGGTTTCTTCTTATTCAATTCTATTTGTGCCAGTATTTTATCATGATCAATAATATACTTTTGAATTACAATCTGCAAAATAAGCGTAATGGTATTGGATACGGTATAATACCAAGTAAGGGCCGACGGCAAGCTGTTAAACACACCTAATAAAAGCACCGGAAAAATATAAGGCATGTATTTCATTACCGGATTACTGTTATCCTGCATGGTGCTCATACTGTAAACCGAAATAATTAAACTGGTTATGGTTGCAGTAATAGTAAATAAACTTACATGATCGCCATAAAATGGTATAGAGAAAGGCAACGATGCAATTGAATCATATGCGGCCAAATCTTTAGCCCATAGAAAGTTCTCTCCCCGTAAAGAAATATTAGACTGGAAAAAGTAAAATAGCGACATAAATATAGGTATCTGTAGTAAAGCTGGTAAACAGCCACCGAGGGGACTAACCCCTGCCGTTTTCCACAGCTTCATCTGATCCATACTGAATGCCTGCTTATCATCGCCATGCTTTTCTTTCAGTCTGTCAATTTCGGGCTTAAGGGCCTTCATTTTAGCACCACTTAAATAACTTTTGTAAAGTATAGGCGAAGTAATGAGCCTAATAAGCAAGGTTAACAACAAAATTACCATACCCATGCTGGCAATATGCTTGCGTAAAAAATCGAAAACCGGCAACAGGAAATGGCGATTAATATATTTTACAAAAGCAAAAACGCCACTGCCGTATGGCACAATGTTTTCCATTTTGTTATTATACTTGTTGAGAATATTATAATCGCTGGGGCCATAATATAATTGCAGTGGCACCGTGGTAGCGTTTCCATTAATTGCAATTTTGCAATTAGCAGTTGTTTGTGCTATTATATGCAGCGAATCGGCCGGCACCGTCCATTTTACAAATGCACTCGCAAACTTATTCTTTGCTACTAGCGCCGACACAAAAAACTGCTGTTTTACCGCCAGCCATTCTACCCCTTTTTCAAATTTTTTCTCATCCCCCGTTCCGGCATATTCAAAATCGAAGCTACCATCGGCGGTCAGGTGACAAATATGGCTTTGCTGACGTTCGTATTTGATATCTTTTTCCACCTGAGGTGTTTCGGTTTGCCAGGTAAGATCAATTGTTTTTTGTGAAACCAGTTTATCGGCTCCATTCATAGTAATGTTAAAGTCAATCATATAGCTGTCGGGCTGCATGACATACTGATGGGTAATTTCTTTGCCAGAAGAGTCTCTTAATACAAAGGATATACTCTGCGACTTATCGGCATTTACGGTTTTCTGGCTGCTTATAAAAGCGATATTGGACGTTTGTTCAGTTTTATTTTCCCCAGTATTGATTGCGTACGAAAGTTTATTAAAATTACCCTGCTCAACCAAAATGGGTTTACCGTCAAAGGTTTTAAACTTCTTTAACTCAACTATTTTGGGCTGGCCACCTTTGTTGGTAAATACAATCTTAATCAAATCATTCTCCAGGGTATCCAGATGCTCTTCTTTAGAAGAGTCAGTAATAAATGCTGCCGGTAATTGCGTTTTAACTTTTAGCAAAGAATCTGTTTTAAGCGAATCAAGTACTGCCAGTTTGGGATCGGCTTTTGGTTTGGTTGCAGCTATTGAATCTTCAACTCTTTTCTGTTCGGTTAAAAAAGCCTGATTACTGCGGCTATTGATTACGAACATGGCTATCAGCAAGGCTCCAATCAACACAAACCCAATAACCGTATTTTTATCCATTCCCATTTTTATTGTTTTAAGTTGGCAAAGGTAATTAAAGTTTCATGGCTACCATTGCCAGTTATAAAAAAGCCTTCCCCTTATTGGGAAGGCTTTATATTGCTATATAAACAACTTATGCCGATATACCAGAATTTAGTAAAATGCTATACTCAATCGGCTTAATCCCATCTAATATTTATACGTAGCCTGTCAGTCTACTTAATAAATAAAGATGGTATTATTTTTTTTCTTCAGCAGCAGGTGCAGCAGCTCCAGCAGCAGGTTTAGCAGCAGTAGATTCTTCCTGCTTTAACTGCCTAGTCATGGTAACCGAAGCAATTGGAATACGTGGAGAGTTCAACACTTCCATATTTTCCGCAATGATATCTTCCACACGAATATTCTCGTTTAACTCTAGGTTTTCGATATTTACCTCAAGATGCTCCTTTAAATATTTTGGAAGCGTTTTTACTTTAATGGTTTTCATTTTGGTAACTAGCTTACCACCAGCTTTAACACCTACTGGCGTACCAACATAATGTAATGGCAAAGAAGCTATAATTTTTTTGTTTTCTACCAGCTCTAAAAAGTCAACATGCAGCAACAAATCTGTTACTTTATGAAACTGCAAATCCTTTAAAATACAACGGTAAGTTTTTCCGTCGATGTTTACGTTTGCCAGCAAAAATTCTGATGTGTAAACGATGTCTTTAAAAGCAGTTGCCGGAGCAGAGAAACTAATCTCGGTAGCACCACCATAAATTACACCTGGCACCATTTTCTGAGAGCGAAGTTGGCGGGTGGATTTTTTTCCGCTGTCGGTCCTCAGTTGTCCTTCGATTGTAATTGATTTCATTTTTGTTTAAATTTTTTATGAGGCGCAAAGGTAGGTATTAAATGAATAATTTTATAATGAAATAATGGATAATTGCGGCGGCAATTATCCATTATCAATTAATTCATTGTCAATTACTTCTTATTCGCCATCCTACTACGCATAAAAAGGCTATTAATGCTCTTATTTTCAAAGGCATTACGTATGGTAACTGCAAACAATTCATCGGTAGACAGTACTTTTATTTTGCTGCACTCGCCCCTTAAAGGAATAGTATCGCAAACCACTAGCTCTTCTAAAACACTGTTCTCAATGTTTTCGTATGCATTTCCGCTTAAAACTGGATGCGTACAAAGTGCCCGTACACTTCTGGCACCTTTCTCTATCATGAGTGCAGCACTTTTAACCAAAGTTCCACCAGTATCGCATAAATCATCAATTAAGACCACATCCCGGTCGGTAACATCACCAATTACTACCATACTGGCTATTTCATTGGCACGTTTACGGTGCTTATCGCAGATAACCATTTCGCACTCAAAATAAGTTGCAATTTCTCTTATACGGTTGGCACTGCCTACATCGGGTGCGGCAAATATGAGGTTGGGTAATTTTAAATTTTCGATATAGGGGATAAATATGGCCGAAGATTCCAAATGATCTACCGGAATATCAAAATACCCCTGAATTTGAGGTGCATGGAGGTCCATGGTAATCACCCTGTCGGCGCCTGCTGCGGTTAGCATATTGGCAACTAATTTAGAACCAATGGCAACCCTTGGCCTGTCCTTCCTATCCTGACGAGCTAATCCATAATACGGAATAACGGCAATTACTTTATAAGCCGATGCTCTTTTTGCAGCATCAATCATCAGTAACAGCTCCATCAAATTATCGGAAGGCGCATAAGTGCTTTGTACTAAGAATACAAACCTGCCTCTTATACTTTCTTTAAACTCTACATAAATTTCACCGTCGCTGAACCGGGTGATACTGACTTTACCTAAGGGTTCTCCAAATTTTTTGGCAATTTTTTCGGCTAGGTATTGTGATCCAGTACCCGAAAATATTTTTGCATTTGATTCCATATAGATTTAAATTGAGATAGGTGAGCACTAATATCCTGCGAAAGTATCACATAGTTTAGATGATTTAATCAGGAAACCATGGAAAATACCAACAAGCCTTCCACATCAATAAAAAACTGGGCTACCGATGACCGTCCCCGGGAGAAACTGCTTGCAAAAGGTGCAGCTTCACTGAGCAATTCGGAATTGATCGCCATTCTGCTCAACAATGGCAGTAAAAACAAAAGTGCGGTGGAGCTCGCTAAGGAAATATTAAAACTAGGTGATGATAACTTGAACGAACTGGGCAAACTTTCTTTAAAAGATTTTCAAAAAATAAAAGGAATTGGGGAGGCCAAATCAATCAGCATAGCGGCTGCATTGGAGTTGGGCCGCAGAAGACACGCCAGCGCTGGTTTGGAGAAAACGGTGGTAAGAACTAGCCGAGATATAGCTCAATATTTGCAAGCCAATTTAAAAGATTTTGCTTATGAAGTTTTTGCTGTAGTTTTTTTAAACCGGGCAAACAAAATTAATCACTTCGAAATTTTAAGCCGTGGTGGAATAACGGGTACTGTAGCCGACCCTAGGGTTATTCTTAAAAAAGCATTGGAAGAAGATGCTACTTCCATTGTCCTCTGCCATAACCATCCTTCGGGCAATTTACAGCCCAGCCGTGCCGATGAAGAATTGACTAAAAAAATAAAAGAAGCGGCCAGCTATTTCGATATAAAAGTAGTTGACCACATTATTGTGAGTGATGAAGGGTTTTATAGTTTTGCGGATGAGGGGATGCTTTAGTTCTTAGTTCTTAGTTTGTA
>JBKJPN010000079.1:0-16137 GCA_046595125.1 Ferruginibacter sp.
TGCCTGCGAAATACAGGAAGGTAACTGGAAAATGAATGCCGATATGCCGGCTGGTGTAGGAGGTGATGGATCGGCACCCACACCTGGTGTGTATGGCCGGGCCGCTTTGGGTGCTTGTCTTGCAATTGGTTATATGATGAAAGCGGCCGAATTAGAGATACCCGTAAATAATCTTGAAGTGCAAGTGGAGGCAGATTTTGACGATGGGGCATTGTTGGGAACGGCAGATAAAAATATTCCGCCAGGCTATTTGGAAATTCGTTACACAATAAATATTGAAAGTGATGCCTCAGAAGCAACAATTATGCAGTTAGTGGATGACGGAGATGCACACAGTCCTTATTTAGACATTTTTACCCGTGCTCAAAAATGTATTAGAACAGTTCATATTAATTCAAATAAAACTTTAACCTAATGGAAGAAGCATTGCAAAGGCGTGTACAACGCTACGGTTGGGATAAAGCCGCAACTTACTATGAAAATGCCTGGCAACAACAATTAAAACCTGCGCATGATGCATTGTTTGCACTTGCAAATATTGGAGCAGGCGAAAAAATAATTGATGTGGCTTGCGGTACAGGCCTCATAACCTTTCGGGCAATGGAAGCAACAGGAGAAAACGGGATTGTACTTGGAACAGACATATCGGATAAGATGGTTGAAATGTCAACCAAAACGGCGACAGAAAATAGTCTATTCAATATTAAATTCGAAAGGATGGATGCAGAGGAACTAAAACTGTCTGATGAAGAATTTGATGTTTCACTTTGCGCACTAGGATTGATGTATGTCCCTTCTCCTATTAACGCATTAAAAGAAATGCACCGGGTGTTAAAATCCGGAGGACGATGTATCTCAGCCGTTTGGGGCAAAAGAATTTCATGTGGCTGGGCAGACATTTTTGAAATTGTTGATAAAAGAGTTTCATCAGAGGTATGCCCTATGTTTTTTAATTTAGGTAATGATTCGGTGCTCGAAAAAAATTTTGAAACAGCAGGCTTTTCAAAAATACAGATTGAAAGGATCAGTACTGTTTTACACTACCATTCTGCAGATGAAGCTTGCGCCGCTGCGTTTGAAGGAGGCCCGGTTGCGTTAGCCTATTTCAAATTTACGCCCGATGTGCAAAAAGAAGCCTGCGAAGAATACCTGGCTTCTATAACACAATATAGAAATGGCAACTCTTATGACGTTCCGGGCGAATTTGTTGTTGGCATAGGAATTAAATAATGACGAAAACAAATTGCGATGCAATAACAATTTGACACAACACTAATTTTCCAGATTACTCAATATGCCTACCGCTAACATCGGTTTGCAGCTATGCTGGCTGGACATTGGTAATTTCAGCTACACTCATCTATCATCTTCAGCTTCGGTTTGACCGTTTTTTAATGGTATTTTGTACTAAATTTAATCATCAATAATTCTAATCGGCTCCAGTTTCCTGACTGACGGTTTTTTAAAACCCAACGCAGCACCAAGCCCTGAACGTTGTTCACAATTTTAAGTTTCACCTTCAAAATCACCTTAACATGCTTGCAAACCAAGAACTCAAAGCTTTTGTTCCCACAGTAAAGCCGGACAAAGCAAAATCATTTTATAAAGATATTCTGGGATTAAAATTATTATCTGAAGACAATTACGCATTAGAGTTTGACGCAAATGGAACTTTATTAAGAGTTATAATTGTTCAAGAGTTAAAGCCTCAAGTATTTACTGTGTTAGGTTGGAATGTCGGCAACATTTCCGTAATTATAAAATCACTTAATGAACAAAATGTTTTTTGCGAACAATATGATTTTCTTGACCAGGACAATTTAGGTGTCTGGACTTCACCTAGCGGTTCAAAAGTTGCATGGTTTAAAGACCCGGACGGAAATGTTCTTTCACTAACAGAATGATGTAAAAAAAACAAATTTTGAAAAATAACAATCTTCACAAAGCAAATTGTACTAGCTTCAAAAGAAAAAAGATATTCATTTCTTATTTGCACAAACTGCCGCCAATATCGGGCTTTCTGCAAGCGACGCAAAACCTTGTATCAACTATTCTACGTAAGGGCTGAGCCCCAAAATTCCCTGAAATTATTTTATCAGCATTCATTCAAAGTCTGGCTAGTGGGCAAAATCCTGCTCAAAATTTCCCTTAATTCTTTCTATTGAAGGATTAAAATACCCGAATTTTAAATCAGGGAATTCTTCACGTATCAACTCCATCATTTGCTTTACACCCATGCATTCGCCGGTATCGGTTACGCCAATTTTTCCTAAGTACCAGTCGGGGTCAATATTAAAATTGCGCCATTGAATCATACAGAGGCCGGTTTCTCTTATCAGTTTTCGTAGTGCTTCGTATTCTTCAATACTGTCCGTCATGCCGGGAAAAACAAAATAATTAATACTCGTCCAGCCACCATAGCTTTTTACTATACGTAAGCTTTCGGCCAGGGCTTCAAACTCATAATTATTAGGAAGATAATAACTGGTATAAATATTTTTACGGGCCGAGTTGGTGCTCACCCTGATACTGTTTAGACCCACTTCGCACAAGGCTTTCACAGCTTTGGGCATACTACCATTGCTGTTTATGTTGATGCTGCCGTTGGGTGTATGCTTTCTTATTTCAATAATGGCTTCACGTATGGTTTCCCACATCAGCAGTGGCTCTCCTTCGCAGCCCTGTCCAAAACTTATTAACGGAAATGGTGCAGTTTGCAAATGCGGTACGGTAAACTCAACAATCTCTTCGGCCGTTGGTTTAAAGGTCAACCTGTCTTGTGTGCTGATGATAGTTTCATCCTCTGGCTGAAAAGAAATGCAGCCAATACAATTAGCATTACATGCCGGCGAAACAGGCACTGGACATTCCCAGCGGCCAATGGCCAGGTTTCTGGCGGCAGGACATGTGTAAGTCATGCAGCAGTTTTCCATTAAATGTTTTACCAGCCGGTTGTGCGGATAGGCTTCCAGTAAATTCTTTGTTCCGGTTTCTATCAGTTCATCAATATAACCTTCAGATTCCTGTCGTATGTCCTGTTCAATTCTAACCGCAGGTACATAAATCTTTTCATCAAGCCATCCGGCAGCGGTATAACAAAACAGCGGAAGCGTTGGAGCATCCTTTTCGGTTTCGTAAGCGGCCATGTATAAGCCAGTATGTGCAGGCGGAATAAATGCAGCAACTGCCCAGCCCTTTTCGCAAATACGCATCTCCCCTGTTTCCACATCAATACCTATGCCTTTACGGCCGGGCAGTTCGTATAAATTTCCGCCAGTGGGTAACTCTATCCATTCGTCAACAGGTATGGGCAGTGCATCCCAGCCGCTACGACCGGTTACATACAGCGAGGTATCTTCAAAAATATTTCCCTCACCATCGGAGTATAATATGTATGGACTTTTTGTTAACATGTTTTTTTATACACTTTTAAGACCTAATCTGAATCTGCCTAGTACAAAACTGGTTAAAATCCGCTTCGTCAATTGCTTGAGCTGTTTCAGCAATTTCAACCTGAATTATTTTATTGGTTTTAAAATCGATAGTGAGCATTCTGTCTTTTAAAATCACATTATCCATTGATACCCACGGAAAAATAACGGTTTTAAAAACACGGGTTATATGCACCCCTGTTTCGGCAATCTGAATAGCTGTTTTTTTGCCCTGCACCACGGTAACAAATAAAAATAATGCTCCAAAAATTATCAGCGCAATTGCTCCCACATATGTGTACCAAAAATTGGCATACAGTAAAGCAAGAATTAATCCGGTCGTTTCAAGCGCATTTTTTCTCGTTCTCACCAAATAATAAACAGCCGCAATTAAAATATAGAAGCCCATCAAAATACTCAAACTCAACTTTACAACATTCTCAGTTGCATTTAAAGCAAAAATGCCCGCAGCAACCAGGTGTAGCGAAAATAAAAACCAGGTAAACTGCCTGTAGGGTTTTTCCTTATTATCCTTCAGTTTAAAATTATAAGTAGTCATTATGCCGGATTTGAAGCCACTAATAAATTACACATTTTAAACAGGCATCTTGCTCCTACATTTTCATCCCACTCATCGTGGCTTACGCCCACTTCGTTTAAATCGAAGCCTATAAATTTGCGGCCGCTCTGTATCACTTTTTTGAAAATATAAAAAACCTGCTCGGTTTCAAAGCCTCCCTGCACAGGCGTTCCAGTATGAGGACAAAGTTTTGGATCTAGTCCGTCAATATCAAAACTGATATATACTTTCTCCGGCAGATGCCCAATCATTTCATCAACTATATGCTTCCAAGTTTCGCCTTCGTACTGGCGCTCCTTAATATCTTTGTCATAATAAGTTACTACACGCCCATTGCTGGAGGCTATATAATCAACTTCCTCTCCACAATAATCTCTTATACCAACCTGCACCAGTTTTTTCAACTGAGGAATCTCTTCCAGTGCATTGTACATGATGGAAGCATGTGAATAATTAAACCCTTCATAACATTTTCTCAAATCGCAATGAGCATCAATTTGCAACATGCCAAAATCGCCATGCTTTTCGGCAATGGCTTTAAAATATCCCAGCGGCGTGCTGTGGTCTCCGCCCAACAAAGCCACAAGTTTGCCCTGGTCCATCAGTTCTTTGGTACGCTCAAAAACCCAGTTGTTTAAGAAGAGACTGCCTTCATTTATTTCTTTTAATGATTTGCACATGAATTTATTTTCCGCAACAATTTCGCCATGGGCAATATAGTTGATGTACAGTTCAGCTTCCTTGCGCAGGTAATCGCTTTTCACCAACACTTTCTTATCATAGGGACGCATATAAAACCCCTGTTTCCAACCATCTATTACATCGGGGTCGTACAAATCAACCTGAATGCTCGAATTAAAAATATGTTCAGGTGCTCTTGCTGTACCGGCATTATAACTTACCGTAACCTCCCAGGGAATGGGCACAATGATAAGCCTTGCGTCGTCTTCTGTAAATGGTAATCCAAAAACATTGTTATCGGGGTTACCAACCGAGTTGGGATCAAAATTCGAAAGATCAGTCATCTCTTTATTTAATTTAATAGATTCGGCAGTTGTTGCCAGGGTAAAAACGCAGCAAAGATAAGCGTCTGTGGAGGAATAGAGATATGAAACGCCGATAAAATTCAGCTTTCAATCGAATATTGGCCAACGCTTTGTTCAATATGATAAAAATCAGTACAATGGCTGATGAATTAGTTACACAAAATGAAAGGAAAAACTTCAATTAAGTTACCTTTGCACCGAAATTTTAGTTATGAAGAAGACACATATCATTTTCCTGGTTGGCATTGCCGCACTTATCGTGGCGTTAAT
This sequence comes from Ferruginibacter sp., assembly GCA_046595125.1. Lineage (GTDB taxonomy): Bacteria > Bacteroidota > Bacteroidia > Chitinophagales > Chitinophagaceae > Ferruginibacter. The sequence goes on from JBKJPN010000079.1 coordinate 5,328, forward strand.
AGTTTTTTCGGCAGGCGATTTCTCTACTTATGAAACCATTAGCTCGGCTCAAAAAAAACAAGGTACTTATGTACACCTTATTGCCAAACTGGATAAAACAGAACCGATTGAATATGATGCAATAAACAATCCCAACTACCTGAGTTTTTATGCCGTTGACAGCCTTGGCGGAAAAACAAAAGTTATTTTTCATAACAGCAAGCCTACCGATTTGGAAAAAAGTGAACGCATTGTAATGAAAGGTAAAATGCAGGCCGACCATTTTGAGTGTAACGACATTTTACTTAAGTGTCCGAGCAAATACAAGGATGACAAAACTCAATTGGAGAAAACGATTACAAACCAACAGGATTCAACTTACTAATTAATTTCAGCAGATGCAGTTTGAAGGCGAACATTTATTACCGGGGCAGATAGGTCATTTTTTTGTGCTCCTTGCTTTTATAGCATCCATTCTTTCAACTATAGGCTTTGCAACGGCAAGTTTTAAATCCGACTTAGTAGAAAAAAAATCATGGCTAAATTTTGCCCGAATAGCTTTTGTTACGCAACTTGTTTCGGCAGTAATAATTTTCGTCACCATATTTTACATTTGCGCTAACCATTACTTCGAGTACATGTATGCCTACAAGCATGCATCCAAAGAACTTGAACCAAAGTATTTACTGGCCTGCATTTGGGAAGGACAGGAAGGAAGTTTTTTGTTGTGGACTATTTGGCACAGCATACTAGGAATCTTCATCATGGCTAAGGCTAAAGACCCGATAGCTATCGGGTGGGAAGCGCCGGTAATGTCGGTGGTAAGTTTAGCCCAGTTTTTTTTACTGATGATGTTGCTCGGATTATACATCGGAGATATCCGCCTTGGTAGCAGCCCATTTACTTTAACAAGAAACGAAATTGAAGGCCCCATATTTAGTCAGCCCAATTACCTTACGTTTATTAAAGACGGCGTTGGCTTAAATGTTTTACTACGTAATTACTGGATGGTTATTCATCCGCCAATATTATTTTTAGGATTTGCATCAACCATTATTCCTTTTGCATACGCTTACGCTGGCATACAAACCAAACGCTTTGGCGATTGGGTATCTGCTGCCCTACCCTGGGCTTTGTTTAGCGCCTGTGTGTTAGGTGTAGGGATTATGATGGGTGGAAAATGGGCCTACGAGTCTTTATCTTTTGGCGGTTACTGGGCCTGGGATCCTGTAGAGAATGCAGCATTGGTGCCGTGGCTTATTTTAATAGCAGGTCTGCACACCATGGTAATTTTTAAGGCAACGGGGCACTCTTTGAAAGCAAGTTATCTGTTTGCATTTCTAACATTTATTTTCATCCTCTACTCTACTTTTTTAACCCGTACAGGCGTACTAGGCGACACATCGGTTCATGCATTTACTGATGCTGGCAAAGCTATCAATGTAATGATTCTGCTTTTTGTAGCGTCATTTACTTTACCCTCATTGACGCTGCTTATTGTCAATTTAAAAAAGATGCCCTCCGAGAAAAAAGAAGAAAGCACCAACTCCCGTGAGTTTTGGATGTTCATTGGTTCCCTGGTTTTCTTTTTAACAGCCATCTTTATCATTGCAAAAACATCGGTACCGGTTTACAATAAGATTTTTGGCACCAGCATTGCTCAGCCAGAAAATGTTGAGTTTTCGTACAACAAAGTTGTAATACTGGTTGCTATTATTATTGGTTTGCTGAGTGCCATTACGCAATACTTCAAATACAAAAAAACAGCACCGGGATATATCCTAAAAAAGATTGCAGTGCCAACACTTATTGCCGCAATCATAACAGCTTCGCTAGCAATTTTTTATCCGCTTACTTATTATAAAATGGGTGCCGGATTTTTAGGTGCCGCTTATGTAGCTTTGTTTGCGGCAATATATTCTGTGGTGGCCAATGCTTCGTATATCTGGATTGGATTAAATGGCAAATTAAAATCTGCCGGTGGTTCTATTGCTCATATTGGTTTTGCTTTAATGCTGGCAGGTATTTTAATTTCCAGCAGCAACAAAGAAGTAATCAGTAATAGCAGGGCTAATGGCATAAATTTAAACATTTCTGGCAAAGATCCTATGACCAAGGAAACAGATAACCCTTTAGACAACCTTACCCTTATTCGCCAGGTGCCTGCAACCATGGGGCCTTACGAGGTTACTTATTTAAGAGATTCATTTGGTAACGAAAAAGGCCGTCGTTTTTACGAGCTACAGTTTCAACGCAAGGATGCGGCTACACAAAAAGTTACAGAGCAGTTTACTTTATGGCCCGATGTGTACATCATGAAGGATAACAACATGAGCAGCAATCCTGATACGAAATCTTATTTGAGCAAAGATGTATTCACTTATATTTCATACGCCATCAACAATAAAGAAGAAGATACGGCGCAGTTTAAGGTGAAGGAAATGGCCGAAGGCGATACGACCTTTTATAGCAATGGCATTATTGTTTTAGACAGTGTTGTTAAAAATCCCAACAACGGAAAATATCATTTTAAACAAACCGACGCTGTATTGATGGCGGCTGTTACGCTTATCAGCAAAGATGGAATGCATTACAAAGCGATGCCTGCTATACAAATAGATGAGTTTGGCGCCAACTTTATTGATGATACCCTGTATGCACAAAACCTGTATGCAAGATTTGCAGGCGTAACCGACAATCAAAAAATAAAACTGGGCATTAAAGAATCGGATAAACTGATTGAGTATGTTACACTGAAGGCCTATGTTTTTCCTTACATAAATTTAGTGTGGCTGGGATTAATCATAATGGCGTTGGGCCTGGTAATGAGTGCTGTAAAGCGAGCAGGGCTTTCTACTTTTTACGCCGCTTTGGCTTTAATTTTTGCCGGAGCTGGACTCTTCTATATGTTTCTTTTAGCAAATTAGAATCGCAGTCGGCCAGCAATTGCCTGATAACTTTTTCTACTTTATTATCAGCATCATTGTACACATAATCTGTATCGAAAAAATGCTGTTCTAAAGTTGAATCTTTCAGCAAAGAATCAACCATTTTGGGTACTTGATAAGCCATCAAAGTATCGCAATTCATCCTTATTTCACGGTATGCAGAATCTATCCTCGCTTCTGATAAAGAATCCTGATAATGCAGTTTTTGGCTAATCTGTGCTTGGTTTTCTATTTCCTCACAGCTGCAAGTCATAACAACTGCACAATAAATTATAAATTTTAAGGTTTGCTTAAGCATCAAAATGATTTATTTACTGGTCTTAATAGTAAATTTACATATGCATTGGCAAAAACGCATATTGTTTTTATACAGGAGCCTGCTTCTGGTTGTAGTTTTTATAACTGCAAGCCATAAATTTTTACATGCGCAAAATGGCATTAACGATACCCTTACAACTTTCGCTGTTGTAATTGATGGCGATACCATTGAAGCCAAAACACTTTCCACAGTTGATTTTTACGCAAGAATGACCGATGCCGGCAGGGCGGCCCGTGCCCAATGGACCCGTTTACGCAATGCCATCATTGTTACCTATCCTTTTGCCCAGCGGTCGGGTTTGGTCATTAATGAAATTAACGCCTCACTGATTGGCATTAATGATAATGCAGAACGAAAAAAAATTATAAAGAACAGAGAGAAAGAATTGAAAAAGGAATTTTCCGACCCGTTGAGTAATTTATCTATTTACCAGGGGAAAGTTTTAATGAAACTGATTAACCGGGAGACCGGCAACAACTGTTATGAAATTATTAAAGAATATAAGGGTGGCTTAACTGCCCGCTTTTACCAAACTGTTGCTTTTTTCTTCAATGGGAATTTAAAACAACCTTACGACCCCACCGGCGAAGACCTAGAAATGGAATTCATTGTTAAAGAAGTATGCCAAACCTACGGTTACCGCTATGGCAGGGCTATTGCCTATTTAAAGTCTGAGTAATTTACATACTTAAGTCACTGATGTCTTTCAACTTTTTTACGTAATCTGTCTAACCTTTTTAGTTTTTAATTGTTGAATTGTTAATATCTGGATAGATAGTGATAGATATCATGTTTCTACTACAGCCTTATTGGCAAAAATGAAGTAATTTTGCACGATAAATTATACTTAACAAGCATGAAGTTAGATGTGTTGGCTTTTGGCGTTCACCCCGATGATGTAGAATTGAGCTGTGCAGGCGCTCTACTAGTTGAAATAAAGAACGGCAAAAAAACAGGAATTATTGATTTAACGGAAGGCGAATTAGGAACAAGGGGAACGGGAGAAATAAGAAAAGTAGAAGCCGCAGATGCTGCAAAAATTTTAGGTGTACATGTAAGAGAGAATTTGGGGATGGCCGATGGCTTTTTACAGAATGATGAAGCACATCAACGTAAAATAATTACGGCATTAAGGACTTATCAACCCGAAATAGTTTTATGCAATGCACCCGAAGACAGGCACCCCGATCACGGGCGTTCGTCGAAGTTGGTAGCTGATGCCGCTTTTTTATCAGGTTTGAGAAAAATAGATACCGATTTAAATGGAATTTCGCAGGCTGCATGGAGACCTAAATATGTTTTTAGGTATATTCAGGATAGGATGCTGAATCCAGATTTTGTAATTGACATCACCGATGTGTTTGAGCAGAAGATTGAGGCAATAAAAGCATACAAAACTCAATTTACTGGAGGAGACAGCGATGAACCGCAAACCTATATTTCAACACCGGATTTTTTAGACAGTGTGATTTACAGGCACAAATGGTTTGGAAAAATGATTGGTGTAAAATATGCCGAAGGGTTTATTTCGGAAAAGATGCTGGGGCTAAAAAATTTTGACGCAATCATAAAAGAAAATACTTAACAAGACTGCCACTGGCAGATAATAAAATTCAACTATTCAACATGGCAACTCCCAAATTTTTAAATGTAAAAGGCTCCAATTTTCACCAGGAGCTAAAGAAAAGGGTAAATAATTATTTCGCCGAAACAAAAACGCCCTCGCATGGCAATTTTAGCCTTTACTTTAAGGCTGTGTTGTTGTGGACATCATATGTAGTGCTGTACGTTCATCTGCTGTTCTTTACACCGGTAACCTGGGTTGCCCTGCTGGAATGTTTTGTTATGGGAGGCTTAACTGCAGCTATTGGTTTTAATGTAATGCACGATGGCGGGCATGGCAGTTTCAGCAACAGCAAATTCTGGAACAAAATTGCGGCTTTTTCTGTAAATGCTTTGGGTGCCAGCGGCATTATGTGGAACAATAAGCACAACATCATTCATCATACTTATACCAATATTGATGGCATTGATGATGATATTGAAATTAAACCTTTGCTTAGAATGTGCTCTACTCAAAAGAAATATTTCATCCATCGTTTTCAACATATTTACGTTTGGTTTTTATACACGTTGTTATTGTTGGTGTGGGTTTTTCAATCAGACTATACCAAATATTTCAGCAAGAAAGTAGGTACAGTACCTATTAAAAAAATGAGCAATTTTCAGCATTTTGCATTTTGGATTGCTAAGGCAGGTTATTATTTTATGATGATTGTATTACCAATTATGTTGCTCGGCTTTGTTCAATGGCTGGTTGGCTTTTTAATCATTGCCATGTTTGCCGGCTTTGTATTGAGTATTGTTTTTCAATTGGCGCACACGGTTGAGGAAACAGCCTTCCCCGTTCCAGACGCGGATATAAACCGTATTGAAAACGAGTGGGCCATTCACCAGATTGAAACCACGGCTAATTTTGCTACAAAAAACAAATTGATTTCTTGGTTAGTAGGCGGATTAAATTTTCAGATAGAACATCACTTGTTCCCAAAAATTTCTCATATTCACTACCCTGCCATCAGCAAAATAATTAAACAAACTTGTGAAGAGTATGGCGTTCGGTATATCGAATATCGCAAAATGCGTCACGCCATTGTATCGCATACGGTTCACCTAAGAAATATGGGACGGGCTTAACGTATTGTTAAGGATAGTCTTGCAGCCTTTTTATTATCTACATTTATGTACTAATAAAAAGGCTTTTTTATTTATAAGCTAAAAACTAAGCTCATGTCATCAAAATCAACATCTGCAAAATCAATTGCAAAAAAAACAAAAGCTGCACAAACCTGGCTGGATAAACATAGGGAATCATTAAGCTTTGGACAAAAAATTGCCGATAAGGTTGCTAACGGAATGGGCTCCTGGAAATTCATCATCTGGCAAACAATTTTCGTAATTATATGGATGACATTGAACATAGTTGCCTTTATAGGTCATTGGGATGTTTATCCTTTCATATTGCTTAACTTAATCTTCTCTACACAAGCAGCTTATGCGGCCCCCATCATCATGATGGCACAAAACAGGCAAAGTGAAAGGGACCGATTACAAGCCCAGGCTGACTTTGATACCAATGTGGAAGCCAAACTGGAAATTGAAGCGCTACAAATTCAGCTAACCAAACTTGAAACTGAAAAACTTGATAAGATTATCACTATGTTGGAGGAGATGAAAAAACAAAACTAGTATTTGGTCAATAGTCAATAAAAAAATGGCTTTATTCAAATCTAATCAATGCCCCATTGACTTACTGACCCAATGACTTAGTGACTTATTGACTTAATCCCTGTTCTTTTCGTAAATTTGCCCTTCAAATTAAAATAATGAGCGAAGAAAAAAGCCTCAACTTTATTGAGGAAATTATTGAAGACGATTTAAAGAGCGGTAAATACAAATCTATCCTTACCCGTTTTCCACCCGAGCCAAACGGCTATCTCCATATTGGTCATGCCAAAGCCATATGTTTCAATTTTGGATTAGGTATAAAATATGGCGGTAAAACAAATCTTCGCTTCGACGATACAAATCCGGTTACTGAAGAAACCGAATATGTTGACAGCATAAAAGATGATATTAAATGGCTTGGTTTTAACTGGGCTGAAGAATTATATACTTCTGATTACTTTGGAAAGCTGTATCAGTTTGCCATTGACTTGATTAAAAAAGGCCTTGCTTATGTAGATGATTCCACTGCCGAAGAGATTGCGGCGATGAAAGGCACACCTACTGAACCCGGAAAAGACAATCAATTCCGCAGTCGCAGCATCGAAGAAAACCTAATTTTATTTACCGATATGAAAGCTGGTAAATATAAAGATGGTGAAAAAATATTGCGTGCAAAAATCGACATGAAGCATACTAATATGCTGATGAGAGACCCAATTATCTACCGCATTAAACATGCACACCACCACCGCACGGGTGATGAGTGGTGCATTTACCCCATGTATGATTTTGCCCATGGACAAAGTGACAGCATTGAGAATATAACCCACTCTATTTGTACATTAGAATTTATTCCGCACCGGGAATTGTATGATTGGTTTATTGAAAATCTGGAAATTTTTCCATCACATCAATACGAATTTGCCAGGTTGAATATGACTTACACCGTGATGAGCAAAAGAAGATTGCTTCAACTTGTTAATGAAGGGCATGTAAATAGCTGGGATGACCCACGCATGCCTACCCTCAGTGCATTCCGCCGCAAGGGGTATACGCCCAGTAGCATCCGCACATTCTGCGATAAAATAGGAATTGCCAAAAGAGAAAATTTTATCGACCTGAGTTTGCTTGAGTTTTGCCTGAGAGAAGAACTGAATCAAAAAGCTTTGAGGGTAATGGCAGTACTCGACCCGATAAAGCTAATTATAGATAATTATGAAGATGGAAAAACAGAAGAACTGGTTAGTGAGAATGGTCCCGATGAATTTTTGGGTAAAAGAAATCTGCCTTTTGGCAAAGAATTGTGGATAGAGAGAGAAGATTTTATGGAAGAGCCGGCAAAAAAATGGTTTAGGTTGGCGCCAGGCAGTATGGCTCGTTTAAAAAGTGCTTACATTGTAAAATGCGAAAGCTTTGTAAAAGATGCCGAAGGAAATATTACTGAAGTACATTGCAATTATATCCCCGAAAGTAAGAGCGGTAGCGATACCAGTGGTATTTCTGTTAAAGGAACCATTCATTGGGTAAGTGCCGCACATGCGGTTACTGCTGAAGTGAGGTTGTACGACCGCTTATTTACTTCCGAAAACCCAATGGGCGAAGAAGGAGATTTTAAAGATACCATCAACCCAAATTCATTACAGGTAATAACCAATGCCTTAATTGAACCGTCTTTAAAAGATGCAACGATGGAAAGCCGTTATCAATTTATACGCAAGGGATATTTTTGTTTAGACAAAGATTCCACAGCGGAAAAATTAGTATTCAACCGCACGGTTACTTTAAAAGATGCTTGGGCTAAGGAAGTGAAAAAGCAATAATCACACTAACCTTTTTTGTTAAGGCTTAATTTAGGAAAGCCCGATGCAATAAGCATTACAATGGCGCAGCCAACCATTAAATATAAACTGAAAAGTTTTTCGGGACAATAATTATTGTAGCAGGAGCCAAACAGGATGAAAGTTTTTACAGCATAAGCCACCGTAAACGCGCCTATAAAAAGATTGGCTCTTTTGGCCCATACTTTCGGAGTCAACATAAACACCAGCATCAGAACCCCCAAAAAGGTTAAGAATTTACCGGGCTTACCATATTCATTTTGATAGCTGTAAAATCCTGTAAAAGTCTGGTTAATATCGGCATAATGTACCCAAGGCAAAAAGCAGGAAACAACCAACGTAATACATGCCGCAATTCCAATCCAGTGAAGATATTTTACAAACATATTTTTAAAATAAAAACGTCATTGCAGATAAGTGAAGCAATTTCTCTTTTGCAATGACGTAGGTAAGGTTTGAGGTCCCGACCGGATTCGAACCGGTGTAGAAGCTTTTGCAGAGCTTTGCCTAACCACTCGGCTACAGGACCATTTTATTTCTCAATCCCACAAAACCATTTGAGCTTTGCCTATCTGCCAGCTGGCGGATACAGGACCGTATGAATATAGAAAAGAGAATGTTGAATTTAAATGGCCAAATGCCTGTTTGAAATACAATATTATCAATTGCGTTATTCGGACGCAAAAATAGGGTTATTTTTGAAGAATATTGCACATCGCTTTTTCAAAATGTAGAAATATGAACAGAATTGCAGAATCAGAATTAATTATAAATAGCCGTGGTGCTGTGTACCACCTGGATTGCCGCCCCGAAGAACTAGCCACTAACATCATCACAGTTGGTGACCCCGACCGCGTTGGAGAAGTAAGCAAGCATTTTGATAAAATCGAATATCAGAATAAACATCGGGAGTTTGTTACGCATACAGGCTATATTGGTAACAAAAGAATTAGTTGTGTAAGTACTGGCATTGGTCCTGATAATATTGATATTGTATTGAATGAATTAGATGCTTTAGTTAATATAGATTTTGAAACCAGATTAATAAAGGAAGAACTTACGTGCTTAAATATCATACGATTTGGCACATCTGGTTCGTTACAGGAAGATATACCGGTTGATAGTTTTGTTTCCAGTACTCATGGCTTAGGCTTGGACAATCTCATGCATTTTTACCGTATGGAAAACAATGAAGAAGAAAGGCAATTGGTTCAGGCATTCAGTACGCATACGCAACTAAACTCTGGCAAAGTATCGCCTTATATAAATATGGCTAGTGGTTCGTTGCTCAAACATTTCACAGAGAATTATCATCAAGGCATCACCGTAACCTGTCCAGGATTTTACGGACCGCAGGGACGCATATTAAGGCTGGGACTTGGTTACCCTTCGTTAATAGATAATCTTACAAATTTCCAGTTTGGCAATTACCGAATTACTAATTTTGAAATGGAAACATCGGCTATTTACGGGCTGGGTAATGCCCTCGGGCATCATTGCCTGAGCCTGAGTGCCATTGTTGCAAATCGCATTAGCAAAGAGTTTTCGAAAGACGGCGCATTGGCCGTTGAGCACTTAATTAAACAATCGCTGCAAGTAATTACAGATTCAAATATTTAAAATGAAAATAGATTTTTTTAAGTACCAGGGTACAGGAAACGATTTTGTAATTCTGGAGAACAGAACTGAAAAGTATAATGAACTTACCCCAAAACAGGTAAAACATATTTGCAACCGCAGGTTTGGCGTTGGCGCCGATGGCCTGATGCTGTTGAACAAGCATAACGACCAGGACTTTGAAATGAAATACTACAACGCCGATGGAAACCCAGGCAGCATGTGTGGTAACGGCGGCCGCTGCATGGTACAATTTGCGAAAGACCAAGGTATGTACAAAGTTACCTACCGCTTTATGGCTGTTGACGGCATGCATGAAGCTGATATTGATAGGCATGGTATTATACGACTGAAAATGCAGGATGTAAATAAAGTTGAGCATCATTCCGGGTATGCGATATTAAACACAGGTTCGCCACATTTTGTGAAATTTGCCAACAATGTTGAAGATATTGATGTGGTGGAAACTGGTCGTGAAATACGCTACAGTAAGCAGTTTGAGAAAGAAGGTATCAACGTAAACTTTGTAGAGACTACCCATGAGGATGGCATTTATGTACGCACTTACGAACGTGGCGTAGAGGATGAAACCATGAGTTGTGGCACGGGAGTAACTGCATCGGCCTTAATGAATGCACACAACGCCCGGGGCTTTAATCGGGTGGAAGTAAAAACTCCCGGTGGCAATTTAAGTGTGGAGTACAATAAAATTGACGAGGAACATTTTGAAAATATATGGCTATGCGGACCAGCCGAACTGGTTTATAAAGGCGAGATAGAAATATGACCAAAATCGAAATAATAGCTGCTGCGGAAAAAACATTCACTGATTTTTCTGAAACCTGTATTGCGGTACAAGAGGCCGTTATGTTTGAACGACC
>JBKJPN010000134.1:0-21516 GCA_046595125.1 Ferruginibacter sp.
GCTATTCTCAACAGGGAAAATTAATTCTTTGTGTTCCTCATCAAAAGCAATCATATTGGCCATTACTTTTTGCGTAGCAGCTAGTTTGTTTAATTCTTTTTGGGTGCTACGCAAAAAGTAATGGCAAATATGATTGCTTTTGATGAGGAACACAAAGAATTAATTTTCCCTGTTGAGAATAGCAGCTTGCATGTTGGCGACCTCATCTTAATTAAAACCGGTGAGCAGGTGCCCATTGATTGCAAAATTTTATGGGGAGATGCCTATGTTAATGAAGCGCTATTGACCGGAGAAAGCAAACCCATTCACAAAACAAAAAAAGATGCGCTTATAGGCGGAAGCATGGTTACCGATGGCACTGTTAAAGCACAGGTTACCGCTGTTGGAAAAGATACAGTGCTCAGCAATATCCTTACTTTAGTTAAAGAAGCTCAAAGCGAAAAGCCACCTATTCAGCAATTAGCAGATAAAATAAGCGCTATTTTTGTACCTGCGGTTTTAGGCATTGCTGCTCTCACTTTTTTAATTAATTATTTTGCTTTTGATATAAGCGGCACACAATCAATGATGCGGAGCATTGCTGTATTGGTAATTAGTTGCCCATGCGCCATGGGACTTGCATCCCCCGCCGCTATTGCTGTTGGGCTGGGCCGTGCTGCAAAAAACGGCATCCTCTTCCGCAATGCAAAAAGCTTAGAGTTGTTTAAAAATATTAAGACTGTTGTATTTGATAAGACCGGCACTTTAACCATTGGTAATTTTAAAGTAACTGGTTTTAAGTCATTGGTTTTATCTGAAGAAAAATTTAAACAGATAATATTTTCAATTGAAAAATATTCCAATCACCCCATTGCAAAAGCGATTGTTGATGACCCGATGGCTATCGGATGGAAAATGAACAACCCCATTCAATGGAAAAAAATTGAAGAGGTAAAAGGGTTGGGCATGAAGGCTGAAGATGCAGAGGGAAACAGGTATATACTTGGTTCATACAAAGCAGCTGCTTCGCAAACCGATGATAATTCGCATAATGCCTATCTATTACAAAATGACAAACTCATTGGTTGGTTTGATATGGAGGATGAAATACGAACAGAAGCAAAAGAAGTAATTGCTTACCTGCACTCAAAAAATATACAAACCATTTTACTAAGCGGCGATGCTTTGGATAGAACAAAAAGGATTGCGAATGAACTGGGCATTGATAAAGTGTATGCCGAAAAAACACCCGAAGAAAAACTACGCATCATTGAACAACTGAACAATGAAGCTCCTGTGGCCATGGTTGGCGATGGTGTAAACGATGCGCCTGCGCTGGCAAAAGCCAGCATCGGCATATCTATGAGCGATGCTACACAACTGGCGGTACAAAGTGCACAGGTGGTTTTAATGAATAAAGGAATTCAACATTTACCATTGGCATTAGGACTGGGCAAACACACTTTCTACACTATAAAAAGCAATCTGTTTTGGGCATTTATTTACAATGTAGTTGCCATACCCATTGCAGCCGTTGGTTTATTAGCACCGGGATTTGCTGCGCTGGCTATGGGTTTTAGCGATGTGGTGCTGGCGATAAATTCTTTGTGGCTTAGGGTTAAGAAGGTAGTTTAAAAACCAAACGCTCCTGTCCGCATATCAATGCAAGTTGCTTCTGGCTGATGTTCGGTATCGTCAATATAACTATAAGATTTTACTAGCAAAGGTTGTCCTTCCCGGAACCAAGCTGTTACATTTATTGCTGAACCCACGGCACCCGCTAACAAATTTATACCAGGACCTAATCCAAAGCCACTAAACGACGAGATAAGCGAAGCACTCCCAATATTATGATTGCGCCGTGTTTTGCTTTTAACGTAATCTGAGATGATAAATCCGTTTCCTTGTTTTTCAATCGGCACCAGTGCTTTGTCGTAATATTTATAAATTTCGCCTTTCTTGCAGAAGCCCCAAATTACTAAGGTATCTTTTGCCGTATTTATAATATTCACTTTCCTCTTTTTATTAACTATCGGTTCAAAATCGGTTACAGTAGGGTTATTGTTGAGGAACTCATCAAAATTTTTATACGCTCCCTCTTTATAATCTTCATTGGTGAGTATCGGTATATCAAGTTGTAGTTTGGAGCTGGCAATAATCTGGGTAGTGCTGGTTTTGTCAGCGGTTTGTACAGGTGTGGCATCTATATGCAGCAAGCTTCTCTTTATTACTAGTTTTAAAGCCTTTTCTATACAATCACTGTGGCCGCTTGCCATATTTGCTCCAAGTTGGTTTACAAAAACAGAATCTAAGCTGTAAATTTTGGTGAACATATTTCCATCATCAGAAAAATAAGCATCGGCATGTAAATTTGTATACGCATAAAGCCTGGTATAAGCATAAGGAATATATGCCTCTTTTTCCCCTTCCCTTAGTTCCTTTATTACTAAAAGAATTTTTATTCCATCGTTTTTATATTGCTTTTTATACATTTTGGTAACATGCTCCTGCAAAAAAGTTGTAAGCGGTTTCGCAGCTTTTATAGTTACCACATATTGGCCGCTACCTTTTGTGGAATACCCTAACCTAAAGCTATCTCTCACCAACTGTAAAACTTGAATATCTGAAACTGAGATTTCCGTCTCGAATTTATCTACGATTGGAAACTTTTGCATTTTGATAGTCCTAAATTTTTCTTTGGTTGTTTTTGGAGCCGTTTGTCCACCTGCAGAAAAAGTGTAAAATATTAAAAAGACGTAGAAGAGTGTTTTCATTTTGCAGTAATTAATTTCGACTAGCTAAAATACTTCAAAAGGCTTTAATTTCAACCCATAATTTACTGCCGTGAACATTCATACAATTTTAAAAGAATATTGGGGTTACGACAGCTTTAGGCCGCTGCAGGAAGATATTATAAATGCAGTACTGGACGGAAAGGATGCACTGGCATTACTGCCAACCGGTGGCGGTAAATCTGTTTGTTTTCAGGTGCCTGCACTGGCAAAAGATGGTATTTGCCTGGTCATCAGTCCGCTTATTGCATTAATGAAAGACCAGGTGGAAGCTTTAAAAAGAAAAGGCATTCCTTCTTTAGCTATTTACTCTGGCATGAGTTTTTTAGAAATAAAAAAAACATTACAAAATGCTGCCTACGGTAATTATAAATTCCTCTACGTTTCTCCCGAAAGATTAGAAACGAATTTGTTTTTAGAAATGCTGCCGGCCATGAATATTAATTTACTGGCTGTTGATGAAGCACATTGTATTTCGCAATGGGGATATGATTTTCGTCCGCCGTACATGCGTATTGCTAACCTGCGGGAAATGCTGCCAACCGTGCCTGTATTAGCACTTACCGCATCTGCAACCAAAGTTGTGCAGGATGATATTTGCGATAAATTAGCATTCGGTAAAACAAAGCAACGCTTTCAGCAATCATTCGAAAGGCGAAATCTTTCTTACAGTGTTTTTAATGTCCCATCCAAACAAAACAAACTACTAGAGATTTTAAGAAATGTACCGGGCACTGCCATTGTGTATTGCAAAAGCCGCAAACACACAAAAGAAATTGCCGACTTGTTGAGGTTGAATAATATTAATGCAGATTACTACCACGCTGGCCTCAGCAATGAACAACGCAACAGTAAACAGGAAAACTGGATAAATAATAAGACAAGGGTAATCGCCTGTACCAATGCATTTGGTATGGGTATAGATAAACCCGATGTTCGTGTGGTAGTACATTATGGTGTACCCGACTGCCTCGAAAACTATTATCAGGAAGCAGGACGTGCCGGTAGAGATGGCAAAAGGGCATACGCCGTTTTATTATATACAAATAAGGAATTGGAAAGCCTGAAAGAACTGGCTGCCATTCGTTTTCCGGAGGAAGAAGAAATAAAGCGGATTTATATTGCTGTAATGAATCACTTGCAAATACCAGCCGGCAGCGGCGAGGGAATCAGTTACGATTTTGATTTGGCCACATTTGCATCTTCCTTTAAAATAAATATTCTTGCTGCTACTTATGCCATCAAAGCTTTGGAACAAGAAGATGTGTTCAGCTTTAATGAAGTCTTTTTTAAACCTTCAACCGTTGTTTTTACAACTAGTAGAGAAGAATTAATTGATTTTGAAAAGCAATTTCCTGCACTAGAGCCATTGCTAAAAGGTTTGCTACGCTCTTATGAAGGCATCTTTGATTTTCCTGCAACTGTTTACGAAACGAAGCTGGCTACTTTTATTCAGGCTGAAATTAATAGTGTACGAAAAAACTTGCAGAAATTGCATGAGCAAGGTATCATAAGCTATTCCGCACAAAAAGATAAACCACAACTTACCCTTTTACAAAACCGTATGTATGCCGATAATTATAAAATTAATACAACAGATTATCTGAAACGAAGAGACAATTTTGAAGAACGTGTAAATGCTATGATTGGATACATTAAAAAATCAACGGGCTGCCGGAGTGTTCATATTGCCAATTATTTCAGCGATGTAAAAATTCATGCCTGCGGAGTTTGTGATAACTGCATCAATGAAAAAGTCATTTATATTTCTGTAGAAGAATTTAACAGCATTAGTAAACAAATAGAAGAGCTAACAAAGCCTACTGCAGTTTCAATCGAAATAATTCTGGCTACGTTAAAAGGAATTAAAAAAGAAAAGATATGGCGAGTGGTAAATTATCTACAGGCCGAAAACAAAATCAAAACAAATAAAGAAGGTTACATCAGTTTTTCCTAAAACACAAAGGGTATAAAATAAAAAAAGGGACCAAGATAGAAATCTAGTCCCGCTTTAAAATCCAATATCCTATGAAAAACCGAAACGAAGATAATAGGGTTTTCAGTATTATACAAGAATTTTGTAAGATATTTTGAAAATAACGTATAAATACGGTATATTTTTCTACAAGTATCGTAAAAACACTATTGTTTAACTATGCTGATAGCCAGCAATTTGAATTATTTACTTTACTCTTTTATAGCCACCGGTTCTATATAAAAAACTTGCACCTTGGTACCAGGCAATAGCTTCATTAATCAGGCTATCTGAGCGGCTAATTAGTGTATTGCCCCCTGTTATAAAATCGGGTTTAACTGTTTGTGTTTTTTGCTGGGGAGATAAAATCACCATTTTTTCATCTCTGATATAACCCATATCCTGGTAAGTACTGATAAAAGCCCGTTCGTTACCGGGAGTCATATTGTAAATATCAAAGCCTAAAAAACGACTGGTGTAACTTAGATTCATCAATCCTAAAACAGTTGGTGCTAAATCTATTTGACTAACTAATCTGCTTTCAACAGCTGGTTTAATTAATTGTGGCGCATAGATAACGCATGGAATATGATACCTGTTTACTGGCAAATCGGTTTTACCGGCACTTTTTGCACAATGGTCAGATACAATCACAAAAAGCGTATTGCTAAACCAAGGTTTTTGTTTTGCATCTTTCAGAAATTTATTGATGGCATAGTCGGTGTATTTAACTGCACCTTCAATTGACTGATGGGTAGGTGAAATATCAATTCTTCCTTCTGGATAAATATAAGGCCGATGATTACTCACGGTCATCATATGATTAAAGAAAGGTTTACCTGCCTTATAACTTTTATCGCATTGCTGCAGCGTAAAATCAAATGACGCTTCATCATCGGCACCCCAAGCTGTTGTAAGATGCACTAGGCTATCGGGTATATCTCGTTTATCCAAAACAGTATAACTGCTGTTGCTGAAATACTTTCCCATATTATCAAAAAAGGAATTACCACCGTAAATATAATTCACCTCGTAGCCTTTGGACTTTAATACACTGCCCATAGTAAACATATCATCGTTGCCGGGGCGGCGCACAATGGATTGGCCGGGCGTTGGCGGAATGGCCAGCGACAATGCTTCCAGCCCTCTTACTGTTCGGGTACCCGATGCATAAAACCGGTCGAACCAAAGACCATGCGAAGCAAGTGAATCTAAATAGGGTGTAATATTTTTGGTGCCGCCAAATCTTTTCAAATAATCGCCACTAAAACTTTCAACACTGATGAGCACAACATTCCAGCGATGTTGCGGGCTGTCGCTTTTTATTTGCCTCTCTACACTTAATAAATCATTGGTGAAGGTTGCGTTGGGTGCCTGCAGCATGTTCCGTAATATTTTAAAATTTGCGGTATCGCTTCGGGTGGCATAAAATTTATTGTAATCGAGTTCATTATTCCAAAACGCCGAGCCAAATTCGTAAATACCATTACCGCTCAATTCATTCACATAATTATTGCTGCTGATGCTTTTGAAACTGTTGTTAACCAAAAAATATCCTGCAACAGGCATCAACAAAAACAGTAAAAAGAAAACAGTACGTTTTCCAAATCGCATACTGATTTGTTGAGAAGCTGTTAGTTTTTTCCGCACTACAAAAACAATAAACACCGTAAGCAGCGCAACAGCAGCTGCTATCAAAGGAATATTGTAACTCTCCCAGATATTGCCCAGCACTTCGGTTGTATACACTAGATAATCTACAGCAATAAAATTATAGCGCACATTAAATTCATCCCAAAAAATAATTTCGCCGCCAACATTAACAACCAGCATTAAAACAATAATGAAGAAGATTGTAAAGAGTGGAATTCGATTCCATTTTTTTTGATACCAACTATCTTTCATCAGCCAGCAATAAAAAGCAACCGGAATGGCGAAGAAACTGAAAACTAGAACATCGTAAAACAAGCCGATAAAAAAGATACCGATAAAGCGGAGAAAAGATAATTCAAGATTTGACCAACTGGTAATCATTAAAACAAGCCTGGTTAAAAAACTAAGACTAAAAACTATCAAAGCCAAAACGGCCAGTGGGCCAAAACGATGTTTAAAAAGCATTTGAATTTTCTTCATTCGGCAAAAATACGAATAGCCGGTTGTTAAACCGGCTATTACTAATAAACTTTACAGACCTTAATTAAACCAGCCTTTGCTTTTTGTGCTTTTACTGCGGCCACCCAATCCCAGAGCTCCCAATAAAGAACGAACAATTATATTGCCGCCTGTACGAACCATACTTTTAACTATTGAATTATTCGCTACTTTCTCAATTGCTGATGGCTCTTCTTTCGTTGACTTTTTTGATGAAGTTGTTGTTTCTTCTGCCGAAGTTTTCTCTGCAGCTTCTTTTAGTTTTTCTGTTAATATTTCGTAGGCGCTTTCGCTGTCAATGGTTTTGTTGTACTTGGCAACCATTCTGGATTTTGTATTTATGGAATCAATCTCTTCATCCGTTAAAATATCCATGCGACTTCGTGGAGCACACAACATAGTATGTGCAAGCGGTGTGGGAATTCCTTTTTCGTTCAGCATGGTTATCAGCGCTTCGCCAATACCCAATTGCGTTATTAGGTCTTCGGTTTTATAATACTCGGTTTCGGGATAATTCTCTGCAGTTTGTTTAATTACCTTTCTATCGGCTGCAGTAAAAGCACGTAAAGCATGTTGCACTTTTAAACCAAGCTGCGATAATACACTTGCCGGTACATCCATGGGGTTTTGTGTACAAAAGAAAATACCTATGCCTTTTGAGCGAATCAGTTTCACAATGGTTTCAATTTGTTGCAGCAATGCCGAGCTAGCTTCATTAAAAATCAAATGGGCTTCATCAATAAAAATAACCAGTTTGGGTTTTTCCAAATCACCTTCCTCAGGACTGCTGGCGTATAACTCGGCTAACATTTGCAACATAAACGTAGAAAACAGTTTGGGCTTATCCTGCAAATCGGTAACACGCAAAACACTGATGATTCCACGGCCATCATCAGCAATTCGCATCAGGTCATCTACTTCAAAACTTCTTTCGCCAAAGAAAATATCGGCGCCCTGCTGTTGCAGTTCAATTACTTTGCGTAAAATAGTTCCGGTAGATGAGGTGGAAATTTTGCCATAGATTTTTTCAATTTCCGCCTTACCCTCATCACCAATATACTGAAGTACTTTAATAAAATCTTTCAAATCAAGCAGCGGTAATTGCGTGTCATCACAATATTTAAATATCATAGCAACTACGCCGCCTTGCGTATCATTCAGTTCTAAAATCTTGCTCAACAATACAGGACCAAACTCACTTACTGTTGCTCTTAGGTGAACACCTTTCTGCCCCGTTAGTGTCAACAATTCCACCGGATAAGCAGCTGGCTTAAACACCATATTCAGTTTCTGATAGCGCTCATCTATTTTTGGATGCCCGGCACTTGGAGCCGCAATACCGCTTAGGTCACCTTTAATATCCATTACTAAAACAGGCACACTGTTATCGCTTAAGAATTCGCTGATAACCTGTAGTGTTTTTGTTTTTCCGGTACCGGTTGCACCAGCAATAAGCCCGTGCCGGTTCAATGTTTTCAACGGTAGATTGATACCTGCTTCTGCAACTACTTCTCCATCCAGCATAGCAGCGCCCAGTTTTACCGATTCTCCTTTAAATGTGTAACCATTGTTGATGGCTTGTATAAATGCTTCTTTGTTTGGCATTAGAATTAATTTTTTGAAAGGTACAAACAGTAATTTGATTGCCGATGAAGATTTTTAAAATATATGCCTGTAAATTTGAGTTGATGAAAAAAATGGTGCTTTCATTTATATTGAGTGTCTTACTGATAACAGGAATCAGTTCTTTTTTTGAAAAAGAAAATACGGATATCAAAACCAAATCCGCGTTAGGCAAAAAACTTTTTTCCGAAAAAATACTTTCTAAAGATTCATCGGTAAGCTGTGCCAGCTGCCATATTCCCCAGTTTGCATTTGCCGATACAGTTGCTTTTAGCAAAGGTATTGGAGGCAAATTAACCAGTCGCAATACACCCTCGGTTCTCAACATGAAAAACCGTCCTTATTATTTTTGGGATGGCAGAGCCACAACGCTGGAAGAACAGGCTTTAATGCCTATACAGAATCCTGATGAAATGGGATTACCCATTAAAGAAGCCGTGAAAAGACTGAATGAACACAAAGAATATTTACTGCTGTTTAAAAAAATATTCAATCAACCCCCAACAGCAAAAAACCTAGCTGCAGCATTCTCCGCATTTGAACAAACGCTGGAAACTGTTAATAGTAAATTTGATGACTGGAGCAATAACTTGAAAAAATTATCTGCACAAGAAGAAAGAGGCAGAGAATTATTTGTGGGCGATAAAGCAAAATGTTTTGATTGTCACCGCATGGAAGATTTTACAACCGATGAATTTAAAAATATTGGCCTGTACGATGGCAGAGAATTAAACGATGCAGGTTTATACAATATCACTAAGAAAGAAACTGATAAAGGAAAATTTAAAACGCCCGGCCTGCGCAATGTGGCAGTAACTGCTCCCTACATGCACAATGGAAAATTTAAAACACTGGAACAGGTGATGACCTATTACAACAACCCCAACGCATTTGTAGATGACCCGATTAATATTGATGATGCATTGAAAAAACCACTGGGCTTAACAATGCAGGAAAAGAAAGATATTATTGCTTTTTTAAAAACACTTACGGACAAAAGGTTTCTTAAAAATTAAGTCATTGGTCATTGAGTCAATAAGTCATTGGTCATTTTAGAGAGTTTTAGTAATTTGTATTTTCATTCATTAAATCTGTTTTATGATTTTACTGGAAGATTTGCAAGTATATAAATTAGCCATGGAAATTGGCGACCTAGTTTTTAACTATGCTGAAAAGTGGGACATCTTCAATAAAAAATCATTGGGTGACCAATATGTTAGAGCGGCGGATTCAATTGCTTTGAATATAGCAGAAGGTTACGGAAGATTTCATTATAAGGAAAATAGAAACTTCTGTTGGTACGCCAGAGGCTCTTTATTTGAGACAAAATGTGCAAATCAAAAAGCTTTTAATCGTAAATTGATTTCAGAAGAAGAATATAACAACCTGCTCAGTAAATTAAAGGAATGCCATCTCGTATTAAATGGCTATATAAAAAGCATTGGTAAAAACAAACCGGATTAATGACTCAATGACCAATGACCAATGACTAATGACTAAATCCACCTTTAACAAAAAATTAGGCACTATATTCGCTGTATAAACTTTGATTTAATTTTATTTGTAATAAACCTAAAAACATGGAACCAATAAAACCGCAAATTCTCTTGTGTGAAGATGATACCAACCTTGGGATGGTGTTGAAAAACTATTTAGAACTGAATGACTATGAAGTAACCCTGGAAAGGGACGGAAAGCTCGGTCTGGCTGCATTTCAACGTGAAAAATTTGACCTTTGTCTGCTGGATGTAATGATGCCCAACATGGATGGATTTACACTGGCCGAAGAAATACGTGATGTAAATCCTGATGTGCCTTTGTTCTTTTTAAGTGCAAAGACGATGAAGGATGACATCATTCAAGGCTATAAACTGGGTGCCGATGATTATATCACCAAACCTTTTGACAGTGAGGTATTGCTGCTTAAAATTAAAGCAATATTGAAGCGTAACGAAGAATTACATCGTGAAGAAGTTAATGCTGTATACGATTTGGGTAACTACCACTTTAACCCTCGTCTGCGTGAATTAACCATTGCTGACAAAACCCAAACGCTTTCGCCAAAAGAAAATGAATTGCTGAAAATGCTGAGCGAATACAAAAATGATTTATTGAGTCGTGAAATTGCTTTGAAGAAAATTTGGGGCAGCGATACTTATTTTAACGGCCGCAGCATGGATGTGTATATTGCCAAGCTACGTAAATATTTAAAAGAAGACCCTGCACTGGAAATTGTAAATATCCATGGTAACGGATTCAGATTAGTTGTAACTGAGTAACCCCATGAACAAAAACTATATTAAGGCCCTGCATAAATGCGGGGCTTTTATTTTATTGCCAACATTAACTTCTGCCAGAAAGTATTATCAAACGAAGATGGACCTGCTACGCCAGTACCAGCATCATCGCCATGACGTATAACTACGAGGTCTTTGGATGGAATAACATAGATTTTCTTATCGCCTTTACCCAGCGCTGCTATCATATCGGCAGGTGCAGCCGAGTTTAGCATACCCGGAAAAACAGTCGTAAGCGTTGGTAACATAAATGAGGACTTTCCATTGAGCCACCATAAATATCCGTAGGACTGATTGAGGCTTTGCGACGTATTAGTCATCGCCGTAAAATAACTCTGGTCGGTCATTATCTGTGTACCGTTCCAGGTTCCTTTATTTTCAATCAGCAAACCAAAACGAGCCATATCACGGCTGTTGAGCCATAAAGTATTGCTGACCCAGGTATAATTCTTCATACCGATTTTATCAGCCAGTTTTGTTTTGGTGTAAATATTATAATTAGTGCCGGTTGCATTGGCAATAACATTCTGCAGCAACAAATAAGGCGCATTGTGATAGAACCATGCCGTGCCTGCATCCGATTTATATTGAAGGCAGGCTGGAGTCATACAATCCAGATCGGGAACGGTATAATCCAGACCCGTCGTCATGGTTAACTGGTGTTTTACTGTAATCAGATTTTCTTTAGCCAGTGGTGCCGAAGTCCAGCCATTACCAAGGTAAGTACTGGTTTTACTGTTGATATTTAACTTTCCTTCCTGCTGGGCTATACCGGCTAAAAAAGCAGTTACACTTTTACCAGCCGAAGCAATGTAATACACTTTATCTTTATCCCAGCTATTCCAGTATTTTTCAGTTACAATTCTCCCTTTGTATAAAATGATGAGACCGTACGTGTTTACGGTGCCTGCATAATCAACGGCTTCATTCAGTTTAGTAACATCCCAGTTTAACGACTGTGGTGTAACAGTTTCCCAAACATCGCTGCCAATCGGCGGAAAATACATGGTAGTTGGAACAGGTATGGGGGTTATAGTTGTGTTATCCTTGTTGCAGGATACGAACACAAAGCTGAGCATGGCTGCGGCAAAAAATAATTTCATAGTAAAGGTTGAAATTGTCAGACTATTTTTAAAGACCAAAGTTTAACGAACACAACAATTATTTAGTATCAGAAAAAAGCAGGTTATCGTTGCCGCCAAAAGCTGATTTTTTACCCAGATGCTCGTAGGCCTTGGCAGTAGCTTCTCTTCCCCGGGCAGTACGCTGTAAAAATCCTTCTTGAATCAAGAACGGCTCGTAGACTTCTTCCAGTGTGCCCACTTCTTCGCCAACGGCAGTAGCAATGGTTGTTATACCCACCGGGCCGCCTTTAAATTTATCTATGATAGTATTTAAAATCCTGTTGTCCATTTCATCCAATCCATGCTTATCTACATTCAAAGCTTTTAAAGAATGCTCGGTAATGCCCATATCGATTACGCCGTTTCCAATTACCTGTGCAAAATCACGTACCCGGCGTAATAACCCATTTGCAATACGTGGTGTACCTCGGCTACGGCCCGAAATTTCGGCAGCGGCATCGCTGGTAATTTTTGTACCTAATATTTTTGACGAGCGGAGAATGATGTTTTTCAATGTTACCGAATCGTAATATTCTAAACGTGATTTTATGCCAAAACGAGAAAGCAATGGCGCTGTTAATAATCCGCTTCGAGTAGTAGCGCCAATCAACGTAAACGGATTTAAATTCAGCTGCACACTCCTTGCGTTAGGCCCGCTGTCAATCATGATATCAATTCTAAAATCTTCCATAGCGGCATACAAATATTCTTCTACCACGGTACTCAGGCGATGAATCTCATCAATAAATAAAACATCGTTTGTTTCTAGATTGGTAAGCAAACCGGCAAGGTCACCGGGCTTTTCAATAACGGGGCCACTGGTTTCTTTAATGCTAACGCCCAGTTCATTTGCAACAATGCGGCTGAGGGTAGTTTTTCCTAGGCCCGGCGGACCATGAAAAAGAATATGATCCAGCGCTTCGCCACGCATTTTTGCAGCTTTAATGAAGATGGTAATGTTTTCGATGATCTGGGACTGACCCGAAAAATCATCAATAGCGGCAGGCCGGATGGTATTTTCAAATTCTTTTTCAGCAGAATTTAGGAATTCAGCTTCATTATTTAAGTTGGGGTTCGACATGCACAATTTTTATTGAATCCGATAGCATCGGCCCGTAAAACTAATCATTAATCGCTAATATCAGTTAAACGGACCTCTATGCAGCGCCTCCCACCCCATCATTTCACCATTAATCAAAACAGTCCTACAATTCGCTATATTGAGCCGTAATATTGTACTATGCGTAAATCGAGTATCAGATATTGGCTTTGCCAGATAACCGGATGGGGCGTTTGGGGATTAATTTTACTGTATTTTAATTTCGTGGTTTTTGGCGATCGCTTTAAAGAACAAGGCGGACATAAACAATACCTTATAAGTTTGGTCATACTTTTAAGTATGGGCATATTGGTAACACACTTGCTCAGGTTTATTATAAAAAAAACAAACTGGCTTAAATTTTCATTTAACAGAATTCTCTTGTTGTTTGTTATTTCGGTAGGAGCGTCGGGAACTGCTATGTATTATGGCAATAACTATATTCAAACTAAATCTGGCTATTCTTACGAAAAATACTACAGCAACAAAAAATTAGAAAAGGCAACAAAAATGGAAAAGCAGTTCGGGCTCGACTCGGTTGCTTACTACAAAGGCAGTGCTTTTGCTAAGGACACTTCCATTAAAAAAGGTATTTCGGAAATAAAAAAAGCGACCGGATGGGTACGTAATAAAAAAGGGGAATGGATTTATGAAAACAGATCAGATTTACTAGGCATCTACTATAACTTAATGCTGATTGCCATCTGGATGCTTATTTATATTGTTTACCACTATGTTGAAAAAAACAGGAACAGTGAACTCGATCGACTTAAGCTTGAAACCACTGTTAAAGAACTGGAATTAAAGACCATTAAGTCGCATATTAATCCGCATTTTATTTTCAACTCTTTAAACAGCATACGTGCCTTGGTTGATGAGAATCCCAAACGGGCAAGAAGAGCGATTACCGAACTAAGCAATATTTTAAGAAGCAGTATGCAAGCCGAAAAATCGGAAACGGTAACGCTGGAAAGAGAACTGGATATTGTAAAGGATTACCTAGCGCTAGAGCAAATGCGTTTTGAAGAACGGTTAAAGATTGAACTTGAAATTGACGAAGACACACTGCAGCAGCAGGTGCCGCCCATGATGCTACAAACGCTGGTTGAAAATGCCATAAAACACGGTATCAGTAAACAAATAAAAGGTGGTGTTGTAAGGGTTATTGCAGCATTTAAAGATAACGATTTGGAATTGCTGGTTCAAAATACAGGTCAGTTATCTGCCACGCCAAACAATGACGGATTTGGAATAAAAAGTACGCTGGATAGGTTAAATTTGATGTATCGGGGAAAGGCGGTTTTTAGCCTCCGAAATTTGGGAACGTCCATGGTAGAATCAAAAGTTACAATCCCCGTAATAATTTAAAACACTCAAAATTTCTTTTTAGTATGCAAAAGGCTTTAATTATTGATGATGAACGCTTAGCCAGAAATGAACTTAAAAAATTATTGATGGAATTTCCGGAAATAGAAGTGGTAGGCGAAGCCGCCAATGCTGCCGAGGGACTGGAAAAAATTGAGAACCTCTCACCAGACTTAATTTTTTTAGATATACAAATGCCCGGCAAAACCGGTTTTGATATGCTTACAGAATTAGATAGCGCCCCACATGTAATTTTTACAACAGCTTATGATGAATATGCATTGAAAGCTTTTGAAGTAAATGCGCTGGACTATTTGATGAAGCCAGTAGAACCCAAGCGCCTGGCAGATGCCATCCAAAAACTGCAACTAGCAGAAGAAAAAGAAATGGCCGCTGCCATGGTTGGAATTAACCGAGGAGTTTTAAACGACAAGGACCAGATATTTGTTAAAGATGGCGAACGCTGCTGGTTTGTAAAACTAGGCGAAGTACGATTGTTTGAAAGTGTGGGTAATTACGCCAAAGTATTTTTTGGAGCTTACAAGCCACTGATCTTAAAATCGCTGAATGCGCTTGAAGAAAGGCTTGATGAAAAAATATTTTTTCGGGCCAACCGCAAGCATATTGTAAACCTGCGGATGATTGAAAAAATAGAGCCCTACTTTAACGGTGGACTTTTATTGGAACTGCATGGTGGCGAAAAAATTGAAGTGAGCCGCAGGCAAGCGGTTAAATTTAAAGAGATGATGAGCCTTTAACAATGTGCTAATTAAAACACCATAATGAAAAAACTATTATTAATTTCTTTTGCAGGCTTTTTAAGCCTGCTTTCTTTTTCGCAAAACATTGATAAGATTATTAATGCCACTGAGGTTGGTCGTATTGAAAGAATACTATCGGCAGATGATATGCAGGGCCGCAAAACCTTTAGCCCTGGCATTGATAAGGCTGCCAATTTTATTGCCGCCGAATTTGCAAAAAGCAAATTGCAGTTTTTTAAAGAAGGCAAATCTTATTTTCAGGATATTGTGATGACGAAGGCAAAGCCCGTGGAGGTTACCGGCACGATGGACGCTGAAACACTTACTGCTGCTAATGTTGCAGCCAATACAACTACCGTCAGTTTGCACATTAATTCTTTAAAAGATTTTGAATTGGTTGTTGTAAAGAAGGAAGATGATTTTAATAAAACAGTCTTTCCACTATTTGACCAGGAAAAGAATTTATTAATATTGGTGGATACGGCACATGCCAGTCGTTTTGCACGTATGCAACGCTTTGCAGGTAATGCAAAATTTGCAACAGCCATATCGCAGATATTTATTTTAACAGCTAATTTAAATCCATCATCCATTCACCTTCACATTAACAACGAACTAACCGAGCAAAAGCTTAAAAATGTAGTGGGCGTAATACCGGGCAAATCAAAGAAAGATGAGTACGTAGTTTTTGGTGGCCACTACGATCATTTGGGTATCGGCAAACCCGATGCAAATGGCGACAGCATTTACAATGGCGCCAACGATGATGCAGCAGGCACAACGGCAGTGATGATGCTGGCAAATTATTTCAGTCAAATAAAAAACAATGAACGCACGTTGATTTTTGTAGCTTTTACTGCCGAAGAAATCGGGGGCTATGGCAGCAAGTATTTTAGCAAACAGTTAGACCCAGAAAAAGTGGTAGCCATGTTTAATATCGAAATGATAGGTACCGACAGTAAATGGGGCGCCAACAGCGCTTATATTACTGGCTACGAAAAAAGCGATATGGGCAAAATATTGCAGGACAATCTTACGGGTTCAAAATTCCGGTTTGAGCCTGATCCTTATCCCAAACAAAATCTATTTTACCGCAGCGATAATGCAACGCTGGCTGCACTGGGTGTTCCGGCACATACCATCTCCACTTCAAAAATGGAGCAGCCGCCAAACAACGAACCTAATTACCACAAACAAAGCGACGAAATTGAAACACTGGATATGAACAATATGGCGGAGATTATTAAAGCCATCGCTATCAGTAGTAAAACGATTGTAAGTGGCAAGGATACGCCATCGAGAGTAGAGAAAGAAAAATAATTATCTTTTCAAACAAAGTGAAACAGACTGGACATTTGATACCTCTTTAATAAAAGTAAAGGGGTCGGTTGAGGATTGAGAGATTATTTGAAAATTAACTCACACCTTCACTGCAACACTATGCACCGCAGCCGCCATTTCTTTAATAAGGTTGGGATCTTTCTCAATCGCATTACCCACTACAATCACATCGGCGCCGGCTTTGCAGTTCAGGTAAGCTTTTTCGGGGTCGGTAATACCGCCTCCAATTATTAGGGGCACTTGTATTACATTAGCAACATGCTTTATCATGTCTTCGCTAATGGCACGTTTGGCGCCACTGCCGGCATCCATGTATATCAGTTTCATACCCAGCATTTCGCCAGCCATGGCGGTACACATGGCAATTTCATTTTTATCGGCAGGTAAAGGTGTGGCGTTTGAAATATAAGAAACCGTTGTTGGCGCACCACCATCAACTACCATATAACCGGTTGAAAGAATTTCTAGTCCGCTTTGTTTTACAACTGGTGCTGATATTACGTGCTGACCAATAAGCATATCGGCATTGCGGCCGCTGATGAGTGAGAGGTACAATAAAGCATCGGCATATTTACTAACCTGGTTAGGACTGCCAGGAAAAAGAATTACTGGAATATTGCAACTGCGCTTTATCAGTTGCACACATTCATCCAAATAATTAGAGATAACCAAGCTGCCCCCTACCAAAAAATAATCAACTTTGGCAGCCACTGCAAGTTCAACCAAAGGCTCAAGATTGCTATCGTTCACCTTATCAGGGTCAATCAATACGGCAAATGATTTTTTATGTTGTTGCTTACGCTCCGCTAATGAATGGTAAATACCTTTTATCATTTCCGCTCTATTGGTTTCGTACAAAAATCTGTAAAAATTAGTTCTTATAGAAATATAAGACACAATTAAAACGTATCTGGTTGCAAATTCGTACTTTTTATACTTAAATTTGACAGATGCCCGATATTACTTACGAGATAAAGTTCAAAACGGCCCGAAGTGGTGGAAAAGGCGGCCAGAACGTGAACAAAGTGGAAACAATGGTGGAGGGATACTGGCATATAAACGCATCAGCATTAATAAATGACGAAGAAAAGCAACGTTTACATGAAAAACTGATAAATAAAATAAATACCGATGGTTTTTTGCAGGTAAAAAGCCAAACCGAACGTACGCAATTGGCCAATAAGCAGCAGGTAATTAAGAAAATGGGTCTGTTGGTTGCAAAGGCGCTGATTGTTCCCAAAAAACGAAAAGCAACTAAACCTTCAAAAGCAGCAAAAGAAAAAAGGCTGGGGGGAAAAAAGATAATTGCTGAGTTAAAAGATTCCAGAAAAAAAATTAAGAAAGAAAATTTTTAAATATTTCAGTTTGAAACTAAGAATTATATTTTTAATAAGCACCGCAGTTTTAATATTGGCTTTTTTTATCAGCGCCTGTAAAAAAACTGCTGCCGACTTACCTTACAATCCTACCTATATCAATCTGGCGTTCCCATCGGGATGGCCAGTTCCACCAGTAGACATTTTTGCTAATAACCGTTTGACGGAAGAAGGTTTTCAACTGGGGAAAAAATTATTTTACGATGGCCGTTTAAGTAAAGATGGGAATTATCCCTGCTCCAGTTGCCACGAGCAATATGCTGCTTTTGTAACTTACGATCACGACTTCAGTCATGGCATTAATAATTCGTTTACTTATCGTAATGCACCCGGTTTGTTTAACCTAGCCTGGATGACAAAGCAACATTGGGATGGCGGCGTAGATAATCTGGAAGCTGTGCCTAACGTGCATATCACTGCAGCAAATGAAATGGGCGAAACCATCAGTAGTGTTATCAATAAACTGAAAGTGGACACCGCATATCCTCGTTTATTTCAGGCAGCATTTGGCACTTTTGAAATCAATAGTGGGCTCATGGCAAAGGCCTTGGCTCAGTTTACAGGCAGCATCGTTTCTTTTAATTCTAAATACGACAAAGTTAAAAGAGGCGAAGCCAGTTTTACTGGCCCGGAGCAGAATGGTTATAATTTTTTTAAAACTAATTGCGAAACCTGCCACAAAGAACCTTTATTTACCGACAACAGTTTTAGAAACAACGGTCTAGCTGTAAATCCTTTTTTAAACGATTTTGGCAGAATGCGGGTTACGAACGACAGAAATGATTCACTGAAATTTAAAGTACCCAGCCTGCGCAATGTACTGCTTACTTTTCCCTATATGCACGATGGCAGAATTTATTCGCTTGGGCAAACAATTGATCATTACAGCAGCGGCATCATTACCACCCAGCCTACGCTTGACTCTTTATTACGAAACCGAATCGTTATTACAACCAATCAAAAAAACGATCTAATTTATTTTATGAATACGCTTACAGATACAACCATGACCAAGTCGCCCAGGTTTGCGCAGTAATTATTGTTTTCTTTTCCCTTTAAGTGATTCCAGTATTTGTTTTTGTTTTTCCAGATCAGCCAACTGACTTTCCTTGTCCTTTTTATTTTTCTCAATGTCGTTTTCGATATCACGTTTTTTCTTTTCTAAACTTTGTCCGTCATCAATATAATTATTGTATTTCTTGTCTGATTTGGTAACCTCATCCTGCTGAACATTAATTTGCTGTTCCAGATCAAAGGCTGTAATCATCACAATAATATTATTCAGGTAAGTTTTTGCATTCGCTATTAAAACAGGGTTCGATTTGGTATTTACAAAATTATCGTTACCAGTAGAAATCAGTAATTCCAGTGTAGAGTTATCCTTGTTTCTACGACTTTTTCTATCGGCATTAAAATACAGATCAAAATTGCCAGCACCCAATTCGGGCAGATTGACATTTTTATAAACCGTAAACCCCTTTGTACTTTTTCCTTTAAAACCTTTCAATTCCAAATTTGCATCAATGGCTTTCATAATTGTTTTCTCCGGAAAAGCAATTTCATTCGCTACAGCTTCATAGTCTGTTTTTTGATAACTAACCGTTGTTAATTCGGCCTGCGCCCAAACGGCAAACCCCAGCATAGTAAAAACTAAACTCAATATTGATTTTTTCATGTGTATTTTTTTTAGTGCTGTAAAGATATTTTGTTTAGCTATATATGCGCTTAAATCGAAATTAAAAGCAAATTAAAAATTAAGGCTAAATTTGAGCAAAATCAGCAACATAATTGAGCGGCATTAAAAAATTAGCGGGGCAAACAATCTGGTACGGAGCCAGTTCTATTGCGGCCCGCTTTATAAATTACCTGCTAACTCCTTTTCTTACTTATAGCTTGGCTAATACCGCAGATTACGGTAAAATGGGATTAATTTATGCTGCCATTCCTATACTAAACGTAATTTTTACTTATGGATTTGAAACCGCTTATTTTCGTTTTGCAGCCAAAGAAGAATATAAAAAAACCATTTATAGTACTGCTGTTTTATCGCTGCTGTTTACTACAGTTGTATTAACAATATTATTGTGGTTTACCCAAGGTAGTTTTGCTCGCATCATACAGCTGCAGGATTTTCCTCAAATTGTACAGCTGAGTATTTTCATTATTGCATTTGATGCTTTAAACCGTATCCCTTTTGCAAGTTTACGTGAGCAGGGAAGACCCAAGAAATTTGCATTCATCAATATATTCAGCATTTTTGTGAACGTGTTTTTTACCTGGTTTTTTATTGGTTATTGTCCGGGTCAATTAAAGGAACATCCAAATAGCTGGATTGGTTATTTTTTTAACCCGAATACCAATCCAATTGTGTATGTGGTATTGGCCAACCTGATACAATCTGTAGTTACATTAGTATTGCTGGCCGGTGAATATGCCAAAGTACGTTTTGTGTTTAATGTAAAGCTCTGGAAAGAGATGATGCTCTATTCTTTGCCGCTGATAATAGTTGGTATGGGCGGAATGATTAATGAAACTTTTGACCGGTTGATGTTGGTTTGGTGGCTGCCGGGGTCTACTGAATTTCGACAGGAGCAAGTTGGTATTTACAATGCCTGTTACAAATTGTCTATTTTAATTACCTTATTTATTCAGGCCTTTCGTTTTGGTGCCGAGCCTTTTTTCTTTAAGCAGGCCGAAGGTAAAGATCCACAAAAAGTATATGCCCGGGTGATGAAATTTTTTGTCATCATCATTTCAATCATGTTTCTGGTTGTGAGTCTTTTTATCCCTATCTGGAAAAATTTTATTGGCCCCAAATACTGGGATGGTCTTTCTGTTGTACCCATTTTATTACTGGCCAACATGTTTCTCGGCATTTATTATAACTTGTCGATCTGGTATAAACTTTCGCATAAAACCATGTCGGGTGCATGGATTACATTGATTGGAGCTGCTGTAACTGTTGTTATCAATTATTTCTTTATTCCCCACTTTGGTTATATGGCTTGTGCTTGGGCAACTTTTGCCTGCTATGGATTCATGATGGTTATATCTTACCTGTGGGGGCAGAAAGAATACAGGATACCTTATGCCTGGAAAAAATTATTGGCATATATGGCGCTGGCGGTGCTGCTGTATTTCTTGCATTTGGGTATTAATTATTTTAAAAGCAGTTTCGTATTAAGTTTCATTTCAGGATTAATACTTCTCTCGTTATACATTTTATTCGTTGCAAAAATTGAATCTAAGGAACTTGTAAAACTTCCTATTGTGGGAAAATATTTCAACAAATAATTTTATCAATCATCATCATCATCTTTTGATGAAACTTTTACAAATGCTGCCCTTTTTGGTGCAGGCATTACAGCATTCATTCCTTTGATACCTTTCCAGATCACTTCATTAAACTCCAGGTCAGGTGCCCGGTCTTCTTTAGTAAAATCGAAATTAGCTGAACGTTCAGCCAGTTCATTCCAAACCAGATTTTTGTCGCTTAAGCTAACATTGGGTGGGCGTGCTTTAAAGGCAGCATTATCAGGTGTTGCAGTGAAACATCGCCAAAGCGGTGTGGCCGCAGCATCATATTGACTCATGGGTAGTAATCCCAGTATCAATTCAATAGTACGTAACATT
>JBKJPN010000138.1:0-6573 GCA_046595125.1 Ferruginibacter sp.
ATGTGCTTCTTCTGTCTTTGCAAAAATGATAAGGCCGCTGGTATCTTTATCCAAACGGTGAACGGTAAATATCGTTCCGTATTTTTCCAGCAGCAGGTCTTTCAACGACACCTGCGATTGTTCTCTGTCGGGTATGGACAATAAGCCAGCCGGTTTGTTAACAGCAACAAAAGACTTGTTTTCAAAAACAATATCAAGCAACAATTTTTTCAAAGCTTATTTTTTTTTGGAAGTGTTCATGTATTTCAGCAGGCGAATCTCTTTATCACTCAGGTAACGCCACTTGCTGCGTTCCACATTCTTTTTGGTAAGTGTGGCGTACATCACCCTATCAAGGCCCTTTACATCGTAACCTAAGTGTTCAAAAATACGGCGTACAATACGATTACGGCCGCTGTGTAATTCAATGCCGATGATGGATTTGTCTTTGCTGTCGGCATACGCCAGACTGTCAATTAAAATTTCACCGTCCTCCAGTTTCAGACCTTTTACAATTTTGTCAAAGTCTGCTTTGGTTAAAGGCTTGTCTAACTTAACCTCGTAAATCTTTTTTATTTCGTAGCTGGGGTGCGATAATTTTTGCGTAAGGTCACCATCGTTGGTGAGTAACAAAACACCCGAAGTGTTTCTATCTAAGCGACCAATGGGGTAAACCCGTTCGTCGGTTGCTTGTTTTATTAATTGTAAAACTGTTTTTCTTCCCTGCGGGTCATCAGTTGTAGTAATATAATCTTTAGGTTTATTTAGTAAGATGTACACCAGATTTTTGGTTACAAATAACTTTTTAGTGTTGTAGATTATTTCATCTTTTTCGTCAACCTTATACCCTGGTTCAGTAGCAACTTTACCATTCACTGTAACTTTTCCTGCATTTATCAATTCCACCGCATCACGGCGTGAACAAACACCGCAGTGTGCCATAAATTTATTCAATGGCATGATGCCAGTTGGCGCATTATCATTGGCAGCAATAACTTTCGATGATTTTGTATGGGGAGTTTTGGCAGCACCTCTCGGCTTATCAGATTTTCCTGCAGCAGCTGGTTTGCCTTTTGTAGCATCAGCAGCCTTGGTAGCCATGCCACCTTTTTTAGCCTGGCGGGCTGCATATTCTTCCTTCTTTTTCTCGTCAAAAAAAGCATTCCGGTCTTTACGGTACTTTTTCTTTTCCTGGCGGAATTCTTCCTTAACTACACTGTTTTTTTTCTTACCCTGAAATTTTTGGAATGGCGACTGGCTCATTTTTGACGTGATTTTGCTGTTTTACAACAGTAGTGAACGGCAAAGATATAGTTTTTTGGCTGAGAAACCCCCTTTTGACGGGCCTTAGCGACTAAAACAAAAAAGGCGCTCCGAATTGGAACGCCCTAGGTTTAGGGGGTAATTATTTTATTTAGTTTGATGCCTGCCACTGCGGTTCTTTTTCATTTCTTCCTTCTTCTTTAATTGCTCGGGGGTTAATATTTTATTGTGCTGCTCTTTGGCATCAGCCTTCAAAGTTATCATCTGCTCTTTCTTTTGCTCCTGGCTTAGCGATTCATTGTTTTTTATCTTTTCGGCTTTTGCCTGCATGGTACTGCGTTGTGCCTTTAATTTACTTACCTGCTCATCGGTTAAACTAAGGTTGGTTTTCATTTTATCCATGCGCTTAACGTACTGCCCTTCGTGTTTTGCCATACGCTTTTTTTGTATTTCGGCTTTCTTTGTTTTTTGCTCGGCAGTTAACAATACGTCCATTTTAGTTTTTGTTTGCTTTTGAATGGCTGCTTTGCGGCTACGCATTTCTTTTACAGTGATGTTTTCCTGCTTGTTCAACTCCTGCATTTGCTTACGGGAATCGGAGTGAATGGTTTTAGCCTGTGCCTTTTGAGCATCTGAAAAATTCAGTTGCTTCGCCATCATTCCTTTTTCGTGTTTTTGATGATAACCCTTTTTGCCCATTTTATTTTGAGCAATTGCATTAAATGATAATGCAAACAGTGCAATAAGAGGAATTAATACTTTTTTCATGGTTGTGATTTAGTTATTTAATGCTGATTTGACAGCTTATCAACCTCGGAGTTTAATGTAGGTTGTTAAGAAAGGGTGAAAACCACCAATCAGTTTGGGTGATTATCATGGACAAAATGGCAACAGTGTTTAGATATTTGATATGTAATTAAACACCCAATATTTACTCTTAACTAAATTAAAAAAATTAAAACTAACATTATGAAATTAAGAACCATTTTAACTATTGCGGCACTTTGTTCCGTTACCCTATTTACAACAAACTGTAAAAAAGCGGTAGAAGAAATTATCGATACTCCCAGCACCGGTGGCGGTACACTTGCAGGAAACCCAGGAAACCCAAGATTTAATTTGCAGTTCAGCAATGGTAACAATGTAGATCTTGATCTGCATGTTCGCACACCAAATAACACTGAAGTATATTTTGCCAATCCAAGCGGGCAGGGTGGCACGCTTGATGTAGATTGTATTTGCGGAAGTTGCGGTACTACGGGAAATGAAAATATTTTCTGGACAAATGGAACTGCACCCAGCGGAACTTTTAAGGTTTGGGTTTACTACTATGGAGATTGCGGCAGCAGCAGTGCGACCTCTAATTACACGCTTCGGGTAATGCAAAACAGTACGGTAATGGCAACCTATACCGGTACACTATCTGCAAGTAACCGAACTTCAGCCGTATATACTTTTGTAAAATAGATTTTCAGACAATCCTCATCGGCAAACAAGGATATAAGATAAAATACCGAATTTTCTCAGGCGCTTAGTTTTGTTTTACAAATCACCTCGCTTTTCTAAGCGGGGTGATTTTTTTACTTTTTATTTGCCAGTTGACCGCAAGCTGCATCAATATCTTTACCACGACTTCTACGCAAACGCACGTTCACACCGTGTTTGGCCAGGTAGTCGGTAAATTGTTGGGTTGTATCTTCATCAGACTTTAAGAAGGGAATGCCAGTAACCTGGTTAAACTCAATTACATTAATTAAATGCGTAGGAATTTTGCGGTATATTTTTACTAATTCTTCCGCATCCTCAATAGTATCGTTAACGCCCTGTAAAAGCACATATTCTAATGTGATATCGTTTTTGGTTTGCTCATAAAAATAATTAAGCGCATCAACCAAGGCTGCAATATTATTCGATTCATTAATGGCCATTATCTTATTGCGCTTTTCATCGTTAGCGGCATGCAACGATAAAGCCAGATTAAACCTTACTTTATCATCACCCAATTGCCTTATCATTTTGGCAACGCCTGCGGTTGACACAGTAATTCTTTTAGGACTCATCGCCATGCTATCGCTGGCGGTAATTCTTTCAATGGACTTTAAAACATTTGTATAATTCAATAACGGTTCGCCCATACCCATATACACAATATTGGTAAGTCCGGTTCCATACATTTTCAAACTTTGCTCATTTAATATAGCTACCTGGTCGTAAATTTCATCGAAATGTAGGTTACGCTTACGGTCCATTAAACCGGTTGCACAAAATTTGCATGCAAGGCTACAGCCTATTTGAGATGATACGCAGGCCGTATTTCTTTTTTCGGTGGGGATGATTACACCCTCCATTAAATGCCCGTCAAATGTTTTAAACCTCGATTTAAAAGTGCCGTCGCTACTCTGCTGAGTAGCATCCACGGTCATCGTTTTCAATTCAAAATCTTCAGCAAGTTTTTTACGCAGGTCGAGCGATAAATTGCTCATGTCATCAAAACTTCGGGCATTTTTCTTCCAAAGCCACTCGTATGCTTGTATGGCACGGAATTTTTTATCACCAATCGATTCAAAATAGGTTTTTAGCTCGGGAAGGCTCAGGGTTCTGATGTTTTTTAACTCGGTCATTCGGCAAAGGTACTGCCAGCGGGTTTATTATTGGAATTATTATCAAAGAACGGCTGCTGTAGCCATTTCTGGCTAAAAAATTGTAGCTTCAAAATAAATAAAACGCCATGTTGAAAAATTATTTTTTACTTTTTATATGTTTTGCGTTTTCATACTCCTGCAGCCGTTGCAGTTCAAGTGTGCAACCTGTTGGTACGGGCGGATGGCCATCTGATTCTATCCGAACTGTAAAAAGCGGGTTAAACTACCCTTGGGAAATTTTATGGGGTAAGGATGACCATATCTGGATGACGGAAAGAGGCGGCAAAATAAGTAAGATTGACCCGGTTACCGGAACTGTTGTTTTTTCGGCATCCATTATTGAAGTAGTTAGCAATAATGAGGGAGGTTTGCTAGGCATGGTACAGCACCCGGGTTTTTTAACCAACGGGCTGTTTTATGTAGTGTACAATTATAATAATGGCAGTAATTACCGGGAGAAGCTTGTGCAAATGAAATTTGAAAATAATGCCATTCAGTTGGTAGGTACTTTACTGCAAGACATTCCAGCTTCAAGTATTCACAATGGTTCCCGGCTGTGGATAACGGGCGATGCAATACCTATTTTGTTTATGACTACCGGCGATGCATCAAACCAGCCAAGTGCTCAAAATACAGGTTCTGTTTCTGGTAAAGTTTTAAGATTTAATTTGGATGGAACGATACCTGCCGATAACCCTTTCCCCGGCAATCCGGTATGGAGTTTTGGACATAGAAATCAACAGGGACTGGTGGTTGCTAACGGTATTATATATGCCAGTGAGCACGGCCCCAATATTGAAGATGAAGTAAATATTATTGAAAAGAACCGCAATTATGGCTGGCCAACCGTTAACGGGCCCTGCGACCAACCTGCAGAAATAAGTTTTTGTACGGCTAACAATGTTAAGGAACCCATTTGGAGCAGTGGTAGTAGCACCATTGCAGTCTGCGGTATGGATTATTACAACAACAGTCGCATACCTGTATGGCAAAACAGTTTATTAATGTGTACGCTAAAAGACGCCAGTTTACGGGTGCTTACTTTAAGTACCGATGGCCGCTCGGTTGTAAACCAGCAAACCTTATACAAAAATGTATTTGGCAGGATAAGAGATATTTGTGTATCACCAACTGGCCGGGTTTACCTGTGTACCAGCAACGGTAGCAATGGCGATGTGTTGGTGGAGATTTCGAAACCGTAATCATATATTTGCTTAGGAAAGGCTGAATAAAGATTTACCGTACAAGAGTGTCCTTCGGCTTCGCTCAGGATAAACTGCCAAAGAAGATGAACAAGGGTTCACGGCTCGGCTCAAAAAAAATAATATGCAAACAGTTTATATAGTTGATACAATTCGCACGGCCATTGGCAAATATGGCGGTGCATTAAGCGGAGTACGGCCCGATGATTTACTGGCACATGCCATTAGCGTGCTGGTAAAAAGAAACCCCGGCATTGATGTGAATGCGATTGAAGATGTGATTGCTGGCGCGGCTAATCAAAGTGGTGAGGATAACCGCAATGTGGCTCGTATGGCGGCTTTGCTGGCGGGTTTGCCTCCCAGTGTTGCTGGTAATACGGTAAACCGTTTGTGTGCCAGTGGCTTGCAGGCTATTATGGACTGCAGCCGTGGTATTGCCTGCGGCGATGGCGAACTGATGATTGCTTGTGGTGTGGAAAGTATGAGCCGTGCACCGTTGGTGATGAATAAATCTGCAGCTGCTTTTGGGCGTGACCAGCAGCTTGTTGATACAACTTTGGGCTGGCGTTTTGTAAACAAGCGCCTTGCCGAAATGTATTATCCGTACGGTATGGGCGAAACGGCTGAAAATGTTGCCAAGCGATGGAATATCAGCCGACATGCGCAAGATGAATTTGCTTATGAAAGTCAACAGAAATATGCAAAGGCTTTAGTAGAAAATAAATGGCAGGATGAAATAACACCGATACAAGTACAAATAGGTAAAGAGGTTTTCGATTTTGAAAAAGATGAACATCCACGATTGTCGGGTTTGGAAAAACTTGGACAATTAAAACCTGCTTTTCAGAAAGACGGAACCGTTACTGCTGGAAACAGCAGCGGTATTAACGATGGTTCCGCAGCCATGTTGCTAGCCAGCGAAACTGCGGTGAATAAATACGGTCTAAAACCGATGGCCAAAATTGTAAGTATGGCCGTTGCCGGTGTAGACCCATCTATTATGGGTATTGGTCCGGTACCCGCTACCAAAAAGGCTTTGGAGAGAGCAGGTTTGCAGGTAAACGATTTAGATTTAATAGAACTAAACGAAGCGTTTGCATCGCAATCTATTGCTTGTATTCATGATTTGGGACTCGATTTAGAGAAAGTAAATGTAAATGGCGGCGCTATCGCTTTGGGGCATCCGTTGGGTTGCAGCGGCATAAGAATTTCTACTACTTTATTATACGAAATGAAAAAGCGTGGGGCTAAATACGGGCTTGCAACCATGTGTGTTGGTGTAGGGCAGGGTGCTGCAATTATTTACGAAGGATTGTAATATAAAAGTTTTACGAAGCAAAAAATCTGTGTTCACCTGCCTGCCTGAAGGCAGGTCCGTCAAATCCGTGTAATCCGTGTTCTATAATTCCGTTAAATTAAAATAAGCAGTTAGTTTATCGATCCCAATCACATCCTGCTTGCCCGATGCTAAATGCTTAACAGCGCAG
>JBKJPN010000151.1:0-28395 GCA_046595125.1 Ferruginibacter sp.
AAGGGCCCTACAACAGGTTTTGTAAATACAACTATTGTCTCAAATATATTCAATCCTTTAAGCTCAGGATCAAACCCGTATACGAGTACGTTCCATGCAGATATGCAAACGGGAACGCTGGCAGGTCCAACTGGTATGACACCAACAGCAACAAACTGGGCGAATTTATATTCAACAGTAAATGGGGCATGGACACTGGGCATGTATGACGGTGTATCATTGCAAACAGGGATTTTAAACTCTTGGTGCCTGAATTTAAGTTTTCCTTGTGCCGTAACCGGATCGCCTAATGCTACTCCGGGAAGATGGACACCGGCGGCGGGATTGTATACTGATCCGGCTGCTACCACGGCATATATTGCAGGTACCGCTAT
Organism: Ferruginibacter sp.; assembly: GCA_046595125.1. GTDB lineage: Bacteria > Bacteroidota > Bacteroidia > Chitinophagales > Chitinophagaceae > Ferruginibacter. The sequence goes on from JBKJPN010000151.1 coordinate 375, forward strand.
TGACAGCGTATGGGCCAAACCCACGCCGGCTGGTACCTATACCTACCAGGTTACAACTGGAAGTTTACCACTACCGTCAACTTGTACGTCGGTGCCACGTAACGTAGTAGTAACCGTTGGTCAGCCAACTACCATAACAACACAACCTGTTAATCAAAATATTTGCGTTGGTAGTAATGCGACTTTCTCGGTAGGCGTAGCTGGGGCTGGGCCATTCAATTATCAATGGCAGGTGAGTACAGCAGTAGGAGGCGGACCATTTGTAAATATTGTAAATAGCGGTACTTATAGCGGTGTTAATTCCCCGGTGCTAACGATCAGCACGCCACCGTTTAACATGAGTGGATATGTTTACCGGGTAAATATATTTGGCAGCACTTCTTGTAGTATTGCTTTGTCAATGCAGGCTATATTAACAGTAAATCCTTTTCCTACGGTTGTGATATCGGCAAACCCATTAATAGTAACACCAGTAACAACAACTACCATTCGTTCTGTAGTTTCGCCAAACCCGGCAGCTGTTTATACTTGGTACTACAATGGATCCGTGCTTGTGGGTGCCACAGCCGATACCCTGAAGGTGGATATAAACGGACTGGGAGATTACCGGTTGCGTGTTACTGATGTGATAGGCTGTTCCAATTTTTCAAATATAATTACCATCACTGATCGTTTTTCGGCAACGCTTTTTGTGAGTCCGAATCCAAGTAATGGATTAGTTTACCTCAGATATCATAGTACAGCAAATAATGTGGTGCAACGAACAGTGATGGTTTATAGTAATCGAGGAGACAGAATAATATCCATGCCCTTTACACAAACGATACCTTATCAAAAAATAGAAATTGATTTGAGAAGGAATGGAAAAGGCCTTTATTGGATTGAACTGCGTGATGATAAAGGAAAACGACTTTCAATTAAAAGCGTAATCATCCAATAAAAGCAGTTTGTTTGCGTAAATCCCTCCGGTAATTATCGGAGGGATTTTTTTTATATTTTGAACTGAATGATAAAATGTGATTATTTATACTCGCCAAATAACTTTCTTAACTCGTCAGATATTTCACCGAGGGTGCAATAATTTTCAACAGCTTCTAACACAGCAGGCATCAGGTTTTCGCCGCTTACCGCTTTTTGATGTACCGCTTGTAAGGCTGCAACAACTTTATCGTTATCTCTTCTTGCTTTTAGCGTTTTCAATTTTGCAACCTGCACGGTTTGTACCTGTTCATCTACTTTAAATACGGGTATTGAAGTAGTTTCTTCAGCCTGAAATTTATTTACACCTACAATTATTTTTTCACCATTCTCAATCTGGCGTTGATATTCATAGGCACTCTTCGCAATTTCATCCTGAATAAAACCTTGTTCAATGGCTTCTACACTGCCACCCATGGCATCAATTTTTTCAATCAATTGCCAGGCGGCAGCTTCCACTTCATCGGTCAAGCTTTCAATAAAATAACTACCAGCTAGTGGGTCAACGGTATCAGGTGCACCGCTTTCGAAAGCTATAATCTGTTGCGTGCGCAATGCTATGCCGGCTGCTTCTTCGGTTGGTAAACTCAAGGCTTCGTCATAACCGTTGGTATGCAAAGATTGCGTACCACCTAAAACTGCTGCTAATGTTTGTAGCGTTACCCGGCTGATATTGTTGTAAGGTTGTTGGGCTGTTAAAGTACTGCCGCCGGTTTGGGTATGAAAACGCAGCATCATTGCTTTGTCATCGGTTGCGCCAAGGTCTTTCATAATGGTTGCCCACATGCGGCGTGCCGCTCGGAACTTAGCTACTTCTTCAAACAAATTATTATGCGCATTAAAGAAGAAAGAAAGTCGTTTGCCAAAAACATTAATATCCAAACCTTTATCCAGTGCCGCTTTTACATAAGCCTTTCCATTGCTTAGAGTGAAAGCAATTTCCTGTACGGCTGTACTGCCAGCTTCCCGTATGTGATACCCGGAAATTGAAATGGTATTCCATTTAGGAACTTCCTTTGCACACCATTCAAAAATATCCGTAATGATGCGCATAGATGCTTTGGGCGGATAAATATAAGTACCTCTGGCGGCGTATTCTTTTAAAATATCATTTTGTATAGTGCCCGAAATCTTTTTTAAATCGGCACCTTGCTTTTTGGCAAGGGCAATATAAAAAGCCAATAAAATAAATCCGCTGGCATTAATGGTCATAGAACTGGTTACTTCATCCAACTTAATGCCTTTAAAGAGAATCTCCATGTCTTCGAGACTGTCAATCGCCACGCCAACTTTTCCAACTTCACCATCGGCTAATTCATGATCGCTGTCGTAACCTATTTGCGTAGGCAGATCAAAAGCAACACTTAATCCATTTACACCCTGACTCAATAAATAATGATAGCGCTGGTTGCTTTCTTCTGCGGTAGAAAAGCCTGCATACTGCCGCATGGTCCATAAACGGCCGCGGTACATATTGGGCTGCACGCCACGAGTAAAGGGAAATTCGCCGGGAGCAACCCCCTGGCCCCCTAAAGGGGGAATTGAAGGCAGGTCCTTTTCAGTGTAGACAGTTTTTATCTCAATTCCAGAATCGGTAAATATTTTTTTATCTGTAGCCATAATAATTATAAAATTCGCTTTGCCTCAAAATGCAGTGCATTTAAAACGGTACTGCTTAAATCCGATTCGGTGCTGGAAACATATTCCATAATGCGTTTGCTTAGTTCTATTCCATTTGCATCGGATGGGAGCGTGGCTGCCAGTTGATTGATGATGAAGATGTTTTGATCTTTAAGATTGCCGATTGCTTTCCACATTTTTGGGTCGATATAAATCTGCTGGCTCACATTGTATTCATATTCGGTACGCAGGGTATCTAATAATATTAACTGAAAGTCGAGTACTGTCATGCCTGCGGCGGCAATTCGTGAAACCAGATTCTTTAGAGCTGATCTTTCGGCAAATAAAGTAAAGCGCTCCAGTGCCTGTAACTTAAGTTTTATTACTTCGTTGTTGATATCCATGCGTTCTTCAATATTGTCTTTCATGCCTTTAAACTCGGCTAGCAGCCAGGCAATGGCAATAAAGAACATGAAGATGGCTCCCAGAATAATATTTTGAACCGTAGGTGCAGAAAGATTCATAATTGAACGTTTAGGGCAAAATTAAGGAATGGAACGCTGATTACATGGATTGCACTGATTAACGCAGATTTATTTGATCGGCAAGTTATTAAAATACGCCGGCAGTATGAAGAGTAAAATCTGCGAAATCTCCGAAATTAGTGTAATCAGGATTCATCTTTTTGCCGTATTTCGTAAAACCAACCTGTTTTATTTAATTATTTTTGTACAAAGAATAAATATGGAAACAACAACAGCAATACCAGTTACTTTAACTGATACAGCTAAGGCCGAGATTAGACGCCTGATGAATGAAGAGGGATTTGATAAGAATCAGTTTTTACGCATTGGTGTAAAAGGCGGCGGCTGCAGCGGCATGACCTATGTACTTGGCTTTGATGCAAAATCGGAAAAAGACGAAAATTTTGAAATTGACGGTATCGCCATCATCATGGAAAAAACGCATGGCATTTATCTGATGGGGATGGAGGTTGACTGGCAGGGTGGTTTAAACAGCCGTGGCTTTACTTTTAATAATCCCAATGCCAGTAAGACTTGTGGTTGTGGAACCAGTTTTGCGGTGTAGTTAGTAATTGGTCAGGCTACCAATACAAGCCAATAATTTTTATTTAGTTAAAATAATTTCAAGAAGTTTATTCATGTCGTTTTTGTTTGTTTCTATCTCACCAATTTTCCCAAGTACAAAAGTTCTCAGGAAGTCATTTGGGGTTTTAATATGATGTTGTTTACGGGCTGTAAAATAATGACCGATTGATTGAATAGTTCTGATAATTCCCCAGGGAATTCCCCACCAGCCAAGCAACAGTGATTTTACTAAGGAATTGCCTGTGGCTTTATCCAAACAATCAGGGCAGGCAACTTTTAAGTCTCGGTTGTGTTGCGAAAAAATTATAAAACTCATTACTTCGCTGGTTAAAGTGCCGTTTAATTTTTCCTGAGTGCTACCACATTTCGGACAGGGAAGATTTTGTATCAACGATGCGTAGGCATCTATTTCTTCAATTGTGTAAGTTTTATTCAGAGCTTCTAGTCCCCTAAGAATATTGTTATCCAGTTTTCTTTTTAATATTTCTTCTTTAACAACTATAAATGCTTCGGGTGTTAAGCCGTAACCATTGGTGGTAGCTGTTCTTATCAATTCTTCATCAGGCATTTTTGCGTAAAGCTGTCGAACAAAGTCAATATCAAGTCCCGATGCCATAACTTATATTTAAGCTACTAATTTTGGTTGAATCTAAAAGATAAATATACTCAATACAGCACAAAAAAGAGCCACGTAAAAACGTGGCTCTAAAAATATCTTAGTTTAAAAAATTATGCTTTTTTATTTTCATCTGCATCGGCAGCACCCAATGGTTTGCTCTTTGCAAAATCAACCAATATTGGCGCTCCTACAAAGATCGAAGAGTAGGTACCCGTGATTACACCAATCAACATGGCAAATGCAAAACCACGTGTTACTTCTCCACCAAAAATGAAGAGGATTAACAGGGTTAAGAACACCGTAAGCGATGTCATAATGGTACGGCTAAGAGTATCATTAATAGCGCTGTTGATAATCTTGGTTTTAGTTGCACCTCTCATATCACGACTGTACTCTCTGATACGGTCAAATACAATTACCGTATCATTCATAGAGAAACCAATTACGGTTAACACGGCAGCGATAAAGTGCTGGTCTATCTCCAGTGGGAATGGTACAATATCTTTAAAGAACGAGAAAACCGCAAGTGTTATGAATACATCATGCAATAAAGTAAAGATGGTTCCTACAGAATATCTCCAGTCGCGGAAACGGATGAAGATATACAGGAAGATAACGAGCAACGCAAAAACAGTTGCTTTTACAGCGCCACGTTTCAAATCATCCGATATACTTGGCTGTACGGTAGAGTAGGCCTGAATATTATTTTTAGTGAACTGCTCGTAAGATGTACCTGCAGGCAGCACTTTCTGTAAACCTTGATACAACCTGGTTTTTACAGCACTATCAGCATCATCAACACCTTTTAAATAAGCAGTTGTAATATTTAAGTGACGGCTATCACCAACGGTTTTAATTGTAACATTATCTCCATCAAGTGATTTTTTCAAGTCATCACGTATCTCGTCGTTTTTAACTGCTTTGTCAAACTGAACAGTATAACTACGTCCTCCTTTAAACTCCACACCTAAATGGAAACCGTTAAAGAAAGCAGCTATACCTGCTAAGAATACAATAGCAGAAACTACATAAGCATATTTACGGTACTCAATAAATTTGTAAGTAGCATGTTTAAATATTTTTTTAGAAATGCCAGTAAAATAGTTGAAGTGGCGTTGCTTGTTTGTCCAAACTTCGGTTATTAAACGGGATACTAAAATTCCGCAGAACAACGACAGTAACAAACCAATGATTTGCGTTGTAGCAAAACCTAATACTGGTCCTAATCCAAAATAGAACAAGATTACCGCGGTAAGTAATGAAGTAACGTGTGCATCAATTACCGGAGCTAGTGAACGTCTGTAACCATCGTTAACGGCCAGTGGGTATGATTTACCTCGGGCGAGCTCTTCCTTAATGCGCTCAAATATAATTACGTTTGTATCTACCGCCATACCAATGGTTAATACCAAACCGGCAATACCTGCAGCGGTTAAAGTAAAGCCCATGGCTGTAAGTACCCCAATGGTAAATAATAAGTTTAAGATTAAAGCGATATTAGCAACCCAACCTCCGTTGTTATAATACACCAACATCAAAATGAAAATTATGATGAAGGAGATACCAAATGCCATCGCACCACCACGTACCGACTCGGCACCCAGGGTAGGACCAACCACTTGTTGTGCAACAATATTTGCCGGGGCATCCAGTTTACCCGACTTTAAAATATTTGCCAAATCTTGTGCTTGCTGCACTGTAAAGCTTCCCGAAATTTCGGAGCTTCCACCTTCAATGGCACCATTTACATTTGGGGCAGAATATACAATATCATCTAAAGCAATCGCTATCGGACGACCAACATTTTTACCAGTTAATCTTGCCCAGGTTTTAGAGCCTGTGCTTGTCATTTCCATTTTAATGGCCGGTCTTCCCTTTTCATCAAAATCCTGACGGGCTTCACGTACACCTTCACCTTCCAACGGTGCTTTATCACTACCAGGCAAAGTTTTAACAGCATATAAAGGGAAGAAACGTTGTGTTCCCTTATCTGCTTTTTCCTCAACACCCAATAAGAATTTACAATCGGCTGGAATGGCATTTCTAACCGCATCATTTTTCAGATAGTCGGAGAAAATGGCTGTATCCTGTACGGCAATACTTCCTATTGCAGACGGGAAATATTGTCTTCCGGTTGCAGGATCAGTTTGCGGATTGATAGGATTAATAACCCTAAAGAAAGGGTTTACGTTATCCAGTAATTTGGTAGTATCGATAATGCTGTCGTTAACACCGTTCAGGTATTTTTGAAGATCTTCGTCTGCAATTTTTAATGAGGTAGCCAGTTCGTCAATACGATACACTTCCCAAAACTGTAAGTGAGCCGATGCCTGTAATAATTTACGTACTCTGTCGATGTCGGTAACACCGGCCAGTTCTACGTTGATGATACCTTTGTTCTCATCAAAATTTATATTGGGTTGCGCCACACCAAATTTATCAATACGGCGAACGAGAATTTTATAAGTTTCTTTAATAGCACCCGATGCCGTGGCCTTCAGTTTTTGAGTAACCGTTGCATCGTTGTCATTAATTTTTACATCTTTTTCGGCACCAGCAAAAATACCTGCAAGTTTACCAGGGCCATTTTGAGAGATATAGGCTTTAGTAAATAAGGTTACAAAATCAGCATCGCTATTCTGTTTCTCAAAAGTAGCTGCGCTGATGGCTTTTTCTAAAGCCGGATCTTTTGAATTGTTACTTAAAGACTTCAACAGGTCGCTAAGGCTCACATCGAGCGTTACGCTGATACCACCCTGCAGATCTAAACCCAAGTTTAGTTCATTGGCTTTACATTGCTTGTAAGTTGTGCCAAAAATGGGGTAAATCTTTTTTTCTGCTGTACTGTCCAGTATGCGTTTTTTTCTGATTTCAATAGCTGCAGTTTGCTCATCGCCTTTTAAATCGGGAAAAGTAGCTTTAACTATTTTAGTAGCATTGGCAGTAACCGTGTTTTCGTAATTACGCACCACCCAGGTGTAGGATAATTCCCAAATAGAAATAATGGTAAGGGCAATTGTAAAAAACCAAACTAAACCTTTTAGTTTCATAATAATAGACGTTTTAGTATCTTCTTTGTTGAATTTTTAGAAGTGTGCAAAGATAGGGGAAAAACCTCTTTAGTTTTTACCCCTCTAAATTTTAGAATTATATTCGTTTTGTATTGAAAAACAGCATTATGAATGGTAAGTATTTAATAGGGGCCTTAGTTGCGATAATCGGGCTATTGTACTCATCTTGTAATATAACAAAAAAGACGCCGCAAATGGAGCCGACACAAACAGAAAAGACAGTACAGTCAAAGGTTACGGTTGAATCTGCAGGTTTGATTGATTCGCTTATGGCTACTCAACCTGTACAGTTTAAAACAATACTGGAAGGTAGCAATGCGATGAAAGTACAAATCATTTATACCCAAATAAACCGTGATGTAAATGGTGCTGCCGGTTTACAACATCATTTTTTTAATGTTGATAAGGGTAACTATTTCTACCCGGCCTCTACGGTTAAATTACCGGTTGTTTTACTGGCTTTGCAAAGGCTGAATGAGCTGAAAGACAAAGGAATAAATCTTAATACTAGCATGTTGACTGGCAAGGCCTTTAGCAGACAGACCGAAGTACTAAACGAACCAACCGCAGTTGATGGCAGACCGAGTATTGCTCATTATATTAAAAAGATACTAATGGTAAGCGATAATGATGCTTACAATCGTTTGTATGAATTTTTGGGGCAGGAATATATCAACACAGAACTACACAAAAAGGGCTATGAAAATGTGCAAATTTTGCACCGGCTGAATATTTTTTTAACAGAAGAAGAAAACCGGCAAGCCAATCCCATTCAGTTTTATGATACCAGCAATAATCTGTTATACGAACAAATTGCCAGGCGAAGTAAGTTAAAATATATAACCCGAAAAGACAGTTTAGGGCAGGGCTATTACAGTGGAGGAAAATTAATGAATGGTCCGATGGACTTCTCTAAAAAGAACAGATTGGCTTTGGAAGACTTGCACAATATTCTCATCAGCCTTATTTTTCCAGATAATGTAAAGGCGAGCCAACGATTTAATATCAGCGAAGCAGACAGACTATTTGTATTGAAATACATGAGCCAATACCCAACTGAAAGCCTTTACCCGCCTTACGGAGATGAAAAAGACAATTACTGGCCCGCATACTGCAAATTTCTTTTGTTTGGGGCTGCAAAAGGCAAATTACCAGAAAACATCCGCATATTTAACAAGGTTGGCGATGCATACGGTCATATGATTGATGCAGCTTACATAGTTGACTATAAAAACAAAATTGAGTTTTTTTTGTCGGCTATTATTTACTGCAACAGCGATGGTATTTTAAATGATGACAAGTACGATTACGATAATGTTGGTAAGCCTTTCATGAAAAATTTGGGCGAACTTATTTATAATTATGAATTGAAAAGACCCCGCTATGTGAAGCCCGATTTGAAACCGGTTTTATTTACCTACGATAAATAGTTATTTTTGCGGCAATCTAAAAACTAACAAATGCAGTTATCTTCTCTTCTCGATCGCTTTAATGAACCAGAAACTTTAAAAATGGCCAAACTGGGCCGGGAACTTAGGGCTGAGGGACATGATATTACCGACCTGAGTTTAGGTGAGCCAGATTTTAATACACCTGAACATATTAAAGCCGCAGCCAAAAAAGCCATTGATGATAATTACAGTCACTATACACCTGTGGCCGGCTACCTAGACCTTAGAGAAGCTGTTTGCACAAAATTGAAAAGAGATAATAACCTAGATTATACACCTGACCAAATTGTAGTTAGTACAGGAGCCAAACAAAGTATTTCCAATACCATTATGGCAATTGTAGATAGGGGAGATGAAGTGATTATTCCAACACCTTATTGGGTAACTTATTCCGAAATTGTAAAAATGGCTGGCGGCGAAGTGAATTTTGTAGAAGCCGGCATTGAAAGCGGGTATAAAATAACAGCCGGGCAACTGGAAGCTGCAATAACCAACAAAACAAAACTGTTTATGTTCTCGTCGCCCTGTAACCCAAGCGGGGCAGTGTATTCAAAAGATGAGCTCGCTGCATTGGTGGAGGTGTTTGCAAAGCATCCCAATGTTTTCATCATGAGCGATGAGATATATGAGTACATTAATTACGAAGGTCAACACGAAAGCATTGCTCAATTTACCGAAATAAAAGACCGCGTTATTATCATCAACGGATTAAGCAAGGGTTATGCAATGACCGGCTGGAGACTGGGGTATATGGCGGCAAATGTAACGATTGCAAAAGCTTGCGAAAAGATACAAGGACAAGTTACCAGTGGTACATGTGCTGTTACACAAAGAGCTGCCATTACTGCTTTAACAGGCGACATGAAACCAACTGCCGTGATGGTTGCAGAATTTACCAAACGCCGCAAAAGAGTTTTAGAATTGGTGAACGAAATACCTGGCCTAAAATGTAGCGAACCACAGGGTGCTTTTTATATTTTTCCGGAAGTAAGTAATTATTTTGGAAAGATGGACGGAGCTGATAAAATTGAAAACGCCGATGATTTGTGCATGTACCTGTTAAATAAAGCACATGTTTCAACCGTAACTGGCAGGGCTTTTGGCGCTCCAAACTGTATCCGTTTATCCTTTGCAAACAGCATGGACAATATTGAAAAAGGATTTGTAAAAATTAAAGAGGCGCTTGCAAAACTGAGCTAATCATTTTTATAAAGCGTTGGCTTCAACTAGAAAACAGATTTGCCGCGTAGCGGCAACAGGTAGTCCAGGTTTTTTGTTTTTACGGTATGTTGATTCCGACATTTCCCAAAGTTTTCTGGCTTTTAAACCAACTTCATGGGTGCCATTTCTGTTAACCATTTCTACGTCAATTTTTCTTCCGTTGGTTAGCGTAATCTCTAAGATGTCATACGGATTTTGGCTTTCAACCGTTTCATAAACTGGCCGGGAATACACAGCTCCTCCACTTCTTGTTGAATCAATAGTTTGGCCAACATACTGCCTTTCACTAGTAAGTTTATTGTCCTTATAAATATTTATAAATCCGATGATTTTACCATCCTGCAAAATCTTATTTTGTTTAAGAGATACCGGCTTTGCTCGGTCACGTACAACTTGCTCATCTACATGCAGGCTTAGATTCAGTTTGTCGGTAAATATTTTGATTTTTGCCGTTAAAGCGGCGCCACCGTAATAAGTTGATTTAAATTGATTGACGCCATCGGCATTGAGTTGGTTATTTGTGATGAGGTTATAATCTTTAATAATCTGGCCAAGAACCAATGGAAATGCTTCACCTTCCACATAAATCGAAAATGTATCGGCAAGTGGCGGAAAACTAATCTCATAATAATAGAAAGGCTCCGGATCTCTTAACGGGGATGTAAATTTGATGGCTTCCGCTTTTATCAAAACATAGTCTTCACTGTTGTAAACTTCCACATTGTACCGCAAGGGTGTATTATTTAATGTCTTGCCGTAAAATGCTACTGGCTGGTTGTTTATGAAAATTACCGAATCATTTAAACGAATATCCTGTGCAAACAAGGAACTGGAAAACAAGGCAGCAAAAAGTAGGGTAGAAATCTTTTTCATTGAGCTTTGTTTTAATGATTTGAAAGAGTTTTGTGTCCACATATGAACAGGTTGGTAGCGATGTTAAAGCTATTGAAATATCGAATTAACTGCAATATGCCAGTTCTGATTTAACAAACTCTTGTATTTGTAGTTAATAGATTTGGTTATTTTTTATTTGTTAATTTTTAATTAATGCGTCGTTCGTTTCTGCTTGTTAACCAACTGGTAACTAAAAATAATTTTTACTGTATTTAGATTTAATAAATATTTTAAACCTCAAAATAAAACAATGAAAAAATTATCAATGGCATTAGCATTAATGCTTGGATTTGCAGCTGCTTCATTTGCTCAAACGGCTACACAAAAAACAGGTGTAAAACCAGCGCCTGCTGCTAAAGTGGTTACAATGCAAAAAACAACTGCGGCTACTACTACAACTACTGCTACTGCAACAAAACCAGCGGTAAAAACTGCAGCGGCTGCTAAAACGGATGCAACTGCAACCAAAGTTAAAGCAGACGGTACACCTGACAAACGTTTTAAGGAAAACAAAACTGCTACTAAACCAGCAGCAGGGCCTACAAAAGCAGATGGTACAGCAGATAAGCGTTACAAAGCAAATAAAACAGCAAAAGGAAAAGGTTAAGATTTTTGAGTTAATTTGATAAAGAACATCCTGTTTTTAACGGGATGTTTTTTTATTCAAACAATTCGAGTTTGTTTTTTGGCCGGCGCTTATCAAGCCATTTAAAACCTTTGAGTTCTTTTTTATCGCTAGGAATATCTTTCATAGGATACATCACGCCGTTGACATCGTTGATGAATTTAATCTTGTTCACCTCTTTTTTCACAAAGTAAATATCAATCACATCGCCGCTGCTGCGGTTAAGACCAACATAAGCACTGTCGTCATCTTGCGGATAAAAAATACTTTCAGCCGGGCTCCCTTTTACCCGTACATAGTCAATCTGTCCATCAACAAAATATCCGTTTATGGTACGGCCGGCAATTTGGTTGTACATGCCTTCGTTCGATTTATTGATAATTATTCCATCGTTAAAAACATACAGTCGTTTAGGCTTCTGATTTTCGGTGTACATATATAAAGTGTCGCCTGTTATTTGTGACTGGCCATTCCAAACCACTGGTTCGCCAAAAAGTTTAAAGGTAGAGTCTACGGTAGAGTAGTGCAGACTATCGCTTACGGCCTGCAGCGAGTCGTTGAAAATACGCACATGGTGGAAGCCTAAAAAATACCTGATTGTTGTATCGGTATTATTTGCCTTCACAACCATGGTGGTCTTCAAAGTATCTGTAAAGTTATTTACACGTCTTTCTAAACTGTCGTATTTACGCAAGCCCGAGTACAAAGTATCTGCGGCAATGTAGGTACTATCGCCGTCCCTGAATAAAATCATTACCGGTTTGCGGCTTGCTAAAAAAGAGTTCACTTTATTGTTGGCAAAAATCTGCCCAGCAAACACAATGACCCGGTTCACACTATCCACCAGTTTTGCATTTCCTTCCATTTGTAGTATACCACTGTTCTTATCAAAGGCAATCGTTCTGGCAGAGCCGCTGATGGTGCTGTCTTTAAAAGAAGCTCCATCGGTAAAAATTGCCTGACCAGTTGCCAGATTATAGGTGCCGGCATTGGTTATAGTTACACTTCCGTCTTTGCCAATAATTTTTGTACGGGCAATAAAGGTGGCTATGTTAGTTTTTAAATTATACTGTAGGCTGTCGGTATAAATATCCCGGTCGGGATCCTTCAAGTGTACATTTTTTTTAAAAAAAACATCTTTTGTATCTGCATAATACACACCGTCTTCACTGGTAAGTACCGTTTTTTCGTTGGTGATTTTTCCGCCGCCTTTGTAAGTTGCGATGCCGGTTCTTAAATTGTACTGCAGGTCATCGGTATACAACGTTCCCTTTTTATCGGTAAGTTTTACATTCTTTTTTAAATAGGCAATTCGCTCGGCGCCTACATAGCGCAAGCTTTTAGCGTAAGTATGAATACTGTCGTTGTCATTGATATGGATATTGCCAAAAGCTTCTAAAATATTTGTTTTGCGGTTAAGGGTGGCACTATCACAGTAAAAAGTAGTGAGGCCTTCTTTAATAATTGCATTACCCGCTATGGTTTCCAATACGGTTGCGGAATCGAGGGTAATCATGCGCAAACTGTTGCCCTGAATAATTCTGATTACGCGGATGCTATCGGATGAAGTAGTTGTACCGATAATCTGTTGCGCCGAAACCTGAACGCTGCAGCTGAGTAAAAAAAGAAGTAAGCATTTGCTGATGGTAAATTTCAATCGCAATGTTTATGTTTTATGTTCGGCCTGTAAGTTGGGATTTTATTTGATAAGAGAATGATAAAATTATTACTGCTTGATGTAAGGCGCATTGATTGTATCGGGCAATGGTACCAACAAACCGGGGTTCGTATTCTTTCGGCCAAACACCGAAATATTAATATACCGCTTTGGATTTGTTTTTAAATCGTCCAACAGTAAATTGAGTTTGTTGGTAGTGGCAGAAAGGTTGTTATACAATCTCTTATCATTCAAAAGCAGGCCAATTGTGCCATCTGTCTCATTAAATTTTCCAATGGTTGATTTTAAATCTCCAATGGTGGTATTTAAAACTGTTAATGTTTTTTGCAGGTCAAGCTGACTGAGGTTGGTTGCCGTTTTATCGAGATTATTTACCAGGCTGGTAATCTTGCCGTTATTTTTATCGAGGTTAGAAGTAAATGAATTCAGGTTGTTTAATGTACCAGCCAATGCACCAGTTTGCGTATTTAATAAAGTTTCAAGTGATGAAGATGCGCCAATAAGGTTTGACGTTGTTTTATTTAAATTTTCGAGTGTAGCAGCAATATTGTTTTTTGCATTGGGATCTAGGATTCGGGTTATCAGCTGCAGCACTGAATCTATAGAGCCTACTGCTTTTGTAACTTGATATAATACCGGGTTTACTTTACTGAGTACTTCATTAAATATACCGGTTGTTTCTTCGGTAGCAATTGTTCCACCTTCGGGAATATAGGAAGTGGCGTCACCTAAATTAATTTCGAGACTTATCGTACCAAGCAGTGATGGTTTTATAATAGCAACCGAGTTTACCGGAATATTTACGTCTTTCGTTATAGTCATATTCACCAATATCTCCTTCATGTTTTTGTCGGTACTTATCTTATAAACAGTACCTACCTGCATGCCGTTTATCATCACCGGGTTGGATGTGGCCAGGCCCTGCACATTGGTGTACTTGGCATTGAGCGTATGGGTGGTTTCAAAAAAAGACTTTCCTTTTAAAAAATTAAATCCAAGTATCAACGATACAATGGCTATCGCTGTAAGGGCACCTATTTTTGTTTCGTTCGAAATTTTCATTGTACTTATATGACTTATAGTTTTTTTTAAGGCCTCAGTCGTTGGTAATTTAATTATTATTTTTTAATTCAAATCTTACCGATGCATTATTTTTAAAATCGGCCGATAACCGTACTTCATGTCTAACACCGGCTTCTGTAATTACCATGAGTGCTGTATTGGGCGGTATGCTGCCCAGATTATCAGCAAATAAAACAAGTTCGTTGGTCTTACCCGGCTCAAGCGTAAGTGTAAATGAATATGCATTTGCTGTCAGCGATTTTTTATCAACAACCAAGGCCTTGTTAAAATAAACCGATACAATATCGTTATCAATTTCGCCATCATCATAAATATCAATCTTTACCTTATTGCTCAATACCTGTATGGTTTTAATATCTTTTATTGGCCTGCTTTCAAAGGCTGCTGGGGCTGCTGGTTTGGAATCGGTCAATACAATTGCAGGCTTTGGTGAGCCATTAATATGCTCTATCTGCGCTTTATAACGTATTACAGCTTTGGTTATGGCTTCGGCAAGTTCCTGCTGTCCTTTTTCGCTATTAATATATCGTTCATCTTCTGGGTTATTAATAAAACCTGTTTCAATTAAAATAGCTGGCATATTAGTAGCCTGCAGTACCCAAATACCAACCTGGCGCTGGTTTACGCCAAGTGCTTCTCTGCCGGTTTGTCCAACTTCATCATTTACTAATGTAGCAAGCAGGTCACTTCTTTCCTGGTACCTTTTTGCGTAAATAGCTGCTATTGTTCTTCCTTCGGGTGTTCTGAAATCAAATTTACTTTCTATCGAATCAACACCATCAGCTTCTATTTCAAAATTTTCATCGCCATCCATAATGGCTTTTAATTTATCACTGGTTTTATGTGCAGCAAATATCCATACGCTTGTGCCACTGCGGGTAAGCGGCCTTTTAAAATATTCGTAAACAGGCTCTTCTACTTCATACGATGTTTTTACCTTCTTTCTTTTTTTTCCTTTTCCTTCATAGTGGGTTTTATACCGGGTTACAGTTCGGGTGCCTACCTGCCTTCTGTCTTTTTTCAAGGGGCCACTATCGGCATGAATACATAAAAACAAATCGCCTTTAAATTCATTCGCTAGTCTGGCTTTTTCTGTTGGTGACTGATAAATATCTGTGGTGCGGGTGGGCATTACAGCAACACCGGGTAATTGCTTTTTTAATTCAGCTACCAGTTTTAAGCTGATGGCAAGTGTAACATCTTTTTCCTGGGACTGTAATGAGTTTTCATATTGGCCTATTGCTCCTGGATCTCTTGAACCGCCGTGACCGGCATCTACCACAATGGTTTTAATAAACTTAGGGGTTTGAGAAAATAAATCATTTAATATTAACAATTGCAAAGCAGCAATCATTAATAGAAAAGGTACTTTCTTTCTAAACATATTCATCAGTTTTATTGCGGGTTAGTAATTATTATATTATTCACATTTTCAATCGATAACTATCGGTACTTTATGGCTATTTTTGCCAATCTTTACTATGAGTCATCTGAACAAAGGTAAGTCAAAATACATATTGGTATTGGTAATCACACAGCTGTTATGTGCAGTAACGCTGTATTGTACTGCCAGCGGTTTTCGTGCAAGCGACTTTCACAGTTATTTAACTACTGATACGGTTCCTGTGAAAACTATAACTGGTTTTGCAGCAACAAAACCAGAGCCTGTACCATTGCAAAAAAATATTATAACCAATAAAAATTTTTCTGATAAATCTGCTGTAGCCGATACAAATATTATCAGCAAATCTGATACTTTTTCTTTTCCTACATCTAAAAATGCATTGGACGCTCCGGTGTTTTATCATGCAGATGATTCGATGGTAATGGACATTCCCACGAAAAAAATTATTTTGTACGGTAAAGCATCTAATATAAAGTATCTGGATAACGATCTGACAGCACCGTTGATAGAATATGATCAGCGAACCAATATCATCAGCGCACATTTAACAAAAGACAGCACCGGAAAAGTAATTAGTTACGTTAAGTTTAATCAGGCCGATTTAAAAACCCAAAGTGATACCGTAAGATTTAATCCGAAAAGCGGCAAGGGTATTTCAAAAGGTACCTATACACAACAGGATGAAATTTATGTGTACAGCGAAAAGTTTAAAAAGACAGATCCTGATATTTTTTATGCTTACAAAGGAAGATTCACCACCTGTAATTTGGATACACCTCATTTTTCGTTTGTAAGTAAAAAAATAAAATTCATCAACAAAAAAATGGCCATAACAGGCCCGGTGCATCCCGAGTTTGAGAATGTTCCTGTGCCGATTATTTTACCATTTGGCATTTACCCGTTGCGGCAAGGCAGGCATTCGGGATTGTTGGCTCCGTCTTTTGCTGCCAACGAAACACTGGGTTTATCGTTGGAGGGTTTGGGCTATTATAAAGTGTTAGGCGAAAAGTGGGATTTAGTAACACAGGCAAATATATATTCTTATGGGGGGTGGACATTAAAGGCGAATCCCCGGTACTATAAACGATACCGCTATCAGGGTAATTTTTCTGTGGGAATTATTCACTTGCGTGATTTAGACAAGTCGGGTACCAGAGCTTTTCAGGTTAACTGGCAGCATAGTACCGATGCTAAAGCCAGGCCGGGCGTTAGTTTTAACGCCAGTTTAAATGCAGGCAGCAGCGGGTATAATAATGCCATACCTAACAGTCCACAGCGTAATTTTCAAAACCAGTTGCAGTCGTCTATATCTTATTCAAAAGTGTGGAAGGATAAACCTTTTAATCTGAACGTGAATGCAAACCACAACCAGAATTCAAATACGAAGCAGATCAATATTAACCTTCCCGACATTGGTTTTAATGTAAATACCATTTATCCTTTACGTCGTAAAGAAGTTATCGGCCAATACAAATGGTTCGAAAATATTGGCGTTGCTTTAAATACAAATATCAAAAGCCTTTCTTCGTTTTACGATACTACCGGTAAGTTCTTTAGTGATTTTGCTGATAATTACAGATGGGGTGCCGGCCACAATGTTCCAATCAGTTTGTCGTTACCACAGATTGGTAATTTTCAGTTTGCACCCAGCGTTTCCTACCAGGAGCGATGGTATCAAGAAAAATTTGAACGCAGGTGGAATTCGACCGTTAAAAAACTGGACACGGTTACTAACAAAGGCTTTTATACAGCCCGTGAAATGAGTTTTGGAATGGGTGTAAGTACCCGTGTTTTTGGCATGTTTACTTTTAAAAAGAAAAGTAAGGTTCAAGCTATTCGGCACGAAGTGAGGCCATCTTTGTCGGTTAGTTATAAGCCCGATATGAATAAAGCATCTTGGTATACAACGCAGGTTGATACTTTAGGCAGAACTCAGTCTTACACCTTTTATGAACGTAGTATTTTTGGCGCATTTGGATTGGGCAGGTTTGGTGGCATCAATTTTGGCATAGATAATAACCTGCAAATGAAAGTACGTAACCGAAAAGATACCAGCGAAGGTGCAGTGAAAAAAATAACATTGATTGATGGGTTTAGCTTAACTAGCAGTTATAATTTTCTGGCAGATTCGTTTAGACTGGCGCCCTTTAATTTGAATGTACGTACCAATTTATTTGACAAAGTTAGCATTTCGGGTTCGGCGGTATTTGTACCTTATTTAACAAACAACAACGGAGATTTTATAGATAAACTGGTATGGAGTAAAAAAGTTGCAGTGGGTAAGCTAACCAGCGCCAATATTGCTTTGCAAACACAGTTTAAAGGAGGCGATAAGAAAGAGAAATTAGCTGTTAACCCACAGCAAAATTCCCAACTGAATACCATATCGGGCCTACCGCTGAACGAGTACCAACAAGAAGCGGCTTATATCAATCAAAATCCTGCAGAGTTTGCCAATTTTAATATTCCGTGGAGTCTGAGTTTTTCTTATTCTTTTGGTTACAACCGTATTCCCAATGGGTTTGGTACCGGCTATAAGGGGTCCATAAATCAAAACATAAACTGGACCGGCACTTTAAATCTTACGCCCAAATGGCAAATAGGTTTGAATGGTTCTTATGATATTACCCGTAAAGATATTGGTGCCGTCAGCATGTATCTTACCCGTGAAATGCATTGCTGGCAGATGGCTATAAATATTTCGCCGGTAGGTACCAGAAAGTATTTCAGTATCAGCATCAGCCCCAAATCGGGCTTGTTGCGTGATTTAAAAATTAACCGTACCCGGTCTTTCTACGATTTGTAACCAGCAGTATAAACAGAAAGCATTTCGTTAAAAACTTCTTCCTTAAATGCAGTCACTGTTTTGCCAGCAGGAGAAACAGCAGGCAGAAATTTCATGTTTAAACGAGTAGGATATAGAAAGAATTTTTTGTTGATAGGCATGGCTTTTTTTGTACCAAAAATTACACAGGGAATAATTTCTTTGCCGGTAGCAGCCGATAATTTAAAAGCGCCATCGTAAAATGGTTTGATGGGTTGTGCACTACGGTTACGAGTTCCTTCGGGATAAATACACATGTGCATACCGGCGTTTAGCACCTTTTTCATTTTATCAAAACTTTTGCCACGGCTTCTATCATCTCGGCGGTCAACTAGCACAGAACCTCTGCTGTAAAACTGCCCAAATATTGGAATTTTTACAAACGATGCTTTGGCGATTGTTTTATTGGGGCCGGGCACGTAGGGTGCCGACAATGGTACATCTAAAAAGGCATTGTGATTATACACAACGATATAAGCGCTACCTTTTTTAAAATGTTCTTTGCCTGTAACCTTTACTGGGCAGCCAATCAAGAATAACCATACATTCATCCAGATTTTAGAAACGGCTATAAAATATTTTTGCCCCGCAGGTTCTTTCATCAAATGCGAAAGCATGGATGGTAAAAAAATAATTAGGAACGTTGTCAGAAAACTTACCAGTCCCCACAGAGCCCAAATTCTGCCAAAAATGTTTTTAAAAATATTCATACAATTTACGGAGATAACAGTTTCCAGTCAATAGGCGATATGCCTTGTTTGGTTAACAGTTCATTTGTTTTTGAAAAATGTTTACAGCCAAAAAATCCGGCATAAGCCGAAAGGGGAGATGGGTGTGCAGCTTTTAAAACAAAATGTCTGGTTTCATCAATCAATACCTGTTTATCTTGTGCAAACTTACCCCAAAGCAGGAAAACTATACCTTCTTTTTCGTCGGAAATTTTTTGAATGACCGCATTGGTAAAATCGGCCCAGCCAAATTTAGCATGGCTGAAGGGCTCGCCTGCTCTTACCGTTAACGCCGCATTTAATAAAAGCACGCCCTGCTCGGCCCAACGGGTAAGGTTACCGTATTCATGCGGCATGGCAATGCCAATATCGGTTTGAATCTCTTTATAAATATTAACCAGCGATGGGGGAGGTTTAATTCCGTTTTGAACCGAAAAACTCAGTCCGTGTGCCTGGCCTGCGCCATGATATGGATCTTGCCCCAGGATAACAGCTTTAAGTTTTGTAAACGGCGTTTGGTTGAATGCATTAAATATTAAACTGCCGGGCGGATATATAGTTTTGCCGGCAGCTTTTTCGGTTTTCAAAAAAGTTACAATTTGCTGAAAGTAGGGTTTAGGGAACTCACTTTTCAAAGCCTCCTTCCATGATGCTTCCATTTTTACTTCCATGATGCAAGATTTGTATAAAAATAAAAAAAAGCAGACAAGGCCAGGGTTTTAATTATAAAAAAAGAGCCACATCGCTGTGACTCTCTTTTTTAAAGCGGTGATCCGGATTGGATTCGAACCAATGACCCTCAGCTTAGAAGGCTGATGCTCTATCCAGCTGAGCTACCGGACCGATAAGTTTTGGTAAAATCGAAGGCTACCTTATAGTAGATAACTATCTGTACCAAAATCGGCTGCAAATATAGGCAATAAAAAAAGGCAGTTACTAAAAATGTTGAATATTGTTCTAAAAAATAATTTTACTTTTACTTTCTACAACTTAAGTCTATGAAGTATTTAATCTGCTAAAGGAATATTTTACACTTCCTTAGTATTCGTAATTTAATACAGTGCAAGCCTGCGCTGTATCTCATCTATTTACATCATTAATCAGATTTTATATTATCATGACAGAAACATCTTATAAAAAAGATTCGTACATAAAATTGTTTGTGCAAGCCGTAAGGGGCGATATTAAAGATTTTACGACCGGAAGTATTGATAAGGCAATTTTTTTGCTAGCCGTTCCTATGATACTGGAGATGGTTCTTGAATCGCTTTTTGCACTAGTTGATATTTATTTTGTAAACAAAGTAGGGATCAATGCTACATCAACTGTTGTACTAACAGAAGCATCACTAACCATTTTATATTCAGTTGCTTGGGGGCTTTCAATTGGAGTAACAGCATTAGTAGCTAGGCGGGCAGGCGAAAAAAACTTTAAAGGAGCATCAGAGATAGCGGTACAGTCAATATTAGTTGGTACGTTTTTATCCTTAATTATCAGCGTTATTGGATTTTTCTATTCAAAAGAAATTTTATTATTGATGGGTGCATCACCGGCAGTTGCCGAAGATAATTACCGGTTCACCCAAATAATGCTCACAGGTAATATCGTAATCGTATTGCTGTTTATTAATAACGCCGTTTTTAGGGGAGTGGGCAATGCATCAATTGCAATGAAGGCGCTATTAATTGCTAATGCTATTAATATTGTGCTCGACCCATTACTCATCCTTGGCATAGGTTCTATTCCGGGTATGGGGCTTGTGGGAGCCGCTGTAGCAACTACTATTGGTAGGTCGGTTGCCATCATTTTTCAATTCTATCACCTGTTTAAAGGAAAGGCTTTGATACAACTGGCAAAAAAACAATTTATAGTTAAGGTTAGTTTAATACGCAGCATCCTTAAAACATCGGCCGGCGGAATGTTTCAGTTTATAATTGGTAGTTGCAGCTGGATATTTTTAACAAGGATTATTGCCGAATCGGGAGAAGCTGCTGTATCGGGCTATGGCACAGCCATTCGCATTTGCATATTTACTATTCTGCCCGCATGGGGGTTAGCCAACGCTGCTGCAACGTTGGTTGGTCAAAATCTGGGTGCCAATCAACCCGACCGGGCCGAAAAATCGGTGTGGCGTACAGCTTTTCTCACTTTTTGTTTTTTTGCCATAGTATCGGTAACGTTTTTTGTGTTTGGTAAGAGCCTGGTTATGTTTTTTATACAGGACGAAGCAGCAGTACAAGTGGGCACTCAGTGTCTTCATATTCTAGCAATAGGCTATGTTTTCTTTGCATATGGGCTGGTAATAAGCCAGGCTTTTAACGGCGCCGGAGATACAAAAACACCTACTTATATAAACTTGCTTGCATTTTGGGTTATACAAATACCACTTGCATATACATTGGCTAAATATCTTAAAATGGGGCCACTGGGAGTTTATATAGCCATTGGGGTTGCAGAATCGGTACTGGCAATAGTAAGTATTTTAATATTTAGAAAAGGGAAATGGAAACTGGTAAAGGTTTGATTTTAAGCTTTTTTACGCAAATAATAAAATTAGATACAAATTTTGCCTTTCAATTAATTTAACATTATATTTGCACATAACTCAGACAAAAAAATTTTAATAAAATTAAAGTTTATGAAACAAAAACTAACACTGATTCTGGCATTAACGCTTTTAGCCACAGGTGCTTTTTCCCAAAAATCTAAAAAGATGGGAAATAATAATAAAAAGCCTACACTTTTTGGTTTGCATTATGATATGCTTGATTTTAATGCCCCTTTAGGTATTAAAAATCCAAGTGTAGGAAATGTTTACAACAAAATTAGCGACATGGATAGAGGAGTTTCTTTGTCGTATTGGAAAGGACTCACCAAGCGATTAGATTTTTCTTTAAAAGCTAATGGAATTTTTAGTGATTATACCGGAAGACGTACTGGTACAACTCAGAAGACTGAAATTGGTCTTGAATTAGAACCATCTTTAAATCTACGTGCATTTGAAGATAAAGCAATGTTCAATCCCTTCCTATCGGTAGGTGTTGGCGGAGGATATTATACCGACAAATTTGGCGGATATGTTCCTGCAGGTTTAGGCTTACAAGTTAATTTTAACAGCATCACCTATTTATTTGTACAGGCTCAGTACCGCTGGACTTTAGATAAGAAGACTCAAGGAGATGCTTTATTCTATTCAGTAGGTTTTGCTCAAAATATTGGAAAAGAGAAAGCGAAAGTTGTTCCACCACCACCACCACCACCACCACCAGCTGACAGAGATGGCGACGGTGTAATTGATGCTGATGACAAATGCCCGGATGTACCAGGTCTTGCCTCTTTACAGGGATGTCCTGATAGAGATGGCGATGGTATTACTGATGCTGATGACAAATGTCCGGATGTACCAGGTTTAGCTCGTTATCAAGGATGTCCTATTCCTGATACTGATAAGGATGGTATTAATGACGAAGTTGATAAATGTCCTACTGTTCCAGGTGTTGCTCGTTACCAAGGTTGCCCAATACCAGATACCGATGGTGATGGTGTTAACGACGAAGAAGATAAGTGTATCAACGAAAAAGGACCAGCTTCTAATTTTGGTTGCCCAATTATCAGTGAGGAAATTATTAAGCGGGTTAATTTAGCTGCTAAGAATGTATTCTTTGCTACAGCTAAATGGGATTTATTATCTAAATCATTCCCTAAACTGAACGATGTGGTTACTATTTTGAATGAGAATCCTTCTTTCAAAGTTCAAATTGATGGCCATACTGATTCTCAAGGAAAGGATGACTACAATCAGACTTTATCTGATAACAGAGCAGCATCGGTTAAAGCATATTTGGTAAGCAAGGGTATTTCTGAAAGCCGTATTAGCTCTGCCGGATATGGAGAAACTAAACCGGTTGCAGATAATAACACAGCTACAGGACGTGCACAGAACAGAAGAGTAGAAATGACCTTAAGTAACTATTAATAGATAGTTCAAAATAATAAAACGAATCCCCCGATTTTATCGGGGGATTTTTTTTTAATAAGTGTGTATTTTTTTGGCACAGGAGTTTTAAAAAAATAGGGTACGTTACATCTAACGCACCCTATTTTTAATAAGTTTAAATGAATTATTAATTCATCTTTTCTTCCAAATCCATAAGTTTTTCAAAAACTATTTCATACTCAGCATTTGCAATTTTTAAATTTTCAGCGGTGGTTTTATAAGTAGCTTCTGTTTGCTGAAATTTTGTTTTATCGTTATAAACATCCGGCGAAGCCAGGTCGCTCTCTAATTTTATTTTTTGCTTATTAAGGTCTGCAATCCTCTCTTCTAGCTGTTTAAAAAGGTTTTTCTGTTTTGTTAATTCCTTTTTTAACTCTTTATCGATAACGTTGTTTTGATTGTTAGCCACAGGCTGAACCGTTGGTTTAGGCGCTTCTTTTTTTAATGAACTTTCTTTTACCGATTGCTTATTGCTTTCTGCTTTTAGAAGTGCTGCAGTTTCTTTTTCTTTTCTTTCCTTCCAATCTTCATATTCTGCATAAGTACCTTTAAACTCACGTATCTTATGGTCTTCAATATCCCATATTTTGTTAGCAATGCGGCTGATAAAATACCTATCGTGACTTACCAATACAATGGTTCCTTCATATTTATTTAATGATTCTACTAGCAAATCAACCGAATGAATATCCAAGTGATTGGTAGGTTCATCTAGCATTAGAAAATTGGCTTTGCTGGCAATTGTTTTCGCTAGTGCCACCCTTGCTTTCTCTCCGCCGCTTAATACTTTAATTTTCTTTTCGACAGCTTCGCCACTAAATAAAAAAGCACCCAGTAAACTTCTTAATTCTAAATCATTTTTTCCGCTTCGGGCATCTTTTAATTCTTCCAGTACATCATTGTTTTGATTCAATGCTTCTAACTGATGCTGGGCATAAAATGATTCTTCCACGTTATGTCCCCATTCACGCTCACCAAAAAATGGTTCGGCATCAGCAATAATTCTTAGCAAAGTAGATTTTCCTTTACCATTGGCGCCTATTAATGCAATTTTATCTCCGCGGTCAATTTCGGCTCCGGTATCTTCCAAAATTTTTACATCGCCAAAACTCTTACTTACATGTTTCAGGGTAGCAATGATTTTTCCCGGTGTTTTATCAATGGCAAAATTGATACGCATATTTGGGCGTTCCAATTCTACATTTTCAATCCGGTCTAATTTTTCTAATCGCTTAACAATACTCTGTGCGGCGGCAGCTTTACTAGCTTTAGCTTTAAAACGCTCAACAAAGCGTTCATTTTGCCGAATATAATCCTGCTGATTTTCGTACGCTTTTTGTTGCATATCAATACGCAACGCTTTCTCCTGTTCATAATAGGAGTAATTGCCTGTATAAAAATGTAATTCCCTTTGGTAAAGTTCTACAATCTTATTTACCATCCTGTCTAAGAAAAAACGGTCATGTGATACAATTACTACTGCACCGGGATAGTGTATTAAATATTTTTCAAGCCATTCTATACTTGGTAAATCAAGGTGATTGGTAGGTTCATCCATCAACAGCACGTCGGGATTCATCAAAATCATTTTTGCTAAAAGCACCCGCATGCGCCAACCACCACTAAAGTTTTTGTATTGCTTTCCTAAATCTGCATTGGCAAAACCAAGGCCCTGTAAAATTTCTTCTGTGCGGTGGTGAACGCTGTAACCATCTAGTACTTCCATTTCATGCAATAAATCAGCGTATTTATCAGCAAGGCTTTCGTCACCGGTTTTTTCCAACTCCTGGCCCAAAAGTTCCATTTCTTTTTCCAATTGTTTCACCCGCTCAAAAGCGCCCATGGCTACTTCCAGAATGGAGTCGTCTGTATCAAAGCCCAATAAGTCCTGGTGTAAAAAACCAATGGTAGTTTCTCTGCCTTTTTCAACGGTTCCTTTTGCGGGGCTGTATTGTCCCGTTAAAACCTTTAACAGCGTTGATTTTCCGGTTCCATTGTAGCCGATGAGGCCAATGCGTTCGTTGGGCTGTATATGCCAAGTAGCATCTTCAACGATGGTACGGGCGCCAAATTCAAATGTAACGTTCTGTAATCCTAAAAGCATAATATAATCAAATTCAAATTGTAATAAGCGGCAAAAATAGCGATTATCGAACCTTATTCAGCGATTCATGTTATAATATCAAAAAATCTTTCTATAATGACTCATATTTATTGAGTGAGTGGTTAGCTTTGTAAAAAAAGTAGCATTATGAAGAAATTGATTTTAGCTGTAGTACTAATCGTAATTGCCATCGTTGGTTGGAATGTATATAAGTGGCAGACAAATAAGGGTGGAATTGATGAAAAACAAGCTCCTCTAACTTTGAAAAAGCATTCAGATGCATTTAATAATTCAGTTGAGGTTGCTATGAAATCATATTTTGATATGTCGGCAGCTTTTGTTGAAGCCGATACTGCGGGGGTTAAAACGAACTCCCGGAAATTTATAGCGTTGATGGATAGTGTTAATATGGATGAAATAAAGAAAGATACCGCTAATATTTATGCAGTTGCCTTGGAGTATTACAACTCTATAAAACTAAATGCTGAATCTATTTTGGTACAAACTGATATAACTGAGATGCGTAAAGATTTCTGGAATGTATCTGAAAATTTGTATCCATATTTTAAACTGATAAATTACGAGGGCGAAAATATGTATTGGCAAAACTGTCCTATGGCTTTTGGAGATGAAAAAGGTGCCAATTGGATAAGTGCATCCAAAGAAATTGTAAATCCCTACCTTGGTAAAAAACATCCGGTGTACAAGGGAAGTATGTTAAAGTGCGGCGTAGTAAAAGATACAATTAAGGCTCAGTAAGATATTTCGTTGACCGGATTTTGTATATTGATTAAGAACTATGAAAATATTTTTCGGGATTTTTTGGGTTTTGTTATTTTCATTTTCTGCGCAAGCACAAAATAAATATACCATAAGTGGCTACATCAAGGATTCGCTAAATGGCGAAACACTTATTGGCGCAACCATAAACGTGCAAGGGCTTTCAAAAGGAATCGGCAGTAATTTATACGGATTTTATTCTATAACACTTGATGAGGGAGATTATACATTAATCTGCTCTTTTGTTGGTTATAGATACAAAGCTGTTCGGATAAATCTGAACAGCGATTTAAAAATTGATTTTGAAGTTCTGCCAAAGATTAGCCTGTCGCAAGAAGTTGTGGTATCAACGAAAAAACGAGATGCCAATGTAAAGAGTGCTCAAATGGGAAAGTTTACTTTACCAATTGAGCAGATAAAATCGATTCCTGCTTTTTTAGGAGAAGTTGATTTGTTAAAGACCATTCAGTTTTTGCCTGGTGTGCGTAATGCAGGGGAGGGTAGTGCAGGCATTTATGTACGCGGGGGCGGCCCCGATCAGAATTTAATTTTACTGGATGATGCGCCTGTTTATAATACCGGTCATCTGTTTGGTTTCTTCTCCATCTTTAATGCTGATGCAATAAAAAATGTAACCTTGATAAAGGGTGGCATGCCGGCACAATATGGTGGCCGCTTATCAAGTGTGTTGGATGTATCCATGAAAGAAGGGAACAATCAGAAACTGCAGGTAGATGGAGGCATTGGCGTTATTGCATCTCGTCTTTCCATACAAGGTCCCATCAAAAAAAATAAATCATCCTTCATTCTCTCTGGGCGCCGAACTTATATTGATGCGCTTACCAAACCATTTATAAGTAAGGCCAGCCAGTTTAATGGCAGCGGCTATTATTTTTACGATCTAAATGCAAAAGTGAATTATATTTTTTCTGACAAAGACAGGCTGTATCTGAGCGGCTATTTTGGTCGTGATGTATTTGATTTTTCCAACGGAAAACAAAATCTTAAAATAAATATTCCCTGGGGAAACTCTACAGGAACCCTAAGGTGGAATCATGTTTTTAATAACAAACTCTTTGGTAACACAACCGTTGTTTACAACGATTATAATTTTGAGTTTAATGCCCTGCAAAACGATTTTGAGTTAAAGTTGGTATCGGGCATCAGGGATTTGAGTTTAAAACAGGATTTTGACCTCTATCCCTATACTGGCCATAAACTCAAGTTTGGTGGCATTTACACCTATCACAAGTTTACGCCGTCTGTGATAAGCGGCCGTCAGGATACAACTGTTTTTAAACCCAACAACGCCCAGGTAAAATATGGTCACGAAGCAGCATTATATGTGCAGGATGATTGGGAGATCAACGACAAAGTAAAAATTCATGCAGGACTTCGATACAGTCTTTTTCAACAGACTGGGCCTTTTAAAATTTATCAAAAAGATGCTAATGGCAATCGAATTGACAGTACTGTATATGGAAGTGGTAAGGCTGTAAAAAACTACGGTGGATTTGAGCCACGGGTTACTGCACGGTATTCAATCAATGATGAAACATCGGTTAAGGCATCAATTACCCGGAACATGCAATACATACATTTGGTTAGTAATGCGGGTACTACTTTGCCAACTGATATTTGGGTGCCAAGTACTTACAAAGTTAAGCCGCAGATTAGCTGGTTATATGCTGCTGGGTTATTTAAAAATTTTAAGGATAATATGTACGAAACATCTGTAGAGCTTTATTATAAACAGATGCAGAACCAGATAGAATATGAGGAAGGGTATACCCCAACAGGCCTTGATGATACCGAAAATTCTTTCACTTTTGGC
>JBKJPN010000077.1:0-3873 GCA_046595125.1 Ferruginibacter sp.
CTCTTACATTTAATTGCATACCAGTAATGGTAACCATGGCAAAAGCGGCATGCCGGCAGTATATGCCGGTATGTTTAGCGCTTGTATGGTACCATTACTGGTATGCAATTAAATGTAAGAGGGTAAACTATAACTAGTACAAACTGCTGTTTATAAACAACAGCTGTTAAGCTGGTAAGCAACCTAATCTCAAATAAGATGTATTCTCATGCATTTAATTATTTCAATAGAATTGGATTCAGATAACTTCTCTGATAAATTAATTTTAAAGCGGAACCGTCGCTCTCTTAGGGTTGGGATAAACTATTTTACTTTAGCTGCCAATTGAATTGTACTTCTTTTAAAAACTATCAATTTTAATTTTTATTGATAGCGAATTCAAACAATTCAATATTAAAGCTGTAATAGCTGTGGTCTTAAATAAAATTGGATTAAATTGCAAAAGATAATAAAGCAACTGCTTAATTTGTTTTACTACCGAGCGGTAAAAATAGGGGAAAAAACTATTAATTTACCACAGGTAAAAAATATTTATCAACATATTTTATTGACTAATGTATAAACAAGACTATGACCGACAATAATCGCCTCCAGGAATTTAAAAAAGCCATCTTGTATTTAAAGCGAATTGAAAAAATTCGTAATAACAATGATGTGGCTGCTGCTATGAATATATCGTCATCTTATTTATCGCAAATGATGCATGGTAACAAGCCTTTTACTGCTGCTTTCTTTAAAAAATTCGAATCCAAATTCAATCTTGATTTGGATAATCCGTTTTCATATACCGATCTTGAATGGGTTGGCGATGCTGCACATCAGTCTAAACATGCACCAGATAACAATAAAGAATTGATTGGAAGCATGAAGAAAATGCTGCGGCTGAAGGATTTGGAAACAGACAATCAACAAAAAATTATTGCAGCCCAGCAACAACTGATTATTAATCTGCAAAAAGAAATTGCAGTGCTGAAGCCATTGCTTAAATAAAAAAAGGTCCTTTCGTACGTTTTACGAAAGGACCTTTTTCCCATAAGGAACATTTAGTATTTCCCCGTAGAATCTTTTACTGCCTCAATTACCTTATTTGCACTATCGGCTGTATTGATGGCATCCATTAGAGGCGATTCCGCCTCCGTAACCGAGTCTTTTACTGCTTCTGTTTTAACATCACTATCATTATTACAAGCTGTTAAAGCCGTTGCTATTGTTAGTAAAGCAAATAATTTTTTCATGTTTATATATTTTATTGTTTCCGTATGATTATAAATTATTGATCTCCATTTCAACAATAAGGTTATATTATTTCTTCCTGAAAAACAACCTGATGGGTACCCCACTGAATTTAAAATTTTCTCTTATTTTATTTTCCAGATAATTTTTATAGGGTGTTTTTACATCATCGGGATAATTACAGAAGAATGCAAAACTGGGTGTATAAGTTGGCAACTGCGTAACATATTTAATTTTAAGCTGGTTACCCCTAACCACCGGTGGGCGGTAGGCTTCAATAACCTTCTGCATCACTTCGTTTAACTGCGAGGTGGTGATTTTGCGATGTTTGTTTTCAAATACTTCCAGCCCGGCTTCAATGCTTTTGAATATGCGTTGCTTTTCGGTTACCGATATAAAAACAATGGGCACATCGGTGAAAGGAGCCAACCTGTTTTTTAATTCTTTTTCATAATCTTTGGTGGTATTGTTTTTCTTTTCCTCTACTAAATCCCATTTGTTTACCAATACTACCACACCCTTTCCTTTTTTTACTGCGAGTGCAAAAATGGATAAATCCTGTGCAGTAATTCCTTTACCGGCATCCAGCATCATCAAACAAACATCGGCTTCGTCAACCGCTTTAATAGCACGTATCACCGAATAAAATTCCAGGTCTTCATGCACTTTGGCTTTACGCCTGATACCTGCGGTATCAATGAGCATAAACTCTTTGTTGAAAAGATTGTAGTGTGTATGAATGGTATCACGGGTGGTGCCCGCAATATCGCTTACAATGGTACGCTCCTGTCCTATTAAGGCATTTAATAAAGATGACTTACCTACATTGGGCTGACCAATGATCGCAAATTTTGGCAGTTCTGTTATGGTCGCTGCTTCATCCGAATCTTTTTCGGTGATGTGTTCGGTAAGGGCATCTAAAATTTCGCCAGTACCGCTGCCGCTAATGGAGGATACAAAAAATATATTGTCGAAACCAAGTGCATAAAATTCACTTGCCTCTAAAAGTCTTTCGTGATTATCTACTTTATTTACTACCAGAAAAACCGGCTTGGTGCTGCGGCGTAACAGATCAACCATGCTGTTGTCCAGCTCGGTAATACCGGTTGAAGCATCTACCATAAAAATAATGGCATTGGCTTCTTCAATGGCAATGACTACCTGCTTTCGTATTTCTTTTTCAAACACATCGTTACTGTCGGCAACAAAACCGCCGGTATCAATGATGTTGAAACTTTTACCCGCCCAGTCTGCCACACCATATTGTCGATCACGGGTTACCCCGCTAATATCATCAACAATGGCTTTACGTTGCTCCAGCAAACGGTTAAAGAATGTGCTTTTGCCCACATTGGGCCTGCCTGTTATTGCTACTGTGAAACTCATTTTACCCCCTCCGCCCCCTGCAGGGGGAACTTTTCAGTCCCCAATTCTTCAGGCAGCTTTTTAAAATTTAAAAAATATGTTCAATAAATACCAATCTTCGCTTTTTTCTTCTCCATAATCAGTTCCCCCTTCAGGGGTCGGAGGGCGTTTAATATCCATACTCCTTTAACTGAAATTCATTATCCCGCCACTTAGGCCGCACTTTTACAAATAATTCTAAAAATACTTTTCGTCCTAAGAAAGCTTCTATATCTTTTCGGGCATCGGTGCCCAGTTTTTTAATCATGCTGCCACCACTGCCCAGTATAATTACCTTTTGTGTTTCACGCTGTACAATAATCTCGGCACTTATTTTAGTGAGCGTAGTTTTTTCTTTAAATTCCTGAACCAAAACAGTGGCATGGTAGGGAATTTCTTCGCCGTACAACAGAAATATTTTTTCACGTATCATCTCACCTACAAAAAATTTGGTAGGCATATCACTTAAATCATCGCCTTCGTAAAATGGTTGTCCTTCGGGTAAATAGGTTAGAATGCTTTTCAGCAGTTCATCAATACCGGTTTGTTTTAATGCCGATAAAGAAACGACCTCCTTACAATAGGGCTGTGCTTCAAAAAAAGCAGCGGTAGTTTTTAGTTGTTCGCCATTTACGGTATCAGCCTTATTTAAAATAACAATGGCCGGTGCCTTTAATTTGAGCGCAGTAAAAATCGAATGACTTTCATCAATGTTTTCTCTTACATCAGTTATCAGTAAAGCCACATCGGCATCTTCCAAACTCCCCTTTACCGCCTGCATCATTTTTTCATGCAGCTTGTATTTTGGTTCGATGATGCCGGGTGTATCAGAAAAAATAATCTGGTAATCTTTCTCGGTAAGAATTGCCTTGATGCGGTGCCTGGTTGTTTGCACTTTATGCGACACAATCGCCATCTTCTCTCCCATTAGTGCATTAAGCAAGGTGCTTTTGCCTGCGTTGGGCTTACCAAATATGTTTACAAAACCTGATTTCATGTAATAGCTTTTAGCTGTTAGCCACAAGCTGTTAGCGGAGAATTGAAGGAGGTAGTCAAATTCTTTAGCCAAAGCCTGAGCTAAGAATAAAAAAACCTCAAACCTGATGATCTGAGGATTTTAGTTGCGAAGACTGGGATCGAACCAGTGACCTTCGGGTTATGAGCCCGACGAGCTACCGCTGCTCTACTTCGCGGTGCAAAACTAAGGTTTTACAGCTTCGCAGCCAAATAATAAAC
>JBKJPN010000110.1:0-7527 GCA_046595125.1 Ferruginibacter sp.
TTGCCGCCAGCACCGGCTTAAAAGGCGAACTGGTTTTGCAGCATAATCTTGGCAAAAAAACAACCCTCAAAGGCCTCGAAGCTATTTTTCTGGAAGATAAAAAAGACAGCTTCATTCGATAAAGTATGGAATGAAGCTGTCTTTTTTATCTTCCAGAAAAATAGCTTCCAAACCTTTTAGGGTTGTTTTTTTACCCAGGTTGTGCTGGAGTACCAGTTCGCCTTTTAAGCCTGTACTGGCGGCGAGTTTACCTATTTTAAAGTATTGATTCATTTGGGGTGCAAGTTACTTTATTTTATAGATGAAGTATTTTGAAAAAAGCTGAATAGAAATAAAATGTACAAGAGTGCCCTTCGGCTACGCTCAGGGTAAACTGCCACTGAAGTTCCACAAAGGCTTATAGCTTGGTACATAAAAAAAGTCCCGATAAAAAATCAGGACTTTAAAGAATTAACGGAACAGAGTTATTTATTCTTCTGTTTTGGTTTCTTCAGTTGCAGGTGCTTCTGCAGCAGGAGCTTCGGTCGTTTCGGCAACGGGTGCTTCTTCGGTTGTCTCAGCAGCTGGTGCTTCTTCAGCAACAACGGCTTCCACTTTAGCTTCTACCTTTTTCACAATCGGTGTGTCACGCTTTTCGGTACGGGCCTTTTTATGGGCGCCAGAACGACGGGCAACATTTGAATCATGCTCGGCCATCCATGCGGTAAATTTTTCCATAGCACCTGCCTCATCGAATAAGCCTAAGCTTACGCCACGAAGTAAATGCTTTAGGTACAACACACCTTTGAAAGAAAGGATACGACGTACAGTATCGGTGGGTTGAGCACCTTTTTGCAGCCAATCCAATGCTTTTTGACGATCTACCTGAATTGTAGCAGGAACCGTTAAAGGATTGTAAGTACCAAGTTTTTGGATGAATTTGCCGTCACGTGGGGCTCTGCCGTCAGCAACAACGATGAAATAAAAAGGACGCTTCTTTGAGCCATGCCTTTGCAGTCTCATTTTTACAGCCATAAATAGAAATTTTTGGTTGTTATTAAATAGGGTTTCTCCTTAAAAAAGGAAGGCAAAGATAGGCAGCAGCAAGGAAAATGCAAAAAAGATTAATGAGATTTGCAGTTTTTTACACAATTATTACCTTTTCCCAATATGAAACAGCCGGGATAAGTTAAATCCAAAGCGGATATCGCCTTTAAAGAAATCACCAGTAGTTTGAGCAATATAGGCTCGTTCGTTCATACCAACGGCATTGGAAAAATGCAGTTGAAATACGTGTCCGCCGGTTTCAATATCTATGCCGGCAGATAAAGGAGATTGATAGCCGGGGTATTTTGAACCCATGATTTGATGATAATCAAAAGTAAAAGCCATTCTTTTGCTGAACTTTATTCTGCCGCCACCACCTAGGGCAAAAACTGTATTATAATTACCTAAGTTGTCTTTTCGGCTGGGGCTATGCAGCAGAATCGGACTTAATTGAAGAGAAAACGCCGATGTGATTTTTTTGCCTACAACCAATTGTACATAATAAGTTGCCCTGTCGCCAATTGTTGGTTTTATTGAATCGAAGGATTGCTCTGTCCAAACAGTAGCACCCGCAGCTACCAAAACAGAAACAGGTATGGCTTTAGCTCCTTTGGCCTGTTGCAATATTCGCACTTTGGCAAAAGCATCCAACTCTTTACGGAAAGTGCTGCGGCCAATACCTACGGTTAAATTATTTGTAATGCCATAATCAAAACCAAGCCTCATTGAAGCTTGGTCGAGCCCAAACAATTGTTTTACTCCTTGGTTTAGCATTCCAAACCTGTGTAGTATTCTCACATCTAGGTCTCCTTTGCCCAGCATCTCGGTTGAGTGGGCATTGATTACTCTGGTTGATTTAAAAGCTCCAGTAATTTTTTCAGTTTTGTTTGTGCTGTCGGCTATTTCATCCAACATTGATTTTTCCTGAGCTTGCACCTGTTGCAATAACAAATTTAATATTGCCAGAGCTATAAACTTCCTCATCTTATTGTTTTTAAAGTTTTTTAAATGCAGGTACTGAAACAGCAATGCTGATTTTTTTATCTATTTTATCGGCAACAATAGCCGGTATGGATATATTGTAATCTTTTACCAACACTTGAAAATTTGTGTTAGCACTAACACTTCCGCTTTTAGCAATAATATTTACAGGAATGGATATTTTTTTTGAAACGCCATGTATGGTTAGTATCCCTTCGGCGTTCATACTGTAATTGCTGTTTGTTTGTAACGAAATAGGTTTCCCAGAATTAAGTACTCCTTTAAAAACAGCTTTAGGAAATTTGTCACTCTCCATATAGTTTTCATTAAAATGCTCCTGCATTAAAGCCCTGTTAAACTGAAAGCCTTTTATTAAAACCGAAAATTCCAATTCTCCGCTTACTGTATTCCAGATACACAACCCTTTATTATTAACAGCATCAATATTCTCGATGGCCGTTTTTGAGTAAAAAGAAACCTTTGCTTCTTTGCTGTACAATTTATCCTGGGCATTAACTCCATACAGAAAAAAATGGAACAGAATAGCTATGCCTAGTTTTATCATAAATTTTTTTCTAAGTTAAATCTTTTCATTTTACAATAATACAACGGTTCATTTCCACGTCCATCAAATAGCCGGTACAAATACCCTTTATTGTGATGGAATTCGCTTCTTGCTGTTGCACTAAAGTTTTGATGAAATGCCTTTTATCAAGTTCGCAGCTTACATTATGTAGCCCTTCACCTAGGATAATACTAACCAATGTATCGTGTTGGTATCCGGCCGAAGCCATCGTGCCGGTAACCTGAATGATCTTACCCAGGTATTTTTTATTGGCCGCTGGTTCATCTGTTTCAAACTCTTTTACAATATCTGTTGCGGATA
Source organism: Ferruginibacter sp. (assembly GCA_046595125.1). Classification (GTDB taxonomy): domain Bacteria; phylum Bacteroidota; class Bacteroidia; order Chitinophagales; family Chitinophagaceae; genus Ferruginibacter. The sequence goes on from JBKJPN010000110.1 coordinate 2,894, forward strand.
AATTGAAGGCTGGCTTAACATCCGTCAAATCAGCCGGTTTTCTGTTGTACTCATTATAGATGTAAACAGATGCCGCAGTTACCAGAACCAAAACAACCAACCCAATCAGTTTTTTACTCCCCATTTGCTTTTTAGTTGGTGAATTTACCGCCGGCATTTATCCAGTTAGTAATAATTGCTTTTTCTGATGGAGTTAACATGGGGCCTCCTTGTGGCATATCGCCAATAATAACAGCACGCTGGTTTATCCTGTCGGAGAAGTTTACAATTTCGCAATCCTGAGTAAAGTCTCTGCCGCCGGCCGGGCTTGCACCACTATGGCAGCTTACGCACCTCGCTGCAAGCAGATTTTTTACATTTACAAACAGCGGACCAGCAGTATTATTTATGCTCACCGTAGCAGGTGCAGAATTTTCGCAACCAAAACCGTCTTTTGCAAACAGCGTGTAACTGCCAGCAGCCAATGCTGCAAATATATTAGAAGCCTGGTATGTACCAGCAGCGCCAAGCTTATAAGTAAAACCTGTACTGCCCGAAGCATTAACGGTTACTTGGCCATTGTTACTGCATTTTGATGCTTGCACTACTGAGGTATTTACAGAGATGGTATTGTTAACTGAAACCGTTATGGCGGCAGAGTTTTCGCAGCCGGCTCCATCTTTTGCAAAAGCAGTATAAGCCCCCGCTGCCAAGTTATTAAAAATATTAGAAGCCTGATAAGTACCGCCAGCATTTAGTTTATAAGTAAAACCAGTACTGCCGGTAGCAGTTATTGTTACCGAGCCATTAGTCTGACAGTTTGTAGCAGTTGTTGCAGTTGCTGAAACACTAATAGAATTATTAGCACCTACAGTAACATTTGTTGATGCCTCACAACCGCCAGCCTCCTTTGCAAAAACGGCAAAGCTGCCCGGTGCCAAACCTGTAAATACATTGGAGGCCTGATAAGTGCCTCCTGCATTTAACTTGTAAGTAAAGCCTGTACCACCTGATGCCGTTACTGTAATGGTTCCGTTGTTCACACAATTCATAGCGGGTGTAGAGGTAGCAGATACTGAAACAGCACCTGTTGATGCAACTGTTACAGATGCTGACCCTTCGCAACCGGCACTGCTTTTTGCAAACACGGTATAAACCCCGGCAGCAAGGTTTGAAAACACATTGGAACTCTGGTAAGCGCCGCCAGCATTTAGTTTATAAGTGAACCCCGAAGCTCCGCTTGCCGAAATGGTAATGGTACCATTGTTTGTACAATTTGCAGCGGTTGCAGAACCCGACACAGCAATTGTTATGCCGGTACAAGGATTTGTGGGGCCGGGATCAGGGCTACTTTTTGAACAGGAAATAAAATTAGCAGAACCCAGCAGAGCAATAATTATAAAACACAGCAGGGATATTTTTTTAGACATAGAAGTAGTTTTAGATTAAATCGTAATAAATCGAAAAATGGTTGCCTCTACGAAATTTATTGGCGTCAAAACATATGCAAAGTAGAATTTTTATTGTTACAATACATACTTCTCTTACGCAGACCAATGTAATAGGGTTGCTTCATCGCAAATTATTTTTTTTGAAAAGGAGTGAACTTAATTCCTATAGTCATATCGGTTGTATATAATTTCACCTCTCCCTCGCCAACACCTGAAAGCGGAATAGCGAGGCCCGGCGATGCCATGATAGAGAATTTTTTAGATATTTTTTTCTCAACACCCGCTGACAATCTGAACACAGAAAACAAACTTTTGTTACCGCTGTAATAGGCGTCAGCCTGATGCGCAGTGCCATAACGTTCATAATAAAAATGATAGTCTTCTTTCTTCATAATGTAAGTCGACAACCCGGCGGATGCAAATAAGTTTATCATTTTACCCGGCGTAAAATTATATACAACCGAGAGCGGAATTTCATAAACCCTGCAATTAGCTTTAATAGTATTAATATCAACAATATTCCAGTAAGTACCGGGTTTAGTTTTATAATCGCTGCCAGCAGCAGTGTATTTTTTATTGCTTATATAAAATCCGGTTTGTACACTTAAATTCTTACTTATCTGGTACCCAAAGCCAAGGCCATATCTGCCGGTAATTTTATCTGTGGAAAATAATTTAACGCCGCTGGCCTCTGCTCCGCCAACTGCGACAATGAATAACCGGGCAATTTTGCTTTTCGATTTTTTATCCTTGCTTAATTTTTCTACAACGCTGTCAACTATTTTTTCAATCTCTTTTTCAGATGTTTTATCTGCATCTACTTTTATTATTACTACTTCTTCTTTTTCAGCCTTCGTCACCAAATTATCTGTAGCAGGTTGCCGGCGACTGCTTTCATCAACAGTTTCAATTTTGTTGTCATCGTCTGTGCTCGGCCTTGCGAGACTAATATTGGCTGTCATTTTTGCATTCTGCTTACCCTTAATTTTTTGTCTGGAATTTAAATTATCATCATCACGCAGCTTAAAGGGAGCTGAAGAAGCTAATTTGATTTTTTTTCTAGTTGCTGAAATAGCATGATTCACTTTGGTCTTAACATCAGGTTTTTGCTCACCGTCTAAAAGCCCTAATGAGCTCTTATTATCAGCAACATCATTTTCCGGCCTAGGATTGCTGCTGATATCATTATTGGACTGTGAATTATCAGTTTTCGATATAGTGTTTCCCGGTTGTTGTTCTTTTGTTTCTGAATTATTAAATGTAAAATAACTTATCAGTCCCAATCCAATCAATAGCGGCACTAATATCCATATCCAGAAAACGAATGGTCTTTTTCTGTCCTTCTCTTTATCAAGCAGCGCCTCCATTTTTTCCCACGCCTGTTCGTCAAAAGCCGGTTCATGTGCTTCTGCGGCAGCTTTAATAGCCTGCTCAATTTCGTTAAATGACCTTTTGCTCATAAAAATTTATTTCAGCTTCCTGCAGCATTTTTTTAATATTCATTCTTGCTTTAGAAAGATTTGATTTTGATGCTCCCACAGAAATTTTTAATTGCGCTGCAATTTCCTCATGTTTATATCCATCTATAACAAACAGGTTAAATACCGCACGGTAAACAGGCGACAATTTTTGAACAATGGAAATGATTTCCTTGTATGCCATCCGGTCAATGGATGTTTCTGTTTCGTCGGCGATATTAAAGTGATTGTCGAAAATTTCAGCCACTAAAAAACGTTGTTTATTTTTGCGCAGGTGATCTATACACGTGTTAATCATGATACGCTTCATCCATCCTCTTAGCGAAGCTTCAACATCGGTGTACTGGGGGTTAAAAGAATCGAGTGCCCGGTATATTTTTAAAAAACCGTCGTTTACTATTTCTGCGGCATCTTCGAGATTGTTGCAGTAGCGCAAACATATTCCCATAGAATAGCCATAATGCAATTGATAAAACAATTTCTGGCTATCCCTGTTTGCATTTACGCAACCTTGGATAATATGTAACAGATCCGGCCTGTCAGTCAATTTTATGGTTTTTAATCTAAACGTACTACTGGTTTGGTTAATCAGAATACGTGAGTAAAAATTATTTAGTTGCCTCTGTTGCTATTTTTCTTTTTAAAGTTATAAAAATAAACCCCAAACTAAAAGTCTGGGGTTACTGAAAAAACTAATATCAATATCGTGTTATCGCTTGCCCATCATACCTGGCATCATGCCCTTGGGCATTTTATTCATCATCTTCATCATGCCTTTCATCTGCTCAAACTGCTTTAAGAAAGCATTTAGTTCGGCAATATCTTTACCGGCTCCTTTGGCAATACGGTTTTTACGGCTTGGATTTATCATATCTGGATTACGACGTTCTATCAAAGTCATGGAATTTATCATGGCTTCAATGCCTTTGAATGAATCATCATTTACATCCACATCTTTTATTTGTTTGCCTACGCCGGGTATCATGCCCATCAGGTCTTTAATGTTACCCATTTTTTTTATCTGCTGCAACTGGGTCTTAAAATCTTCAAAATCAAATTGATTTTTGCGGATTTTTTTCTCTAGGCGGGCAGCTTCTTTTTCGTCAAACTGCTCCTGTGCTTTTTCTACCAGGCTTACAATATCGCCCATGCCCAAGATACGCTGGGCCATCCTGTCGGGATAAAAAACATCAAGCGTATCCATCTTTTCCCCACTGCTGGCAAATTTAATAGGTTTGTTTACAGTGTACTTAATAGATAAGGCCGCACCACCTCTTGTATCACCATCTAACTTGGTTAACACCACACCACTAAAATCTAATCGCTCATTAAAAGCGGCCGCAGTATTCACTGCATCTTGTCCCGTCATACTATCCACCACAAATAAAATTTCCTTTGGATTGATTGCTTTTTTAATATTGGCAACCTCAGTCATCATCACTTCATCAACCGCTAAACGGCCTGCCGTATCGATAATGATTACATTTTTATTTTTTGCTTTAGCTTCTTTGATTGAATTTTGAACTATCGAAACCGCATCTTTATTTTCACGTTCGCTGTAAACAGCCACATCAATCTGTCCGCCCAAAACTTCCAACTGGTCTATCGCCGCAGGGCGGTAAATATCGGCAGCAACCAATAAAGGCGATTTACCCTTTTTTGTTTTAAGATAATGAGCCAACTTACCACTAAAAGTTGTTTTACCACTACCCTGTAAACCTGCTAC
>JBKJPN010000230.1:0-7168 GCA_046595125.1 Ferruginibacter sp.
GATATACATTTTCATCAGCAGGTCGTCAAAATCCATGGCACCGTTTTTAAAACAGCGCTTTACATAGGCATCGTATATCTGGCCCTGCGCTGGGCGATTGGCCCGGCTATCTTCCTGTTGCATAGCCCAGTCGTTGATATATTCTGCAGGGCCAATCAATGCGTTTTTTGCTGATGAAATGCGGTTGTAAACTACATTGGGTTTGTATTGTTTATCATCCAGTTGGAGTTCGTTAATGACTGTTTTTACAACACTTTTTGCATCATCGGTATCGTAAATGGTAAAGTTTGATGGGTAACCCAGCTTGCCTGCTTCGGCCCTCAATATTCTAGCAAATACGCTGTGGAAAGTACCGATGTATAAATTTCGGGCTTCGGTATTGGCCAATATCCGCTCCACCCTTTCCTTCATTTCGGCGGCGGCCTTGTTGGTAAATGTAAGTGCCAGTATATTAAAGCTGTCAACTTTATGAGCAGCCATTAAATGGGTGATTCGTGTAGTTAGTACTTTGGTTTTGCCGCTACCTGCGCCGGCAATAATCATGATTGGTCCGTTAACATGCATTACCGCTTCCCGCTGTGGTTCGTTCAGTTCGTCTAAATAATTCGTCATGCGGCGAAGTTACGAATGCTGCCTGCAGAATGCTCAGCCTTTTTATGCTTAGCAAATTAAAACATAGAAAACTTTCTATAATAAATTGATTTCTAATGCTACAAGGATTATTAACTCTAATGCTAATCTTTACCTTCGATTTTACCAATATCCTCTTTAAAAACAAACCTATGAACCAACAAATCAGCATGTCTGATGAGAAACTCATTCAGTTTTATCTCAACGGCGACCCCAATGCCATGGCAACCCTTGTAGAGTTATATAAAGACAGGGTTTATCGCACCATTTATAATATAGTGCAAAGTAAACATGCTGCCGAGGAAGTTTTTCAGGAAACTTTTATTTGTATCATCAACAACATGATTGCCGGAAAAACAGCCGAAGAAGGTAATTTTTTGCATTGGGCAAACCGCATTGCACAAAACCTTTGTATTGAATATTCCTGTAAAAGTAAAAGGGTGTTGATACCAGCGGTCGTTAACCAACCCCTTGCCTTTGCTGCGCCGGCATCTATATCAGCAGCAAACTATCATGATAGTCATGATAAAATAAAAGGCCTGATAGATATGCTGCCTGATGACCAGCGGCAGGTGATGGTGCTGAGTCATTATGGAGGCCTAAGCTTTAAAGAGATTGCTGATATTATGAAATGCAGCATGAACACGGCTTTAGATTGTATGAAATTTGGACTTAACAACCTACGAAAAATGATGACGGAAAAGGAAATTGTATTGAATTAATTAGAAATATAGCTACACGAATTTTAAAAAATCTACTACATATTTTTTTTTGCTAAGCATATACATTTGTTTCAGAATTTATCCAATATCAACCACCCAAAAACCTGATTATGAAAAACCTGTCAGCCTTAACCGACGAACAACTCATTAAGTTATTTAACGGCGGTGAATCTTCTGCAATGGAGATTCTGGTAAATCGTCACAAAGACCGCATTTTTACTTCCATTTATTTACTGGTGAAAGATAAATACCTAGCCGAAGACCTTTTTCAGGATCTCTTCATCAAAATTATTGAAACTTTTAGAGCCGGTAAATACAAAGAAGAAAACAAATTTGTACAATGGGCTTTACGGATAGGCCATAATATTTGTGTTGATCATTTTAGAAAGATAAAAGGCAAGCCTGTTATTAAAACAAGCGACGGCTCTGATATTTTTGAAGTATTAAATTTTGAAGAATCCAATGCAGAGCAAAATTTAATAAAGGCACAAAGCAGCGACAGAATTATGCATTTGGTAAGCCAGCTTCCCGAAGACCAAAGAGAAATAATCATCCTACGCCATTTTGCAGATTTAAAATTTAGGGAAATTTCAAAGATCCTTAACATCAGCGTTAATACTGCTTTGGGCCGTATGCGGTATGCATTGTTAAATCTGCGTAAAGTAATTGAAGAAAAACAGATTGCATTTTAAATAATTGACTAATTACATATCTTCTATAAAAACTCTCTACTTAGAGAGTTTTTTATTTTACAGCGAATTGGTTTTTTTAAGGTTGATGGAAATCAGCCTTTATTTTTAAAAAAAGAAACGAAAATATTTGTGTAAAAAAGATGTCTTGTTATTTCAAAAAATCCAGATTTTCAGTACTCGCAATTTCCAAATCAAGTTAAAAATATTGATAAGATATTAACCATCTTATTAAGTTTTAGTTTTATAAAGTGGCTAAAAAGGGTGATTTTACCCCCCTTTATACCCACTTTGTGGTATTGTTTAGTTCAAAAAAACACCTTCTATTTGTGTATGATTAGAAACGCTAGCCAAAATGAAAACTTTTTAAAAATATACGGACCCGTTTTTAAGACCGCACCTTTTTGAGAACAAAGGAAATTTTCCTTTGTGGATTTTTCTCATGCTTGAACATTCCCCGTCCCGATTCCTCGGGATGGGTCTTTTTTTTAAGCTAAAATCAACAACTAAAAATATTATCAAAATAATGCTAAAATAATTAGTGTTAATAAAATTAAACTATTATCTTTGACTCCGAATTTACATTTACAACGCAAAACCAGATACAACCATTAAAAAATTCACACAATGAGCAAGACAGACAATTTAGAAAAAACAGAAAAATCGGAAAAATTTAAGGCGCTTAAATTAACGATGGATAAAATCGATAAAGATTTTGGCAAGGGGTCGGTAATGATGATGAATGAGAGAGTTGAAGTGGAGCAGGCAGTTATTTCAACCGGCTCTATTGGCTTAGATATGGCATTGGGCATAGGTGGCCTGCCAAAGGGAAGAGTTGTTGAAATTTACGGCCCCGAATCGAGCGGCAAAACAACCATTGCCATTCATGTTATTGCAGAAGCTCAAAAGAAAGGCGGTATGTGTGCTTTTATAGATGCCGAACATGCTTTTGACAGTGTGTATGCAAAGAAGCTCGGCGTTGATATTGATAACCTGTTAATATCTCAACCCGATTATGGCGAGCAAGCTCTAGAAATTGCAGATCGCCTGATTCTTTCGGGAGCACTTGATGTGGTTGTTATTGATTCGGTTGCTGCCTTGGTTCCAAAAAGCGAGCTGGAAGGCGAAATGGGTGATAGCAAGATGGGCTTGCACGCCAGGCTGATGAGTCAGGCTATGCGTAAACTTACAGCAACCATTTCGAAAACGAACAGCTGTTGCATTTTTATAAACCAACTTAGGGAAAAAATCGGGGTTATGTTTGGCAACCCCGAAACTACAACCGGCGGTAATGCATTGAAGTTTTATGCTTCCGTGAGGTTGGATATCCGCCGCATGTCTACAATTAAAGATGGCGACTCTTCGGTTGGTAACCATGTGAAGGTTAAAGTAGTTAAAAACAAAATGGCACCACCTTTTCGCCAGGCCGAGTTTGATATTATTTACGGCGAGGGCATTTCTAAAGTGGGCGAAATTATTGATATGGGCGTAGAGTTGGGCATTGTGCAAAAAAGTGGAAGCTGGTTTAGTTACAATAGCGATAAACTGGGCCAGGGACGTGAATCGGTAAAACAATTGATGATTGATAATCCCGAAATGGCAAACGAAATTGAAGGGCTGATTAGAGAAAAAATTAAAGAGAACAGTCTGCTTAAATAATTACTTATTGGGTTAGTAAGTATAAAGCTATTGCGTGTAAAAGCTCAATAGCTTTTTTTATTCCTGTACTTTTGCTGATTAAAAAAAATATTTGAACAAACGCTCCATAGCACACCTAGCATTAATTTTAGCAAACCTTTTTTTTGCCATAAATCTTACAGCCGTAAAACACCTTACCAATCTGGAGCTGGTAAAACCATTTGGGTTGAATATGGTAAGGGTTGGTGTGAGTGTAATTTTGTTTTGGTGTTTGTATTTAGTTAAACCAGTAAATATTAAAATAGCCAAGGAAGATAGAAAACGTTTATTTCTTTGTGCACTAACCGGCATCGCAATTAACCAGTTGATGTTTTTAAAAGGACTATCACTTACCTATCCAATTCATGCAGCTTTGCTCTTGCTCATCACACCCATTTTAATAGTTTTTATTGCTGCCTGGATATTGAAAGAGCGAATGGGAATTTTAAAAATCTCTGGACTTGCGCTAGGTATTTGTGGTGCACTTGTGTTGATTTTGGCCAAAGAAGCAGTTGGCAATGCAGATAATATTTTACTGGGCGATATCCTAATCATCATCAATGCCATATCCTACACCATTTATTTTATTTTAGTAAAGCCGCTTATGCGGAAGTACAACCCCGTTGTTATTTTAAGATGGGTTTTTACCATTGGATTGGTTATGGTGTTTCCGTTTGGCTGGACTGAGTTTACCGAAATACCCTGGGCAAACTATACAGCGATAGACTATACCAGCATAGGGCTCGTTGTAATAACAGGAACTTTTTTTGCCTATTTATTTAATTTGTACGGAATTAAAAACCTTGGAGCTTCTATTGCAGGCTTTTATATTTATACGCAACCGGTGTTTGCGGCTATTATTGCCATGGTTTTTTTACATGAACATTTGGCTATGTATAAAATTATAGCAGCGGCACTTATTTTTTCGGGGGTTTATTTGGCCAACAGGCAAATTAAAAAAACTGATTAGACATGTTAGCAGCAAGTAGTTTATTACGAGTTAATTGCATTTTTCATATTTTTTAATGAGTTTTTTTAAGCTGTAGTTACGGTAGCTCAAAAGATCCCACATAGGTTCGGATATTTTTTTACAATCCCCCATAATGGCACGTAATTGATTTACATACCCTTTAATTTCAGCTAAATTAAGCGATGATTTTTCACCTCTGTATTTGGCCCGGTCACGGGTATAGTTGGCTAATCCTCCCTGAAAGAAATACCGCACTACCAGTTGAACTGGTTTATTATCTGAGGGTGTTTTATAGAAATAATAAGGTGTCTTAAGTTTACTGGTTGCATAATATAGATTTATTTTTTTTGTTGAATAAATCTCGTCTAATACCATAACGGTATCAATGATTCCATTTTCTATCCAATCTATACTAAGTTCATTCAAGTTATCGGTATAGGTTTCCAGTTTACAATGTAAAACGGTTTGCCCTTTAAAATCGCTGCTTTTTACTTTAAGTACTTCATCAGCATTAAAGACAAGTTGCTTATTACCATTTACTAAAAACTCTTTATTTTTTAATGAAATACTACCCCAGGCTGTATCACCCGCAGTGGTAACTAAATAATCACCCTTTTGGCTAAAGCTGTTTAACGAAATGCAAACTGCAAGCAAAAAAACGAAAGATTTCATAAAGCTATTTTTTTAAGGTTAAAGCTATTTCAAACGATATGTATTACCCAGTCAGGTAAATCCAGCAAATTATTAACGAAATAATGCAGCTTTTGGTTGTGTTTTTATTTTTTTGGATACTCAAAAAGTACAAATGACTTCTTAGCTTTCAAAAAATCTTTCCATCGTATTATATCAGTTTCTACTGCAAAAACCCCGCAAGTTGGCATATTGTCAAGCTCAACAGATGTTTGAAGACTTGCTACGAAATGAGTAATTCCCGGATTGTGAGAGAAGATGGCAATTTGGCTAAATTCATCCGGTAGGTCTGCCACAACATCATAGAACACATCGGCGGAAGCATGATACAGCGCAGATATATAAATGATACTTTCTTTTGATTTTGTAAAAATTTCTGCAAAATGTTCGGCTGTTTGTTTTGCTCTTAGAGCTGGACTGGCTACCATAATTTCTATATCAATATTTTTCTCTATCAAGCGCTTTGCCATCAAAGGAGCATCTCCCTTACCTCTTGTATTCAACGGTCTTTCAAAGTCGTTTCCAAAAAAATTCTGATCGCTTTTTGCATGCCGTATAATAAAAAGACTTTTCAAATAATTATTTTTATAAAAGTATTAAATTTTAAACAAACGGGTAATTGTATATTTATTTTTTAAAAGCACAATTTTCTAAATTCTATGCGTAAAATATTTTCTAGATTAATTTTCTTTATAACGATTCCGTTGATTGCCATTTCTTGTGCTTCAACAAAGAAAGCGACGAAAACAGCAGAAAATATCGGAAGCTTAAAGTACTTAAATACGTATAATATTCCTTTCAATCTGCAGTATAAAAACACAACGGTTGGCGGTTTGTCGGGCATAGATTATGATGCAGCAAGTGATCTATTCTATCTTATAAGTGATGATCGCAGTGAAAAAAATCCGGCCCGCTTTTATACTGCCAAGATATTTTTATCAGAAAAAGGTATTGATAGCCTGCAGTTCACTGATGTAAAGAACATGTTGCAGGCAAATAGCGACAGCTACCCCTCCAGCCAACAAAATAAATACTTGACACCTGATCCCGAAGCAATACGCTATAATCCAAAAACAAAACTGTTGGTATGGAGCAGCGAAGGGGAAAGAACAGTGAAAGCAAAAGATACAATTCTCACAAACCCAGCAGTACTGATGATTAACACGGGGGGTAAGTACATTGATAGTTTTGTTTTGCCTCGAAACATGTATATGAGTGCTTTAAAAAAAGGACCCAGAAAAAACGGCACTTTTGAGGGCGTAACTTTTGCCGATAATTTTAAGACTCTTTTTGTAAGTGTTGAGGAGCCTTTGTACGAAGATGGTCCGCAGGCCGATATTGTTGATAACAATGCTTACATCCGCATTATTAAATTTGATGTTGACACTAAAAAGGCTAAAGCCCAATTTGCCTATAAGCTTGATCGGGTAGCTTACCCGGCAAACCCGGTGAACGAATTTAAGATTAACGGTGTGCCGGATATATTAAACCTTGGCAACAATAAATTATTGGTTATCGAAAGGTCTTTTTCAACTGGAAGATTACCATGTACCATTAAATTATTTGTTGCTGACCTCATCAACGCAACTGATATATCTGATATAGCACTTGAGGGAAATACAGACTTTACAGCAATAAAAAAAACCTTGCTCTTAAACATGGATAATCTCAACATTTATACCGATAATATTGAAGGCGTAACCTTTGGGCCCGTTTTGCCGAATGGAAACAAAACACTCATTTTTATTGCAGATAATAATTTTAGTGCTTTTGAAAAGGCCCAAGTTTTG
>JBKJPN010000243.1:0-8922 GCA_046595125.1 Ferruginibacter sp.
AACTAAAACAAAAGGGTACGATGCCGAGGCGGTTATTTCTCCAAAAGGAGATAAGATTTTATTTACGTCGATGCGGGATGGCGACCTGGAATTATATACCATGAACCTGGAGGGCAAAAATGTAAAACGCATTACCCATACATTGGGTTATGATGGTGGCGCTTGGTTTAGTCCGGATGGAACCAAAATTTTATGGAGAGCATCACGACCCGAAACTGCTGAAGAGATAAAAGAATATAAAGAGTTGCTGGCGCAGAATCTGGTTGCTCCTACTCATATGGAAGTATGGATTGCCAATGCTGATGGAAGCGATGCACATCAAATTACATTTTTGGAGCAGGCTAACTGGGCTCCTAATTTTACGCCAGATGGAAAAAGCGTTATTTTTTGCAGTAACCACGAGTACAAGAGAGGTTTCCCTTTCAATATGTACAAAATTGACCTTGATGGAAAAAATATGGAGAAAATAAGCCGTGACAAGGGTTTTGACGCATTCCCTATGTTTAGCTCCGATGGAAAGAAATTTATTTTTTGCAGCAACCGTAATAACGGCGGTACCAGAGATACTAATATTTTTATTGCGGATTGGGTGAAGTAGGGGCTGAGAGGTTTAGGGGTTTAGAAGTTTAGGGTTGACAGTTTTTTAAAGCTGTCAACCTTTTATTTTGTAGCCAGTTTATTCTTGCGAATAAATCTTTTGGCACGATATTTTCGTTTATAATGCTGTATTAAAACAAGAAATATGAATATGAGAACCAGCAGTATTATTACTGCATGCTTTTTTACCATGCTTGCTATTACAAGTTGTAAAAAATCTGATACCATAAGCAATCTCCCTTCAATAAATGATGCCAATAATAAGGTTGTTGGCGCATCGGCTAATGATTTGTTGAGTGCAACAAATTATACTTCGGTTAAAATAGAGATTCAATATATGCCCGGCTATCAACCCAATGCAGCGGCAGTAAATAATCTTACTGCATTTGTAAATTCGCTGATAAATAAACCCGGTGGGGTTACGGTGGTTCAAACACAGATTGCTGCATCGGGTAAAACTGCTTTATCGCTACAGGAGATAGGAACGATAGAAAAGAATAACCGTACCGTTTATACAACCGGTAATCAATTGGGTGTATATTTTTTATATACCGATGCCGGCTATGAAACTGCTGGCGTTTTGGGTGTAGCTTTCCGTAATACTTCTATGAGTTTGATGGGTAAAACTATCTATGATAATTCGGGTGGTATTGGTCAGGCGAGTCGTACCAAATTAGAAAGTACAGTTTTAGAGCATGAGTTTGCTCATATACTCGGCCTAGTTGATATAGGCTCTACCATGCAAACCAACCATAAAGATGCCACACATGGCAACCATTGCAACAATAGTAACTGCCTGATGTATTACGCGTCTGAAACCACTGATATTCTTGGGATATTAATTACAGGTAGTATTCCAACGTTGGATGCAAATTGCAAAGCAGATCTTACTGCAAACGGCGGAAAATAACTTATTCTTGGTTTTGGCGAAGGTTGATGACTGTTACAAGTTATCAATCTTTGTTTTAATATTTTATCTCGGGCCCAACTCTATCACTTCGGCGTCTTTCATTTCTTTTCTATCAATTGTAAAGCGGATGACGGTGCGTACTTTATGCCAGCCTTGTTTACCGGCTGCGCCGGGGTTCATGTGCAGGCAGTTCATTTTATCATCGTACATAATTTTTAAAATATGCGAATGGCCGCTGAGGAATAATTGCGGTTTATGCAGCAGTATTTCTTTTTTTGTTTCGGTATTGTATTTAGGTGGATAACCACCAATATGCCGCATCATTACTTTTACACCTTCGCACATAAAAACTAATTGCTCGGGAAAATCAGTTCTAATTCTTGCATCATCTATATTGCCATACACACCCTTTAGTGGTTTAAACGATTGTAGTTTTTCAATAACGCCTTCACCAAAATCGCCCACATGCCAAACCTCATCGCAACCTGCAAAATGCTCCAGGATGGCTTCATCGAGGTAATGATGGGTATCAGAAAGTAAACCAATTCTTGTCACGGGTTTTACAATTATAAGCTGTAAATTTACAATAACTAATAAAGCGAATGCCTTTTCACCGCAACTTCACATATTATATCGACAAACGCAGCTGGAAATATTATTTCCTGATGTTGTCGCTTTGTAAAGGGTACTAAGCACATCTTACTTTAGATACTTTATTTACTTTTCACTTTTTATTTAAAAAACCATGTCACACTATTATACTTTGGGAACCATCCCCCACAAGCGGCACACGCAATTTCGTAAGCCTGATGGTACCTTATACGCCGAGCAATTATTTTCTACCGAAGGATTTTCGGATGACTATTCCTTGCTGTATCATTGTTATCCTCCTACCATGATAACAAAAACTGATGAACCGGTTGATGTTTCACCAAAAATTGCCGAAGAAAAAATGCTGAAGCACCGCAGCTTTGAGGGCTTTAAAATAAAACCAGAAGATGATTATCTGCAAAGCCGCAAAGCCATTCTGGTTAATAATGATTGCCATATTGTTTTAGCATCGCCCAAAAAAAGCATGCAGGATTATTTTTATAAAAATGCAGACGGCGATGAAATGATTTTTGTACATGAGGGTAGTGGAAAAGTAAAAACACAATATGGGGAATTGCCCTTTAGCTATGGCGATTATATCGTTTTGCCGAGAGGAACTATTTATCAAATTGAATTTAACGACGAAAATAACCGCCTGTTTATTGTGGAGTCATTTACACCGCTGCGGTTTCCGAAACGTTATATGAGTCACTATGGACAATTGATGGAGCATGCACCATTTTGTGAAAGGGATATACGTACACCGCAAGATTTAAAAACCATTGATGAAAAAGGTGATTTTTTAATCAAGACAAAAAAGAAAGGCGTTTTGTACGGCCTGCATTATGGTACACATCCCTTTGATGTGGTAGGCTGGGATGGCTGCTGTTATCCTTATATTTTTTCTATTCATGATTTTGAGCCGATTACTGGAAGGGTGCATCAACCGCCGCCAGTGCATCAGACTTTTGAAACCAATGCATTTGTAGTATGCTCTTTTGTACCTCGCTTGTTTGATTATCATCCCAATGCCATTCCTGCGCCTTACAACCACAGTAATATCGACAGTGATGAGCTTTTATATTATGTTGATGGCGAGTTTATGAGTCGTAAACATGTAACTCGGGGAATGCTCACGTTACATCCGGCAGGCATACCACACGGGCCTCAGCCGGGGGCTGTTGAAAAAAGCATTGGTGTAAAAGAAACGGGGGAGTTGGCTGTAATGGTAGATACTTTTCGTCCGTTGCAATTAACGGTGGAGGCTCTGGAAATTGAAAATGAAGGATATGTAATGAGTTGGGCCGAATAAGTTTTGATTTCAATTTATTATCCTTTCTTAAAAATTGCTATATTGAGAAACTAAAAAACAACTAACTATGATACAATTTCAAGAAATTAAGGTAGGGGATTATTTGATAGCCGATAATGACGGCGATAAAAAACAGGGTGAAGTAACAAATCTGAACGGCAACGAAAAACAAGTTTGCGTTAATACTGGTGCGCAGGATTTTTGGTACGAGACGGAGCAATTGAGTGCAATTCCATTGGACGATGCCCAATTAACAAAGCTTCAGTTTACAAAAGAGCAGAATGAAGATGGGACGGTTAAATATATGAAGGGCGCTTTTAGAATGATGTTACCGTCGAAAGATGGATTTTCGAGATTCGAGATATGGTATCGTGACGAACACCGTCAGATTATGCAGCCTATCAATGTTCATCAATTGCAAAATCATTATTACGAGATGACTAAAGTGCATTTAAATGATGAAAAGTTTGATTAAAATTAGCCTGCAATAATAAAATTATCAGCCTCCTTTTAAAAAAGGGGGCTGTTTTGTAAATGGCTGTTTATTACTGGAAAATGATAAATTGAGTTTTTTAATATTTGTTGACTTTTTTTTGAGTTTTCCGCCAAATCATGTCTGTTAAATAGACGAAAAAAGAGATATTTGCTTTTTTTTGTGGAAAAACCCAGTATTTGTTGGTAAATAGAACTGAATTTTGCCATTAATTAAATTATTACTCCTATCTTTGCGCTCCCAAAATTATGGCTAAACAGGCACTTATTAAACAGGATGGAGTAATAGTTGAAGCGTTGAGCAATGCTATGTTCAAGGTTAAATTAGAGAATGAACACGAAATTTTAGCCACAATTTCAGGTAAGATGCGTATGCACTATATACGTATTTTACCGGGCGATAAGGTTGGGGTAGAAATGAGTCCGTACGATTTAACAAGAGGAAGAATCATTTTTAGGTACAAATAAAAAAAAGCTGTTAGCTGTTAGCTATTGGCTATTAGGAAATATAAAAACACAAAATCATGAAGGTTAGAGCTTCCATTAAGAAACGCAGCGTGGATTGCAAGATTGTAAGAAGAAAAGGCAGGCTGTATGTAATTAACAAAAAGAATCCCCGCTTTAAGCAAAAGCAAGGATAAGAAAATTGGCAATTGGCAATAAGCAATTGGCAAAAGTCTAAAAATGCAAATCAAAAATCTAAAAAAATAATATGGCTCGTATTGCCGGTATTGAGATACCAAAAAACAAAAGAGGTGAAGTTGGACTTACTTATATATATGGTATAGGACGTTCTACTGCCCAGTACATTTTAACTAAGGCAGGCATTGATCATAACAAAAAAGTTATTGACTGGAACGATGATGAGCAAACTGCCATCCGTAACGTAATTAACAACGAGTTTAAAACCGAGGGAGCTTTACGTAGTGAAACCCAGGTTAACATCAAGCGTTTATTAGATATTGCTTGTTACCGTGGTTTACGTCATCGTAAGGGCTTGCCATTACGCGGTCAACGTACTCGTACTAACAGCCGTACCAAGAAAGGTAAGCGTAAGACAGTTGCCGGTAAGAAGAAAGTAACTAAGTAAGCTAATAGCTAACAGCTATTGGCTTTTAGCTTTTAATAAGACTTCAATTATTTGAAACAATACCAGATCGCTAAGAAGTCGGCAGGAGGATTGAATCAGTTTCGATGAACAATCGGGATACATTTTTTAAAAGATTACCTATTTAGGATTAATTATGGCAAAAGCACAAGGCGGAAAAGCAGGCGGAAAAGCAGCCGCAAAAAAGAGAGTAGTAAAAGTTGACAGCTACGGCGATGCTCACATTACTGCAAGTTTCAACAACATCATTATCAGTTTAACCAACAAGCAGGGCCAGGTAATTAGCTGGAGCAGTGCAGGTAAAATGGGTTTTAGGGGTTCTAAAAAGAACACACCTTATGCAGCCCAGATGGCCGCAGCAGATGCAGCAAAGATTGCGTTGGATGCGGGGTTAAAAAGAGTTGATGTATTTGTAAAAGGACCAGGAAGCGGCCGTGAGGGTGCTATCCGTTCTTTATCACAAAATGGTATCGAAATCAATATGATTAAAGACGTAACGCCTTTACCTCATAATGGTTGCAGGCCTCCAAAGAAGAGAAGAGTATAAGGCCCCCTAAATCCCCCGAAGGGGGACTTGGAACAGGTTTTATTTTCAACGATATTTATTAACTGGGTGCATTATTCATTTTAAAAGGTCTTTATAATGATGCGCCGACACTAAAAGACCAACACAATAATTATGGCAAGGTACACAGGCCCCAAAACAAAGATCTCCAGAATATTTGGAGAACCCATTACAGGTAATGGAAAATGGTTAACTAAGAACAGCAACCCTCCGGGTATGCACGGTGCTAACCGCAAGCGTAAAACTTTAGGTGAATACGCTTTACAATTAAGAGAAAAGCAAAAAGCCAAGTACACATATGGTTTGCTCGAAAAACAATTCCGTAAAACTTTTGACGAAGCTTCACGCCGTAAAGGTGTAACCGGTGAAAATCTGATTAAGTTATTAGAAGCCCGTTTGGATAATACCGTATTTCGTTTAGGTATTGCGCCAAGCCGCCAGAGTGCACGTCAGTTGGTATCGCATAAGCATATCACAGTTAATGGCGATGTTCTTAATATTCCTTCATACAGCTGTAAAGCAGGTGATGTTATTGGTTTAAAAAACAAAACTGCTGCTAACGCAAATATTACTGGAAACTTACGTGGCAAGAATGCCAAGTTTAACTGGTTAGAGTGGAACGAGGCTGAATCAAAAGGTACTTTTATTACTTATCCAGAGCGTGAAAGTGTTCCTGAGAATATCAAGGAGCAACTGATTGTGGAATTGTACTCTAAGTAATAGCACCCCCTCCGCCCCCTAAAGGGGGAACTTAACGGAGCGAAGATGAAAGCGGAGTGTTGAAATAAAATTTTAAACAATAAAAACAACAAAATAAAATGGGTATTTTAAATTTTGTTAAACCAGATAAAATCGTTCTTCAAAAAGCAACTGAATTTGAAGCCATCTTCGAATTTCGTCCGCTTGAACCAGGTTATGGTGTAACTATTGGTAACTCCCTGCGTAGGGTGTTGCTGAACTCGTTAGAGGGTTATGCTATCATTGGTGTAAACATTGCAGGTGCAGATCATGAATTTGCTACCCTGAAAGGTATTACCGAAGACGTTACAGAAATAATTTTAAACCTGAAGCAGGTACGTTTAAAGTGCAAGCTGGAGCAGGATGTTAGCGTTGAGAAAGTAACGCTTTCTATTAAAAATAAAACAGAGTTCACTGCCGGAATGATTGGCGAGGCTTCTCCTACTTTTGAAGTAATGAATCCTGAGCTGTTGATTTGTACTATGGATAGCAGCGCCAAGCTGGATATCGAAATCACCATTGGCAAGGGCCGTGGTTATGTACCTGCAGAAGAGAACAAAGAGAAGAATGCTCATTTTGGATATATTGCTGTAGATGCTATTTACACACCGATTAAGAATGTAAAATATTCTATCGAAAACACCCGTGTGGAGCAGCGCACCGATTTTGAAAAACTGATTATGGAAGTGGTTACCGATGGTACTATTCATCCGGAAGATGCTGTGAAGCAGGCAAGCCGTATTTTGATACAGCACTTGATGATCATCACTGATGAGAATATCACTTTCGATACTAAAGAAGATAAGAAAGAAGACCTGGTTGATGAACAAACTTTACAATTACGTAAAGTATTGAAGACTCCATTGGAAGATTTGGATCTTTCTGTACGTGCCTTCAACTGTTTAAAAGCAGCTAAAATTAATTCATTAAGCGAACTGGTTCAGTACGAGCAGGAAGACCTGATGAAGTTTAGAAACTTTGGACAAAAATCTTTGAGCGAAATTGAATCTGTTTTACATGACAGAGGATTGAGCTTTGGAATGGATTTGAGCAAGTTGAAACTGGACGACGAATAATACCCCCTCCGCCCCCTAAAGGGGGAACCTGGAGACTTTATAACTTAAGTAGCTTACAATTCCTGACACGGTGTAAGCGAAATTAACCCTTCGACTTCGCTCAGGATTTTAAGCGGACGAGAAACAAAACAAATGTCATGCGTCACGGAAAAAAAGGTAATAAATTAAGCAGAACAGCATCGCACAGGAGAGCCCTGTTAATGAACTTAGGCTGCCAGTTAATTACTTACAAAAGAATTACAACTACATTGGCTAAAGCAAAGGCTTTACGTACTTACATTGAGCCATTGATTACCAAAACCAAAAGCAACGCCAGTAAGGAAGCCATCATGCACAATCACCGTATTGTGTTTAGCTACCTGAACGATAAAGCTGCTGTAAAGGAATTATTTACAGTTGTAGCACCAAAGGTTGCGGCCCGCCCAGGCGGATACACACGTATCATTAAGTTGGGAGCCAGAATAGGTGATAATGCTGAAATTGCGATGATTGAACTGGTTGACTTTAACGAAATTTACGGTAAAGGAATTGGCGAAGCGGCAGAGCCAGCTAAGAAAACACGTAGAAGTGGTGGTGCTAAGAAAAAAGCTGCAGAAGCTGAAGTTGTAACAACAACTGAAGCTGTTGTTGAAGAAACTACTGATACTGATGCTGCAACTGAGGATAGTTCGACTCCGCTCACTACAGAAGCATAGTTCAACTTCGCTCACTATTTTTAAAACTAACAGTTTATATAAGCTCCGGTATTTATATCGGAGCTTTTTTGTGCACTTAAATTAACATTGTGAAGAATTTTATTTGCTAAATAACCCATTATGTTCCTTTCTTTGCAAAACCTTACTAATACATGTCTGATACAAAAAAAACACCTGCCATTTTAATTTTAGCCGATGGAACTATTTTTAACGGCACTTCTTTTGGAAAAAAAGGAATTGCCACTGGAGAAATATGTTTTAATACGGGTATGACTGGTTACCAGGAAGTATTTACCGATCCTAGTTATTTTGGTCAGGTGCTCATTATGAATAATGTGCATATTGGTAACTACGGCGTAAAAGCGGTGGATGTAGAGAGTGACAGCGTAAAAGTAAAAGCCGTGATTGGCCGCAACCTGGAGGATAAGTACAGCCGTTTTATGGCTGATGCTTCATTGCAAGAATATTTTGAGGCACAGGATGTAGTTGCGATTGATGATATAGATACAAGAGCATTAGTAGCTCATATACGTACACAAGGCGCTATGAATTGCATTATCTCATCCGAGATAACAGAAACAGCAGAACTGCAAAAAATGCTCAACGATGTGCCTTCAATGGATGGACTGGAGCTGGCATCAGCTGTTAGTACAACCGAATCCTATTTTTTGGGTGATGAAAAAAGCGATTTGAGAATTGCTGTACTTGATTTTGGCATCAAGAAAAACATATTGAATTGCCTAGTGGAAAGAGGTGCTTATGTAAAAGTGTATAATGCTAAAACCAGTTTTGAAGAAACAGAGCAGTTTAAGCCGCACGGATATTTTATCAGCAATGG
>JBKJPN010000129.1:0-6158 GCA_046595125.1 Ferruginibacter sp.
AAAATAATATTGAGTGGGGTGTGGTAACCAAGGTACTTTGTGGTAATGAATTGTTCCTGGAGGAACTGGTAGCAATGGGTGTTACGCAGATGCATGATACCCGTATCAGTAATTTGAAAGCGATTAAAGAAATTGCACCGGATGTACAAACGGTGTATATAAAACCGCCGCCAAAAAGAAGTATTCCTAAACTGATAAAATATGCCGATGTAAGTTTTAATACTGATTTTTCAGTAATAAAGCTACTGAGTGATGAAGCTGTAAAACAAAAGAAAAAACACAAGATCATCATCATGGTAGAAATGGGTGACCTGCGGGAAGGTGTGATGGGCGAGGATTTGCTGGATTTTTATGGGCAGGTTTTTAAACTACCCAATATCAATATTGTGGGCATTGGTACCAACCTCAATTGCCTAAACGGTATTATGCCTTCGCAGGATAAAATGGTGCAGCTTTCTCTGTATAAACAACTGATTGAAGTTAAGTTCAACAAAAAGATTCCCTGGGTTTCGGGTGGAACAACCGTTGCAGTTCCGATGCTTATTAAACATCAGATACCCAAATCTGTAAATCATTTCAGGATTGGTGAGGCCTTGTATTTTGGAAAAGATATTTTTACTGATGGTGTTATTAAAGGTTTACGTTCAGACGTTTTCCGTTTGTATACCGAGATTATTGAATTATATGAAAAACCTATGACACCAACAGGTGAGCAAATGGAAAACCCCTCGGGTAAAATGACAACATTTGATGAAGCGGATATTGGTAAAACATCTTACCGAGCAATAATTGATATTGGTTTGCTGGAATGTAACCCTCAATTTTTGATTCCCGAAGATGAAGGTATTAAAGTAATTGAAGCCAGTTCCGATATGCTGGTGCTCGATCTTGGGCGCAACACAAAAAAATACAAAGTGGGCGACCTCGTAACTTTCCAGTTAAAATATATGGGTGCTTTGGGAATTATGAATTCGAATTATATACCTAAAGTGGTGGAATAGATTATTGTCTGTTGATGGAATCTTTCTGTAAATCAATACTGTCTTTTTTCTTTTTCTTCAGTAAGTTTTCCAACAAGCCTATAACAGATTCTTTGGTTTTTTCCTGTTGATTTTTTACCGGCATACTATCCTTAACCGTAGTAGTATCTTTTATTCCCAGAAGCCTTTTCCTTAACTCTTCTTTTGCTGCATCCTCCAGCTGTTTTCGCAAAGAAGCCAGCGTATCTGTCACAGCTTTTTTTGCACTATCTATCTTTGCCTGTGCAAAATCCTTTACCTGCTCTTTTAACTGATCAGCCAGCGTTTCTCCACTTTTCTTCAAATCGACTATTAAAGTTGGATTTTTTATTGTTCCACCCATTGTCAGTTTCAGGTTAACTGTTTCTCCAACTTTTACAGGAATTCCTTTAGAATTAGCAGCGTTAACAAGATTATCTACAAACTGATTCCCCTGCGAGCCCATCAAAGCTCTGGGCAATTTCAGGTTTATGGCATAATTTATTCCTTCGTCAAACCCAATGCCCTGCAATCCGCCAATTTCCATTTCAATGTCTTTTATTTTTACGGTAAAAGGTTTTACCAATAATTTCCCATTCGAAAATTCAAAAAATGTCTTTACATTCTTTAAGGATATCTGCTGCAGCTCTTTTATATTTAATGTTGAAGCAATTTTATCCAGCGGCGCAAATCTGCTTAAAAAGCCTTCTATCAGAAATAAATTTCCATTACCCGAAATGGTACTCATATCAATACGCATGCTTTCGCCCATTTTACCATTGGCAAATAAAACCGACGTGAATTTTCCAGCTAGAAATTTACCGATGGGCATCAAATTTTGAGCAGTATTAAAAGTGTAAAATGTTTTTTGAATATCAACCTGGTTTACATCATAGCTCATAACTATTGCAGGTTTCGATTTACTTTCTTTTGTACTGTACGACCCGTTGACCGTAACGGTTCCATCCATCGCATTACCACTTATATTATTCAGTTTTATAGTTTCATCTTCAACCTTTATTGTGCCCGATAGATTTTGTATATCTATTTTATCATACCTCAGTTTATCAACTTTAGCATTCAATGCAATATCTAAATTACCAGGTACTATAAACGGTTTAGCGGCAGAACCTGCAGGCGGAGGAACTAAACCTGTATCTGCCGCAACGCCTATCCAATCATTCAGGTTAACCTTGTCGGCGTTTACAGTAAGGTCGGCACTCAGCGGTTTACCATTCAGTAAATAACTAAGCAGGTTATTAATCGTTCCGCCACCCGTAAAATTTGAATTTTGATATTGGCCACTAAGATCAGATAGGTCAATTTTTGTAGGTGTAAAATTTGCATGCACTGTATTTATCTTTATCCCCGCAGGATAATCAACAGAAGTATAATTGAAATTATTTACGTCGATTACTCCGGCAGCATAAAAATTATTATACTGCTGTTTTTCTATTTCCTTTACATCTCCCTTAATGTTTACGTCAGCATTCATTAGGCCCGAAATACTCGTACCATTTGCCAGTTTAATATAATTGGCAACCTCCGATAAATTAAGCCTGCCCTTTGCAGCCGCATCCACAAACATATTGCTGACGGGATTTTTCACCAGCAATCTGAAATCGAATGGCTCTTTATCAATAGCCAGGTGACCGTTGGTAATATCGAGTATTAAATTATCTGTTTGCCCGTCGGGATTGTCAACTACTGCATTAAAATTTATCTGTTGCACGCCCTTTGGCAGGTCGGTATATTTAAATGATCCATCTTTTACATTCATTGCCACATGATAGCCGGGCATTGTTGAATCGCCGTACACACCCTTAACAAAGCCTTCAAATTTTGCTGTACCATTTGCGGTTACTTTATTAAACTCAGTTTTATAAATGGCAGGTATCAAAGAAAGAATATTTTTAAAATCGGTTGAGGCCGATTTAAAATTGATATCCATTCCATAGCCATTGGCCAGGCTCTTAATATTTCCATTTCCATTTATCATCAGGTCGTTTAACAAAGCATCAACTGCGTCAAAACTGTACACATTGTTTTTGTTATCTACTTTAATATCGGTGGTTACAATGGTTTTTACTTTTGATAAATAAGGAATAAGGCCGTAAGTAAATGTCACCGCATCTGCACTGGTAGCCGTTTTTAGTGTAAAAAGATCCGACGTAAAATCTCCATTGCCACTGTGATTGAGGTTTTCGATATCCGCACTCATATCGCTTTGTGCATCGGTATATTTTAGATAGCCATTTTCAATGGCGTATTTTTGAAGCTGAAGATTGAAAGTTTTTGCAGCTGTTGTATCTGTAGCGTTTAAATTTTCTTTTACAATATTCCAGTTAGTAAAACCCTCTTTGGTTACAATCGCATTAATACGTGGCGATACCAGAAATATATTGTAGACGTTCATATTTTTCCCCCTGAAAAAACTCATGATATCAACGGTGGCATCCAATCTTTTGGCAGCTATTAATGTATCGGCAGCAAAATAATCGGCGCCGGTCACTACTAAATCATCCAAACCAATACTTACTTTTGGGAAATGACGAAAGAAAGAAATATCCACTTCGGTAAAATCAACTTTGGCATGTATATTTTTATTGATTTCGGATTTTACCAAGGAAACGATCTTTCCCCGAAAAACAAAAGTGGATGCAAACAACAATCCTATCAGTACAATAAGACTGATGACAAATATTTTTAAAAACTTTTTAAACTTCTTCATAAAATCATTTCTATTGCTAATTAGTTTAAAAAAGCGTCGTTCCTATCTATTAAATTGAAATGTCAGTCTGAGCCTGTCGAAGGCGGGTTGAAGAAAATATTCCGTCTTCGGCAGGCTCAAACTGACAGCTCTTAGTTATCAAAAGATACCTTCTGTTTATTGTTCGAAAACTATTCTAACCCTATTTCATAATGCATTTCCGGTATCTCCACATCAGCAAATCCTTTACGAATAAGGCGTTGCTTAAAATCCAGCTGTACCGGATATTCACCATGCACAAGAAACAAACGTTTCACCTGTTTAGGGTCCTGACAGGCCAACCACTGGCACAGGTCATCATAATCGCCATGGGCACTCATACTTCGGATGGAACCTATTTCTGCATTTACTTCATGTGTTGTTCCGTAAATACCCACTTCTTTTCTTCCCTGCAACAACCTGCCACCCAATGAATGTGGTTCGCAATATCCGCTAAATAATATAGTGTTGCGGCTATTCTCTATATTATTGCTGATATGATGTTTCACTCTACCGGCATCACCCATGCCGCTGGCAGAGATAATTACATATGGCCCGTCTGTAAAATTCAACATCTTCGATTCTTCGACCGATTTAATGAACTTCAATCCCTCAAAACCGAATGGATCATTGTCAACTTTTAAAACTTTCTGAATTGTATCATTGAAGTACTCGGGATAACTTTTGATAATCTCTGTGGCTTTAACACTCAAAGGGCTGTCAACAAAATACTGAATTTTAGGCAATCTCCTTTCCAGTTCAAGCTGGTTGAGTGCGTACAATATTTCCTGTGTTCGGCCAACACTGAATGCGGCAATAATAAGTTTGCCTTTTTTTTGAACGCAGGCTTTTTCAACCCAGTGTAGTATCTGATCCGGAGTGGTAGTTGCATTATCATGCAAACTGTTTCCATATGTTGACTCCAGTAAAATATAATCGGCCTGTTCAAACTCAGCAGGCGAACGAAGTATTACATCCCTGTACCGGCCTACATCTCCGCTAAATGAAATACGGGTTTCTTTTCCATTCTCTCTTACTTTTAAATGTACCGATGCACTGCCAATAATATGTCCTGCATCTCGGTACATTACTTCCACATATTCATCAATAGTGAACCATTTGTCATAATCCACTTCCACAAAATGATCCATGGCTTCCAACGCATCTTTGGTGTTGTACAAAGGCATCAGGTAAGGTAAACCATCATGTGCCCTTCGTTTATTTTCATACTTCACATCATCTTCCTGAATGCCGGCAGAGTCTTCCAGCATCAAAGCAGCCAGCGTTTTTGTAGCAGGTGTACAAAATATTTTTCCGTCAAAACCATCTTTCACCAGTTTCGGAATCAATCCGCAATGATCAATATGCGCATGCGACAAAATAAGATGAGTTACCTCCGTCGGTTCAAATCCAAAACTACGGTTCAGCACTTCTGTATCTCTGCCCATGCCCTGAAACATGCCGCAATCCAGCAAATACTTGTTGCCGTTTTTTAATGTAAGTAAATGCTTACTACCTGTTACTGTACGGGCTGCGCCGTGGAATGCTATTTTCATACCCTGCCCTCCGCCGGCTGGCGGAGGAATCTCAATTCACCGCAGACTGCTGCATAGCACAGTGTGTCGCTAAATCGAGTTTTAAAATTGTATTGAATGATTTCTATGCAAATCAAAAATCGCTATTATCATTTTACTCTTGCCTTCAGTTCCCACTTTAGGTTCCCTGCTAAGGGAACGAACGAAGTTAGGAGGAGGCATCGGTTCCCACCCAAGCCATCATCCCCATCCCAATTTCAATCGCATTTTCATCGATATTAAATGTTGGAGTATGTACTCCACTGCTTATTCCTTTTGCTTTATTACCTGCACCCAACCTAAAAAAACAAGCAGGTATTTGGTGAGAGTAATAAGCAAAATCTTCGGCACCCATTCTTAATTCTGTTTCCTCCACATTCTCTTCACCCATATATTCGCCAGCTTTTTTTATGGTTTCATTTCCAAGGTCTTCATTATTTAAAACAAAAGGATAACCAACATCAATATGGATAGTAGCGTCCGCTCCCATGGCAGCTACCAGTTCAACAGTTTGTTTTCTTATAAGCTCATGTGCTTTAAATCGCCACTCTTCATTCATAGCTCTAAAAGTACCCATCAGCTTAACTTCCGAAGGAATAACATTGGTGGTATTGCCGCCCTGAAAAGACGTGATAGACAAAACAGATGGATTAAAAGGGCTGTTGTTCCTGCTTACAATTTGCTGCAGACTTACGATTAAATGTGATGCAATTAAAATAGTATCAGCCGTAAACTGCGGCGCAGCCGCATGACCGCCATTGCTCTTTATACTGATATAAATTTCATCGGCACTGGCCATAACCATTCCGTTTCTAAAACTCAGTTTTCCAACTTCCA
>JBKJPN010000229.1:0-10531 GCA_046595125.1 Ferruginibacter sp.
GCTTACAGGAATAGGTATCGGCGTAGGTTCTTTCTTCGTTGGCTGGGTTATGTATGATTTGCTTTGCAAATCACCGTTGTTAAAAAAGCCAATCTGGTTTACGGTGATTGGATTTATGATTGCTGTAGGGTTTGCTTATTTCTACAGTCATGTGTTCAGCAGCCGTGCAGCTTATATTCATTTTGGTGCCATGATTGGCAGCATCATGGTTGCCAATGTCTTCTTTGTTATTATACCTGCACAAAAAGCTATGGTGAAAGCAGCGAGGGAAGGCTTGCCATTAAACCCACAGTTAGGTAAGAATGCATTGAACCGATCCTTACATAACAACTATTTTACCTTACCGGTTTTATTTGTGATGATTAGCAATCATTTTCCAACAACGTTTGGATTTGAAAAACCTTGGCTGATTTTGGTCATCATCACTTTAGGTACTGCCGGCGTAAAACATTATCTTAACCTAAAGGAAAAGGGAGCTCTGTCTGTTTGGGTATTGCCTGTTTCGGTTATCATATTATTGGCTGGCGCTTTTATTTCGGCACCGCCAAAAGATCCGGGCGCTTGTAATACAAAAATAGAATTCAGTGAAGTACACATGATTATCCAGGAAAGGTGTATCAGTTGTCATTCATCAAAGCCAACAGATGATGTATATAAAGCTGCTCCCAACGGAGTTGTTTATGATACACCCAATGATATAGTAATTAAAAAAGACCTGATTATGCAACGGGTGGTAGCAACTAAAACAATGCCACAGAATAATAAAACAGGCATGACAGAAAAAGAAAGAGATATTATCCGATGCTGGATAGAGCAAGGAGCGTCGTTAAAATAAAAATTGTAATCATGACCATTAAAGCATTTAATAAATTAAGCAAGGCAGCAAAAGCAAAACAATTGATAAGTTGTTGCGGTTCTTCAACCTGGGTTGAATTAATGATGAAGCAACCAGCCTTTAAAAATGAAGAGCAATTGATTGAAATGGCAGTTGACACTTGGTACAACCAGTGCGGCAGTTTGGACTGGTTGGAGTCATTTATGCATCATCCCAAAATTGGCGATGTTAAAAGCCTAACAAAAAAATTTGCGGGTAAAGAACAGGCTTCGGTTGCGGCGGCTTCGGCAAAAACTATTAAAGCACTTGTCAATGCCAACAATGATTATGAACTTAAAAATGGTTTTATTTTCATTGTTTGTGCAACTGGAAAACCGGCAACCGAAATGTTGCAGTTACTAGAAGATAGATTAGGCAACTCAATTGGCGAAGAGTTACATATTGCCATGGGTGAACAAATGAAGATTACCATCCTGCGTATACAAAAATTAATTACCGGCGGCGACTGGAGTGTTTTAAAACCCAGCCAGCTTACCACGCATATACTGGATACCTCAAAAGGTAAACCAGGAAAGGATATTAGCATCTCGTTACAAATGCCGGTAAACGGCAACTGGCAAACTATTGCCCAGGGAGTTACCAATGCAGATGGAAGGATAGGAGACCTGCTGCCATCACAAAAAAATCTGTCGCCCGGTAATTATAAACTTGTTTTTGATACCGAATCTTATTTCGCTTCTCAAAAGCAAAAAGGATTTTATCCCGAAGTAGAAATACAATTTACTATTAGTGACGAAACACATTATCATGTGCCGCTGTTGATAAATCCGTTTGGTTATTCAACGTATCGGGGGAGTTAAGACCCCCTCCGCCCCCTGAAGGGGGAACTGATTGTAGCGGAGTTATGAGCGAAGGTTTACGAGCAAAGATAAAATGTAGAAGAGTGCGACGCCAATGAAGTTTAATTAAAATACCAATGCCTGGTACAAAAAAATAAAAAATGAGCACATCAATTCCAACAAACAAACGGGAAGAATTATTCAACAGTTTAAAAGAAGCGAATACTGCTTTTCAACAAATCTATCCCGGCGACAGAAGCGATCGCCAGCCTGTACACACATTATACGGTGGTGCCAATTTATTTAAACATGATTCAGCTGCTTATCTTGGTGATAGAGCATTGGAGATATTTGAAACATACGCTCCGAACCATGAAGTATTTGGTAGCGTGTTTGGCATGGACACCAAATCGGGTTTCAGCACTAAAGTTTATAATAAAGTAATTGCTAAACTACAATCAGAAGCCATCGAAGATTTTAGAATTGATTTTGAAGATGGTTATGGCAATAGGAGCAATGAGGAGGAAGATGAAACTGCCCGAACAACTGCACTAGAAGTTGCAAAAGGGATGAAAGAAAAAACCTTGCCTCCATTTATAGGCATACGCATAAAACCTTTTACCGAAGAAATGAAAGAAAGAGGTTTGCGTACGCTGGATATTTTTGTGAGCACATTGGTTAAAGAAAGCGGCGGTAATTTGCCCGATAATTTTATTGTGATGTTACCCAAGGTTACCATTCCGGAACAACCTGCAACACTGGCTTCATTTTTTGATATTCTTGAAAAAGAATTGAACATGGAAAAAGGAAGTCTGAAAATGGAGATGATGGTGGAAACCACGCAGGCTATCATGGCTATCGACGGTACCAATCCTTTAAACAAATTTATTACAGCAAGTAATGGAAGATGCATCGCCATGCATTTTGGTACTTATGATTATACTGCCAGTTGCAGCATCACAGCCAAGTATCAGGAAATGGACCACCCGGTATGCGACTTTGCACACCATATGACAAAAGTAGCGCTGGCACATACCGGCATTTGGTTGAGTGATGGCGCTACCAACACCATGCCCATTGGTCCGCACCGCGGTGATGACTTAACGAAAGAACAGTTACAGGAAAATATGGATACGGTACACAATGCCTGGAAAAAAGGATATGACCATATTCGTCATTCACTTTGGAATGGCTTTTATCAAGGCTGGGATTTGAACCCGGCGCAGTTTCCCATGCGCTATGCGGCAGTATATGCTTTCTTTTTAGAAAGTTACGATGACGCCGTGGAGCGTTTAAAAACATTTGTAGAAAAAGCTGCCCGGGCAACGTTGATTGGCGATGTGTTTGATGACGCCGCAACAGGACAGGGATTACTTAATTATTTTTTACGTGCATTAAACAGTGGCGCCATTACCGAAGAAGAAGTGTTGGTTACCGGTTTAACACTGGATGAAATACGTGGGCGTTCTTTCAAACAAATTCTTGAAAACAGGAAACAGTAATGGAGCTCTGGAAATTCATACAACAAAAACTGGCTGCAGGTAAAAATATAATGCTGTTGTATGTTTTAGAAAGTGAAGGAAGTTCTCCCGGAAGGCAAGGTTTTAAAATGGCAGTAGCTGACGACGGAGAATTTTCAGGAACGATAGGAGGTGGTATCATGGAACACAAGCTGGTTGAAAAAGCTAAAATGCTGTTACAGAAAAACGAACAAAAAACGTTACTCCTGCGTCAACATCACGACAAAGAACATGGCAAGGATCATTCGGGTATGATTTGTTCCGGTAGTCAACTTAATGCTTTCACTCCCTTGTCGGCAACAGATGAGAAAACAGTTGAAAAAATTATTGCTTCAGAAAAAAAGTCAATTTTTATTTCTCCTGAAGGGCTGAGTTTAGGTAATGAACACACGTTCGGACTGCAATACAAAACCGATACAGACTGGTTCTACAGTGAAGCAATCGAGCAACAACCTGTTATTCATATCATCGGTGGAGGTCATGTAGGCCTTGCATTATCAGAGCTGATGAAGTATCTAGGTTTTTATATAAAACTTTATGATGACCGACCAGACTTGAATACAATTTCGGTAAATTCTTTTGCAGATGAAAAGTATACGATCAGTTATGAATCAATAGGCGATCAAATTCCCGATGCAGCAAGTGATTTCGTTGTAATTATGACAATGGGTTATCGAACAGATAAAATTGTAGTAAAGCAACTGTTGCAAAAATCGTTTTATTATTTGGGTATGATGGGCAGCGAAAAGAAAATCAGTACGCTTATTACAGAACTAGTTGCTGAAGGGATAAATGAAGATCAACTGAAACGCATTCATACGCCAATTGGAATAAATATACTTAGCAAAACTGCGAGGGAAATCTCAATAAGCATTGCTGCCGAAATTATCCGGGAAAAAAATAAAGATTTGCCGACTGGCAGAAAATAAAAAAGCCTCCGTTTTTCAACGAAGGCTTTTTTATAAAGCGCTGTAGGGGAAGGGATCGAACCTTCACGAGGCAGTTAGCTGTAACACAAAGTTCGGTGGTCGACCCCGGTCGCCTTCTCCGCTTTACAGCGGATCCGGCGGCTCTATGCTACGTTTATCCTGTGATCCTCACCCCCGAGACAAGGGGGCATGTCTGCCATGCTTGCGCAATTTCATCACCCCACAATTTTTAAGATCTTCAAAGTAATACTTGATTGCTTTGATAACACAAAAATAAGGTAAATACCCATTACGGTTAACATTATTTATAAAATATTTGGAAATTATAGAATTAATTCAAATATTTGCTAATTGATTTGAAAATATTTCAAAAACACAATCTAATATGGCTACCAAATTAAATCTTGACAAACTCGATTTGCAAATCATTCATGAAATGATGGAGACTTCTGAAATTTCTTATGCAGAATTGGGCAAAAAACTTTTTGTAAGCGGCGGAACAATCCATGTACGCATAAAAAAGTTGCAGGAATTTGGTATTGTGAAAGGAAATAAAATGGATGTTGATATCCGGCAACTGGGTTATGAAGTAACAGCCTTTGTTGGTATTTATCTGGAGAAAAGTTCATTGTACGATGCCGTTGCAAAAGAGCTAATGAATATTCCAGAAATCGTGCGGTTGAATTATATCACCGGTAATTACAGCATGTTTATTGAAATAGTTTGTAAGGATATAGCGCAATTACGTTTTGTTTTGCATGATGAATTGCAGAAAATAAAAGGGATAGAACGTACCGAAACTTTTATTTCTTTAGAAGAAGGATTCAGCAGGAATGTGCAGGTGGCGCCGAAGGAGTAAAAACACCCCCACCGCCGCCTAAAGGGGAATTTTGGTGTAAAATAATTTATGGGTTATTATATTTAGCAGACGAATCGATGCAGCATTCTCTTGCCAGTTCCCCTTTAGGGGGCGGAGGGGGTAGGGTTATCTTACATCCACCGCATCCCTCAAACCATTCCCCAGTAAATTAAAAGCAAGTACCAGCAGCATGATGGCAAAGCCCGGCATTAAGGCCAGCAAAGGATTATGAGTGATGATGAAATTATAGTTCTCCTTTATCATCAAACCCCAACTTGGTTGCGGCGGTTGAATGCCAATACCCAGGAAACTTAACCCGGCTTCTACAATTATTGCCGTTGCAAAATTTGCAGCTGCAATAACCATTACCGGCCCAAGGATATTTGGTAAAATATGCCGTAGAATAATTCTGCTATTTTTTAAACCCAATGCTTTTGCTGCCTGTATATATTCCATTTCTTTGATGGCCATTACCTGTCCACGTATTAAACGGGCCACACTCACCCACATAGTTAGTCCAACTGCAATAAATATTTGCCAGAAGCCTTTACCCATGGCCATAGTGATGGCAAAAACCAACAGTAATGTAGGTATGCTCCAGGTAACATTTACCAGCCACATAATTACTTCATCAACCCAGCCGCGGAAATAGCCGGCTAATGCGCCTAAAATAATACCAAGTGTAAGAGAAATTAGTACAGCAATCAAACCCACGGCCAGACTAACTCTTGTGCCAATGATAAGGCGACTTAAAATATCCCTGCCGAATTTATCAGTACCAAGCCAGTATTTTTTTGTGATGATATTTTTTTGAATGACTGATGGATTATTGTTGGTTAAACTATTGATGGAATAATATTGCACAACAGTTGTATCATCATCAATAAATTTATTTACTAAAAGACTGTCGCCAGAAATACGGTAACCAACTATTGGAACAAGTTGATAATTGTTCTTTTCTCCGCTTATAAAATGGTTAAGCCAGCTGCCTTCCATAATATTGTTTGGCGGAATTTTTAAAAACTGTTGCGTATATCCCGGTTTTTTCGCCTGTATTTCTACAGTCTGTAAATCGGCGTTGGGAGAGTTATCCGGCGCAATCACATATCCAAAAATCGAAACCAGCACAGCAAGTACAATAACAATCAGCCCAAATAAAGCACCCCAGTTTTTTTTGAGTCGCTTCCACATTTCAGCTTTAAAAGAAAAATTAGTTTGAGCCATGCTGTAAATTAGTGATTCAATCCCGATAGCTATCGGGATTATTTTACTTTTCTTTCTTTCCAACTGTAGCTGCCAAACTTGCCGAGCCAGCCGGCAATAACGGTATATATAATATGAAAGAGTTGCATCAGCGGAAACAACCACAGCAGCTTTTGTTTGCCAAAGAACTTTGCAACAGGATAAAGAAAAACTAATTCAACAATTGTTTTTAAGAGAAGAAGCATCAACCAGATGCTGTAAATTGAATATTGCAGCTTCAGAAAGAGGCCTGCAATTGGCAAGAAAAGCAGTATTATGTTCACAAGATAAACGAGTAACAAAACCAAAAAAATTCTTTTATCATCGTACTTATCTGCCTTACTTGCCCAACGGATGCGTTGGTTAAAAAACTCCTTTATAGAATGTACCGGTGCTGTTTGTACAATCGCATCTTTCGATTTTAAGAACATTACTTTATCAGGATAACGCGTATAGATTTTATGCATCAGCAGCATATCATCGCCGCTGGCAATGGTATCAATTCCAGTATAGCCGCCAACTTCGTTAAAAGCTTTCATAGTATAAGCGAGGTTAGCGCCATTGCACATGCTGTGTATTTTTTTATGTACCGATGCGCCGGTGATTCCCTGTAATGTAGCAAAATCAAGCGCCTGAAACATTTCTATAAAACGAAAGCCACAATTGATAGAAACGGGAGCGGCAATAAACTCAGGTTGATGTTCTTCGTAAAATGCGGCAATGGTTTGCAACCAGTCAGCTGGCACTATACAATCTGCATCAGTTGTTACAATCAATTCTCCGGTTGACTGCTGCATGGCAATTTCAATCGCTTTCTTTTTATAAGAATTTAAATTGCCATCAACAAAATCTTTTAAGGAGATGAGTTTTACATTTTGCTTTGCGTAAGTTTTAATAATTGCAGCGGTATTATCTGTTGAATGGTCGTCCACTACTAATACTTCAAATAATTCCTTTGGGTAAGATTGGTTGCAAATTGAATCAAGACAACCTGCAATATTCTCTTCTTCATTACGGGCAGGTATAATGATTGATATGCTGGTTTGTGGTTTGTAGTTGCTGGTTTGTAGTTTGAAGTGGGGAATACCTAGCCAGCTCCTCCAATAGAACAGTATGAGTAAAGTATAAAGGCCGAAAATAACTGCTAAAATGATGAGTAAAGCCTGCTGCATAATGGTTTGCCGTAAAAGTGAGTGACACAACGATGACGCCATGAAAAACCACTGCCGGTGCAACAAAAATAAATTTTTAGGAACCAAAATAAACATTATCTTTGTTTAGTTGCATAAACAACTATATGTCAAACAACCAATTTAAGAAGGGCGAGTTATACAGCTTTATTACAGGCAAGGCCAGCACGGCCATTGGCAGAAGGTTACAGAAGAATTTTAAGCAATCAAATATTGAAATAACCATTGAGCAGTGGAGTGTTTTATATCACTTGTGGAAAGAAGACGGCATGAGTCAGCAGGAACTTTGCGATGCCACCTTTAGGGATAAACCCAGTATTACACGCTTGGTTGATAATCTAGAAAGAGTAAAACTTGTAAAAAGAAATGCATCGAAAGAAGACAGGCGTAAAAATCTAATTGTTTTAACGCCCGAAGGAAAAGAGCTGGAAGAAAAATGCATGGAAATTGCTAACAACACTTTGAATGAAGCGCTGGTTGGCGTTACCAACGGACAAATTGAGATAGCGAAAGAAGTGTTGCAAATGGTGTATGATAATTTGAAGTAGAAAGCAACCCCCTCCGCCCCCTAAAGGGGAACTAATTGTAGGGGACAGGTAGCAAGAAAGTTGAAAAGAATCTTTATTTATAATACTCTGGTCCCCCTTTAGGGATAGGGGCAAATTAAATTTTATGAGCACAGCAACAACAACCACTACCCCACTTAAAGGCGGCGAATGGTTAATTAAAGAAAGCAATCCTTTTGAAACCTACACACCCGAGGATTTTAATGAAGAGCAACGGATGGTAAAAGAGATGTGTCTGCAATTCATCGACACTGAAATTTTACCGATAGTTGAACGCATTGATAAACTGGAACCGGGATTGATGCCTTCATTGATGGTGAAAGCTGGTGAACAGGGTTTGCTGGGTGCTTCTATTCCAGAAGACCTTGGAGGTTTAGGGAAAGACTTTATCACATCAACCCTCGTTAACGAAGGCTTAGGTGGTGGGTTTTCTTTTAGTGTTGCAATTGCAGCCCACACAGGAATTGGCACTTTACCCATTTTATATTTTGGTACCGAAGAACAAAAAAAGAAGTACATACCAAAACTTTCCAGCGGAGAGTGGAAGGGTGCATACGGCTTAACCGAGCCCAACAGTGGTAGCGATGCTTTGGGAGCAAAGAGTACAGCTGTACTGAGTGAAGATGGAAAAAATTATATCCTCAACGGACAAAAATGCTGGATAACTAACGGAGGCTTTGCCGATGTATATACTGTGTTTGCACAAATAGATGGGGATAAATTTTCAACATTTATTGTTGAGCGTGGTATGGAAGGATTTACACAAGGGCCCGAGGAACATAAGATGGGAATCAAGGGCTCATCAACCGTACAATTATATTTTCAGGATTGTAAAGTACCCATTGAAAATTTATTGGGAGAAATTGGAAAGGGCCATATCATCGCCTTTAATATTTTGAATATCGGAAGATTAAAATTAGCGGCGGCTGCAATTGGTGCTTCCAAAATGGCATTGGGCACAACCATTGAATATGCAAATACCCGTGAGCAATTTAAAACAGCCATCGCCAATTTTGGCGCTATTAAGTATAAGCTGGCCGAAATGGCCACTCGTATTTTTGTAAGCGAAAGTGCTTTATACCGCACCAGCAAATGGGTTGATGATAAAGAAACCGAACTAGCTGCTGCCGGTAAAACTTTTGCCGAAGCTTTACTGGGCGCTGCCGAAGAGTATGCCGTGGAGTGTGCCATATTAAAAGTGCACGGCAGCGAAGTGCTGGATTATGTGGTGGACGAAGGCGTGCAAGTGCATGGTGGCAACGGTTTCAGCGATGAGTACAGCATTAGTCGTGGTTACCGCGACAGTCGTATTAACCGCATTTATGAAGGTACCAACGAAATTAACCGTTTGCTTACGGTGGATATGATTCTAAAACGTGCTATGAAAGGCAAGCTTGATTTGATGGGCCCAGCCATGGCCGTTAGCAAAGAGCTGATGAGTATTCCGGAATTTGGTAATGAAGATGAAACCGCATTTGCCAAAGAGCGCAAGGCCATTGTAAATATGAAGAAATGTATTTTGATGGTAGCAGGCGCTGCGGTGCAAAAGCTGATGATGAAATTATCTGATGAGCAGGAAATACTGATGAATATTGCCGATATGGCGATTGAAACTTTTGAAGCCGAAAGTACCTTACTGCGTGTGATGAAGATGGTTGATAAGCAGGGAGAAGCCACATCGCAGAATCAAATTGACATGATGCGTGTATATTTAAACGACGCGGTTGATAAATTAAACAAAGCAGGTAAAGAAGCTATTAACGCATTTGCCGGTGGTGATGAACAGCGGATGATGTTGCTTGGTTTAAAGCGTTTTACAAAAACCGAACCCTTCAACAGTAAAGATGCCCGCCGCAGAATTGCAGATACTTTGATTGCAGCAAATAAGTATCCCTGGTAAAAACAGCTAGATATATTCAAAACCCACTTCTTTACGAAGTGGGTTTTTTGTTGTCGGTTAACTAACAGGTGTTAGTTTTTTGTGTTAAATTTGTACTCTAAATTATCTTTCATGCAAGTACAGGATTTCGAAAAAATATTTCAAGATAAAATTGAAAAGGAAATAAAGATTGAACCCAAAGACTGGATGCCCGATGCCTATCGCAAAACAAATATCCGGCAGATAAGTCAGCATGCGCACAGCGAAATTGTTGGTATGTTGCCCGAAGGTAATTGGATAAGCAGGGCGCCATCTTTAAAACGCAAAGCTATTCTTATTGCTAAAGTTCAGGATGAAGCCGGACATGGATTATACTTGTATTCATCTGCCGAAACATTGGGGAGCAGTCGTGACGAAATGGTTGCTGATCTGCATAGCGGCAAAGCAAAATATTCTTCCATCTTTAATTATCCAACTTTAACTTGGGCCGATATGGGTGCTGTTGGTTGGTTGGTAGATGGTGCTGCTATTTTAAACCAGGTGATGTTGTGTCGTACTTCTTACGGTCCTTATGCTAGGGCGATGGTAAGAATTTGTAAAGAAGAAAGTTTTCATCAGCGTCAGGGATTTGAATCTTTGCTAGTTTTATCCAGAGGGACGGCCGAACAAAAA
>JBKJPN010000046.1:0-4113 GCA_046595125.1 Ferruginibacter sp.
TTATAGCCGTGATTGGGATTACAAACGCATACGTGCCGTTGCCGATGAAATTGGTGCTGTTGTTTTTGCCGATATTGCTCACCCTGCCGGTTTAATTGCAGCCGGTTTATTAAACGATCCATTTGATCATTGCCATATTGTTACTTCAACCACCCACAAAACTTTACGAGGGCCAAGAGGCGGCATTATTATGCTGCGCCACGATTTTGAAAACCCGTGGGGCATAAAAGACCCAAAAGGAAATTTGCGTAAAATGAGTTCAATGCTCGACCTAGCAGTTTTTCCCGGCACACAGGGCGGACCGCTGGAGCATGTTATTGCTGCCAAAGCAGTTGCTTTTGGCGAAATACTATCGGAAGATTTTAAGGCCTATGGCAAACAGGTTATTGCCAATGCACAAGCTATGGCAAAGGCTTTTGTGGCAAAAGATTATCAGCTTATTAGCGGTGGAACCGATAATCACTTAATGCTTATTGATCTTCGCAATAAAAATATCACCGGTAAAAAGGCACAGGAAACTTTAGATAAAGCCCATATCACCCTAAATAAGAATGCGGTGCCTTTTGATGATAAAAGTCCCTTTGTCACTTCCGGTATTCGTGTGGGTGTACCAGCCATTACAACCAGAGGTATGACAGAAGAGCACATGCAGACCGTGGTTAATTTTATTGATAAAGTACTGATGAATATTGATGATGAAGCTGCGGTTGCTGCAGTTGCCACTGAAGTGAAAACCTTTATGAAACAGTTTCCGCTGTACCCCGAACTGGGTTAAAAATACCAATATATTGGTATTGTAAATACTGCTAACAAATTGCAGTTTTATACTGATAAAATTATCAGTATGAAAAAAATAATTTCTACTTCAATCGCTTTATTGTTGATTGCTGTTTTGCCAGTTTTTGGACAGTCGCTAAGTATTAATACCGATGGCAGCACGGCCGATGCCAGTGCCATGCTGGATATTAAAAGCACAGTAAAAGGGCTGTTAATACCCCGCTTAACCAATGCCCAAAAAACTGCTTTAAGTTTACCGGCTACCGGTTTACTCATCTATCAAACCGATGGCACTGCTGGTTTTTATTCAAACTATGGAACCCCAGCCTCGCCGGTATGGCAATTAATATTAAATGCCACAAATGCCTGGACTACGCTTGGTAACTCAGGAACAGTTGATGGCACAAATTTTATTGGCACAACAGATAATATACCATTTAATATTCGGGTCAATAACCAAAAAGCAGGAAGAATCGATCATATTACTTGGAACAGTTTTTATGGTTACCAGGCAGGAAATGCGAATACTTCTGGAATTCACAATACAGCAATAGGTTGGCAGGCATTGCGTTCCAATCTTTCTGGCACCAACAATACAGCAATTGGAACCCTTGCAGCCAATTCAAATACAACGGGCGATCAAAACACAGCAACAGGCTATGGCAGTATGTATGATAATACCGTAGGCATATACAATACAGCATATGGATTTTATGCGCTTTATCAAAATAAGGCTGGCAGCAATGCTACTGCGATCGGAGTTCAGTCGATGCTGTATGCAAACAACAGCACAACCCCTTTCATCAATAATAATGTTGCGGTGGGATACGAATCACTTAAGGGCTCACCCACTGCGGCAAATAATACCGGGCTTGGCAATACCGCTATTGGTTATCAAACGCTTTTTAGTAATAGCTCGGGCCTCAATAATTCAGCCCAGGGTTTCAGTGCACTTTACTCCAATACTACAGGTAACTGGAATACAGCAAATGGTTACCAGTCGCTATTTTCCAATACTACAGGGATAGGAAATACCACTAATGGATACACTTCGCTCTATTCCAATACTACGGGTAATGACAATACTTCAAATGGAGATCGATCGCTCTATTCCAATACTACTGGGAGTAATAATACCTCAAATGGAGGATTGGCGCTCTATTCCAATACTACGGGGATAAATAATACTGCCAATGGAATGTATTCGCTTTATTCCAATACTATAGGGATCCAAAATACAGCTAATGGAATGAATTCTCTCTACTTCAATACAACAGGGGCAAATAATACTGCCGAAGGATACCAGGCAGGTTATAGCTTAACCACCGGCAGCAATAATGTATTTCTCGGCTACCAGGCCGGTTATAGTGAAACCACTGGTTCCAACAAACTGTATATAGCTAACAGCAGCGCTAACCCCCCATTGTTGTATGGTGATTTTTCTACCGGGCAGATGGGGATAAACACAGTAACGCCATCTGAAAAATTAGAAATAAATGGTAATTTAAAATTTACTGGTGTATCAAATATTTACAGTGGAACGGGTAATGCTCTTACCATCCGCCCAGGCGATGGCACAGGTAGTGGCGGTGCACTAAGCATCAGGGGCGGTAATGCGGGTATTGCGACAGGTGGAGCTGGAGGCGATTTGAATTTAATTGCGGGCGCCAATCTGCCTTCAGGCGGTGCAGGCTACGGCGGATTAGGCGTACCAGGCCATGTAAATATTACCGGTTCGTACGGTTATAATTCGGTGGGCGGAAATATAAACCTCACAGCCGGAGCCACCTCCTGTTGGTCATTGGTATCAGGTTCTCATTCTGATGTAATTTTAAAGGGAGGCCCAAACCTTTCAGCGACCGATGCTGGATTAATTACTGTGCAGGGAGGATACACTATTGGCACCAGTTGTCCGCCACCAGGTGCAACAGGCGGCAATGTCATTATTCAGTCGGGTTTGGGCAGTGGTACAGGTGTTAACGGCACCATCCAATTAATGAATGGCAATGTAGGTATCGGCACTGCAGCACCTACTCAGAAATTACATGTGGTTGGCAATATCTGTTACACAGGAGCTATTGCTGCCTGTTCCGATGCCCGGTATAAAACCGATGTAAGGCCCATCAGTAATTCACTTGAAAAAATAATGCAGCTTCAAGGAGTTACTTACAACTGGAAAACAAAAGAATTTCCGGCTATGCAATTTCCCGATAGGTTGCAGATTGGCTTCATAGCGCAGGATTTGGAAAAGCTTTTTCCCGAAATGGTTTTTACTGATGATGCTGGTTATAAGTCCATAGATTACTCAAGACTAACTCCTGTGCTGGTTGAAACGATAAAAGAACAGCAAAAACAAATAGACTCAATAACAAAAATGATTACTGAATTGCAAAAAATGAATATAAACAGATAACAACATAATACCACTTTTAGGGTATTGTTTAAACCAAATCTCCGTTTTAGTTTTACAAACGGAGACAATAACTGCCATACCTGAATAATTAATTTATAAAAGTAGCAGTTAGTTAAATAAATTTTTATAATTTAACAGTCTCTAATAATTCTCCCAATCCAATTCCTGTTAATACCACCAATTTCCTCGAGCAACCGGCTGTTTTATTTTTAAAAATTTTATATACTTTTTTATGGCTAAACTTTTACGTTTAGTAATAGCAATAATAGTTGCCGTTACTTTACATCAATCCGCTGTATCACAATCTTTAAGTGTAAATACTGATGGCAGTACTGCACACCCCAGTGCATTACTGGATGTTAAAAGCACCGCAAAGGGTGTTTTAATTCCCCGCATGAGTAAAACCGAAAAGAATGCAATTGCATCTCCTGCAACCGGGTTGCTGGTTTTTCAGGAAACACCCGACAGTGTTGGATTTTACTACTACAATACCAACCGGTGGGTTTGGCTTGATTCGGCAAATGCAGGTGGTGCAGGTTGGCTAACCACCGGCAATGCGGGTACGGATACTGTAGTTAATTTTTTAGGTACGTTAGATGATAAACCGTTGATGCTGCGCCAGAATAACCTTTATATGGGACAGTTAAATACACGCCGCCATAGTTTCTTTATTGGTGGGGGTGCCGGAAAAAATAATGATGCAGCACAAAACAGTGGTTTTGGTGATAGCGCTTTGTATAATAACACGACAGGTGTGGGCAACACGGCAATGGGCTACCGGGCAATGGTTGGCAGCGGGCCAATAACTGGAAATGTAAATGTGGGTATTGGCAATAATGCCCTGGGCTCAATAACATCAGGCGGCCAAAACGTTGCAATAGGTGATGGTGCAGCTGCCAGTCTGAAAACAGGAGGTATAAATG
>JBKJPN010000175.1:0-9418 GCA_046595125.1 Ferruginibacter sp.
GCATTGGGAACTTCAATACCGATGGTTCCTTTACCGGGGATGGGTGCAATGATTCGTATGCCAAGCGCAGCAAGGCTTAAGGCAATATCATCTTCCAGATTTTTAATCCTAGATATACGTACACCTGCTGCTGGAATAATTTCATATAGCGTTACCGTGGGACCAACAGTTGCATAAATTTTTTGTATCTGTATATCGTAATTCTTAAGTGTGTTGATGATTTGGTTTTTGTTATTCTCCAACTCATCGGCATCCTGCACAATTTTATCGGTTCCATGATCAGCCAGCAAATCAAGTGTAGGGTATTTATAATCACGCAAGTCTAAAATAGGATCGTAGGGTTTTGTTGCAGGTGTTTTCGGTACCGGTTCAGTTTCTTCTTCCGGCTCCGGCACCGATTTTATTTCAAGCGGCAGATCAGTCTCAGCAACTACCTTAACCGAGGGCACTGTTTGCGGAATAATCAGTTCTGCTGTTACATCTGGCTCTGCTGCATCTTC
The DNA here is from genome assembly GCA_046595125.1 of Ferruginibacter sp. Classification (GTDB taxonomy): domain Bacteria; phylum Bacteroidota; class Bacteroidia; order Chitinophagales; family Chitinophagaceae; genus Ferruginibacter. Next base: position 501 of record JBKJPN010000175.1, read on the forward strand.
TTCTTTTTCAACTAAACTGATATCATGAATGGTTCCGGCTTCTGCTTCATGTGTATTGTTCAGCATGGCAGCATTTCCGCTTAATGTATTCTTTTTCAATTGTGTTTCTTCATCCGCTTCGTCCCATTCCTTTTTTTCTGAAATTTCTTCTGCTAGAGGAACAATATTTTCATCGGCAGCCAAAACTGCTTTTTTGCCCGGAAGATTAAATACCGGATTAAAACGCCAGATAACATAAGAAAGCACGGCAACTATCAGCACCGCAACGGTACCTATTTCGCCAATGGTTGTGTACATCCAGTCTCTTGTTAAATCGCCTGCTGCTCCACCCCAGGGAAAAGGATTGCCTTTAAAAATAGCAGCCCCCGCAACGCTGATAACCGGCAAACCAACAATCAGGTATTTAATATTGCGAAAAATGGAGAATACTTTTTTGCCAAAAAACAGGTTGATGCCAATAACAAAAAAGGTAGTGCAAATAAGATAAGATGCCACGCCAAACCCATGCCGGACAAATATTTCAGCGATAAAAGCTCCAAAAGTACCCAGTAAATTCTGCACCTTAATGTCGTTGGCCAGCAGCATCCGCAGGCTGAACTTATCTTGGTCTTCGGCCCAGGTAAATAAATAAGATGTGAAAGCAACAAAAAACAAAAATGCCAGTAACAGCAAGATGCTGCCTGCAATTTTATGGGTACGTTCATCCTTCAGCAGTTTTTTCACTTCTACTGTTTCTTCTTTTTCCTGCTTTAACTGTTCCGGAGCCTTATCCTTTGTTTTTGGTGCTTTTAATTTATTAGCCATTGTCAACAAAGATATAGAAAACCCTTACTTCAAAAACAAGGTAAAAAATTGATACGCCCACTGCCCATATCAATGAAATTATGTAGGTTTGGCAAAACAATCTGCTTTGAAACGATTCGTCGCCTTGCTAGGCTTTTATTTTACGGCAAGTTTCTGCGTTGCCCAGTCCCCAACAGATTCGGCCAAGTTTTTTATGGTAAACCTTGGCGAAGGCACGGATATTGGATTAAAGACCGAGATTTTTGTGGATAGTGTTGCTGGGTTTTCTTTTACAGATGTATTAAAGCTCCCTTTTACGCCGCTTGAAAGCTTTACACAGAAGAAAAAGATTCACCGCAACCTCGTCAGCAGTACTTTCTATTTGAAATTACACTTTGGCAATTCTTCTACCGTACCGGTTTCGGGTTATTTTTTTCCGGGAATCAATTATTCAAAGATTGATGTTTACAAACTTGGAGTTGGTGTTGAAAAACTGACCAATACCGGAAATGTTTCGGGCTATCGAAAACTCACAATCGGGGCAGGCGAGGAAACAGACTATCTAGTTGTGTTGAAAATGATTAAAAACGATTTCAATACTATTGATCCCCAGTTTATTCAATCAAGTTATTTTGATAAATACCAAAAACACAATACCGGATTTAAAAACGATATACAGGTATATGGATTAATCCTGAGCGGCATTGTATTGATGATGATACTTTTTATGATTTCAAATTATATTATCAGTAAAAAAACTGAATTTCTCTATAATGCACTTTACTCTGCAAGCATCTTCATGCTAATGCTCCTAAATGCGATTTTGCTAAGGACTTCAACCAATTTCACCAATTTCTATTACAGTTATTTCGATTTCTTTCTCCTAGTAATCGGTTCAGTTTTCTATCTCGAGTTTTTGAGGAAATTTTTAAATACCGAAAGCAATCACCAGCAGCTCGATAAGTTTTTAAAGTATAGTTTCCAGTTTGTGCTCTTGTTGCTGGGCGTTTATTCGGTTCTTCATTTTTTTACTTCGTCATACTTACCGCAGTATTACCTGGAAAACGTAATGAAAATTTTCATGCTGATTATTGGAATTATTTTTATCATATTGGCACTTAAAAAACAAGACCGATTGTTTAATTATATAGCTGCCGGCAATACGGCGCTTATTTTCTTCTCAATTATTTCGCTGCTGTTTATCTTTTTAAACCCGTCCAATCATTCATTTCTTAATTCCTCGGTTGTGCATTACAATACAGGTGTTGTAATTGAGTTGGCTTTTTTTCTGGTGGGCTTAACCTATAAAAACAGGCGTGAACTTATTGTGGGCATACAACAACAGGAAGCGTTGAAACAAGACGCCGAAAAACAGGAATATGAAACGCAGATTGCTATTATAAAAGCACAACAGGAGGTAAAGAATAGGATAAGTGCTGATATGCACGACGACTTAGGCGCTGGCATGACGACCATCAGCCTGTACAGCGAGTTGGCCAAAAAAAAACTGGGCGACAATCAAATCCCGGAAATTGAAAAGATAACTTCGTCAGCCAATGAACTGTTGAATAAAATGAATGCCATTATCTGGAGCATGAGTAGCAGCAACGATTCGTTAAATAATATGATTGCATACATACGCAGCTATGCCATTGAATATTTTGAGGATACCGGAATTAAATGTAAAATAAACCTTCCCGAAAACCTGCCGAATGTGATTGTAAATGGCGAGATAAGAAGAAATGTTTTTTTAGTGGTGAAAGAAGCGTTGAATAATATTTTAAAACATTCAAAAGCTACGGAAGTAAATATAGACCTCATTAGAGTGGAAGACGGGCTAACATTAACTATACAGGATGATGGCGTTGGTATTAATTTTGAAAAAATACGACAGTTTGGTAACGGACTTAAAAACATGCGAAAAAGGATGGCAGATTTTGGTATTGATTTTAATATTGAAAATAAAAACGGTACTTTAATAACCTTGCACCGTACGATTGCTGCTTTTAATTTTTCTTAGAAACACCAATAAATAAACAAACCCAGCCCGCTATAAAAGCAGCGCCGCCCAATGGAGTAATGGCGCCAATCCAGTTCATGTTTAGGTTTTGATATTTTACATAACAAAGCAGGTACAAAGAACCGCTGAACAATATGATACCAGTTACAAATAAAAACCCCGCCCACTTCATGAATTTGTTTGCAAATTCATTGTATAAAAAACCTGCAGCCAGTAAAGCAAATACATGGTAAAACTGATACCGCACGGCTGTTTCAAATACCTGCAAGTTACCAGGCAATAAAATTTGTTTTAGCCCATGTGCGGCAAAAGCACCTAGCATTACAGCCAGCGCTCCCAACAAAGCTGCCAGTTTTATAAAAGATTTTTGCATGTGTTTAAATTAAATTCTGTTGAGGAAAAATTCAGGCACTAAATCAGCTGTTAATTGCTGCACCGGCAAAATAACCTGCGCCTGGTTATAAAAAAATTCTCTCTCTTTTAATTTTTGTTCAATAAAAAATAACAACTCTGCTTTATTGAGTTTGTTTATCAAAGGCCGTTTATCCTGCTCATCCATCACTCGGTCAAAAATATATTGAGGCGATGCGGATAAATAGACCGTAAGCCCATGCTCTTTCATCCACGCCATATTATCATTAAAACAAGCTGTGCCACCGCCACAGGCAATGATGCAATTTTCCTTTTGTGCAAACGATTGTAATGCTGTTGTCTCCAACGCTCTGAAAAATGGCTCGCCCTCTTTTTCAAAAATTGAAGCGATGGATCTTTCCTGTTCAGATTCAATCACGGCATCCAAATCAAAAAAATCAAAACCATATTGCTGCGACCATCTGCTGCCCCAGAAAGTTTTGCCGCTACCCATAAATCCAATTAGAAATATTTTCTTACTCCCTAACCCCGTGAAGGGGGAATTGTCCGAAGCGTTTGTCATATAGTTTTCTCTCTTTGTGATAGCAAAGAAACAAAATCAATAGAATACTGTGTGCATTTAAGTTCTCCGCCGGCTGGCGGAGGGGGTGTTATTTCTTACTCTTATAGTCGCCTCTTTTCCAAGCTTTAATAAACTCGGCCCAGGCAAAAGGATTAAAGATATTCATAGGTGGTGCCTGCCCGGCGTAGTAAGACTTATTTGCTGCTTGTCTTAAATACTGACTACTCGACTCCCTACCATCAGTGGGTAAATTAGCCACCAGCAGCCGCCGGGTAGCTTCATTGGTATTTTTTCGGGCAATGGTTATATAATCGTCGGGTACCTGTGCATTGACAAAATCTCTTTCAAATTGTGCCCTCGTTGGTCGGGCTTTAATGATTGTTGCTGCTAAGTAAATGGTATCGGTAACCATCAATTGAATTACACTGTGCTGATTCCCCTCTAGATTTTCGGGAATATGAATGATTTTGGGTTTAAAACCGATACTGGTAAATTCTACCTCATCGCCTTTAATTACAACAATACTAAATACACCTTTGTTATTGGTAATAGTACCGCGGTTTTGTCCTTTAATAACCACACTCACCGATTCAAGCCCTTTAAGGCTATCGGCGGTCATTACAATACCGTACAACTGTACTACGGAATCTTTAAAAGTTTCGAACTGGGCTTTGGCAGCAACAGGAAAAACTAAAGCAGCAATAAAAAAGTATGGTATAAGTTTCTTCATGAAAAAAGTTCAAAATTGGTATGCGGTACAAGTGAAATCCTTTTTTCTTTTTTATTAAAAACCAAAAAATAACAGAATCATATTCACAACGATGATGCCATGAAATACAAATGCCCGTCCCAAAAATAACAACATTCCTTATTTAATAAACAAAGTAAAGGCATCAATGTTTAAATTTGCTGTTCAAATTGGATTTTTAACAAATAATTGAATGATGACGAACGATGATATTTTAAAAGCGCTGAGCAATGTACAGGAACCCGACCTTGGTAGCGACCTGGTGACATTGAATATGGTAAAAGATATTGCAATTGATGGTAATAAGGTTTCATTTACGGTGGTGCTTACTACGCCTGCCTGTCCGCTGAAGGATATGATTATGAATGCCTGCATTAATGCAGTAAAATTATTAGTAAATAAGGAAGCAGTGGTAACTGTAAATTTTACCAGCAACACCAGCAGCAATCGTAAAGATGGAAAAACGATTTTAGGCGGCGTAAAAAACATTATTGCCGTGGTGAGTGGAAAAGGAGGGGTTGGAAAAAGCACCGTTTCATCGAACCTGGCATTAGCACTGGCACAGGGCGGTGCAAAAGTTGGTTTGATGGATGCAGATATTTACGGACCAAGCCAGCATATTATGTTTGGTGTGCGTGGCGAAAGACCGTTGATGAGAGAAGTGGATGGGAAAGGATTGATTGTACCCATCGAAAAATTTGGTATAAAAATGATGAGCATTGGTTTGCTTATTGATGAAAAACAAGCCGTGGTTTGGCGTGGGCCGATGGTGAGCAGTGCCATCCGCCAGTTTGTGAGTGAGGTTGATTGGGGCGAACTTGATTATTTAGTAATTGACATGCCACCCGGCACCGGCGATATTCATTTAACCATTGTGCAAACGGTACCTGTTACTGGTGTGATAGTGGTTACTACACCACAAACCGTTGCCTTGGCCGATGCTAAAAAAGGTATTGCCATGTTTGGGCAGGCGCAATTAAAAGTTCCAGTGATTGGCTTAGTTGAGAATATGAGTTATTTTACTCCTGCAGAGCTCCCCGATAACAAATATTACATCTTTGGAAAAGACGGTGGTAAAAATCTTGCCGAAGATTTTGATATTCCCTTCCTTGGGCAAATACCCATTGTTGAAAGCATTCGTGAAGGTGGCGATGTTGGCATACCAGCGATGGTTGGCGATGACGAGATAACCAAAAAAGCCTTTATGGATTTTACGGCCAATGCCGTTCGTGGTATTGCCATGCGTAATGCTAACATGGAGCCTACGGAGATTCAAGAGATTATAGCATAATATTCTATTTCCCTTTCGGGGAAATTTAATTGCCACAGAAACACGGAGGCACTGAATTAGCGAATGAATTTTTCTGTGTTTCAGTGTTTCAGTGGCAATATTTTTTGTCGTAGGCAAATTCCTTTAGTTATTTTCGCAACATGCAACAAATACTTACCCATCAGCAATTAACTGATATTGCCAATGAATTTGGAACACCTGTATATGTGTACCATGCCGAACGTATAACAGAGCAATACAATAAACTAAAAAATGCTTTTTCAAAAAGCAATGCTCGCTTTTTTTATGCCTGTAAATCGCTCACCAATGTAAATGTGTTAAAACATATACATAGTATCGGCGCTTGTCTGGATTGTGTGAGCATACACGAAGTGAAACTGGGTTTGATGGCTGGCTTTGAGGCTACAAACATTTTGTACACGCCAAACTGTGTTGACTTTGATGAGATTGTTGCAGCGAAGGATTTGGGCGTTAATATCAACATTGATAATATTTCTATCTTGGAACAGTTCGGAAATAGGTTTGGAAACTCCTACCCTGTCTGCATTAGACTGAATCCGCATATTATGGCTGGCGGAAATTTTAAAATTTCAACTGGCCATGTGGATAGCAAGTTCGGTATTTCCATTCACCAAATGCGACATATTGAACGGGTGGTAAAAACTACCAAATTAAATGTGGAAGGTGTACACATGCACACCGGCAGCGAAATAAAAGACATCAATGTTTTTTTACTAGGATTAGATGTGATGTTGAACACGATAGAACATTTTCCAAACTTAAAATATATTGACCTAGGTAGCGGTTTTAAAGTTCCATACCAGCATGAAGATGCAGAGACCGATGTTGATTTACTGGGGGAAAAAATTGCACAGGCCATTGCCGAATTTGAAAACCCCAAAGTAAAAGAAATGGAAATTTGGTTTGAACCGGGTAAATATCTTGTGAGCCAGGCGGGATATTTTGTGGTGAAGACAAATGTTATCAAACAAACGCCTGCTGCATTGTTTGCTGGTGTTAACAGCGGCTTCAATCACTTGATTAGACCAATGATGTACGAATCATATCATCACATCGAAAATATCAGCAACCACACTGGTGCCGAAAGGATTTATAATGTGGTAGGTAATATCTGCGAAACCGACACTTTTGCTTTTGACAGAAAAATAAATGAAATCAGAGAAAATGACTTCCTAGTATTTTATAATGCCGGTGCTTATGGATTTGAGATGAGCAGTAATTTTAACTCCCGGTTAAAACCTGCCGAAGTGTTGGTGAAAGATGGCAAGGCTCAATTGATTAGGAGAAGGGATGAATTTGAGGATTTGTTGCGGAATCAGGTTATTTAATTTTATTTCACCATTTATACTGTTCGCACATTTACTTTTCTACTTTTCTTATCGGAAGAAAAATGATAAATTTGAGTAAACAATAAATTATGGCGGCAATTCAAATAAGAGAAACACTGCATGAGTATATAGATACAGCCGATGATAAGAAACTGGAAGCTATTTATACCATTCTAAAAGACAGCATTAGCCCGGAATTTGATTACAGTAAAGATGAACTGGCAGCTATTTATGCCCGTCGGGAAAAATACAATAGTGGCGATGAACAAACCCTTGTTGCGGAAGAATTTGTAAAATATGTTCGTCAAAATAAATTATAAATGATTTACCAGCTGATTATTTTAAAAACGGCTGCTGAAGATGCCACTGAGGCTTTTGATTATTATGAATCTCTTCAACCAGGACTAGGTGATCGTTTTTTAGCTGAAGTACTGTAACGGTTTAATGAAGTCAGCAAACATCCTCAATATTATGGTTTCATTGACTATCAAAAAATTATCAGGGATGTAAGACTAAAAAGTTTTCCGTACCTAGTTGTTTATGAAATCGAGGACGATACAGTAATCATTTATTCAGTACATTGTGGATACAAAAATCCTGACAAAAAAATAAGAAAGTAAATCCCAATCGATATCAGAACAATCCTCACCATATTTTTAACCATTTTCAGCCTAAGTGCATTCTGTCAGCAGTCCGATTGCTACAAATTTCGTGAAGGTAAATTCAGAATTGCCGATACTAGAGCAGGCGTGGTTACCATTGCAGAACGAAAAGGCATGTACCAAACCGAAAGTAGCGAAGCCTTAAAAGCTGTTGTGCGTTTCAGAATTACTTGGCAGGATAACTGCTCCTACATGTTAAAACTGGACAAAGTACTGAGGAATGAAAACAAGATAGACTTCCCGTCGAGCATGGAAGTAAGGGTAAAAATCATTGCAACATCCGACAATTCCTATACCCAGGAAATGTCCTCGTCGCTCACTAACGGTTCTTATAACGTTACCGTGACGAAAATAAATTGAAAGCATTTTTTCGCCTGCCTTCCGGTAGGCAGGTTTTTATAAATTGTTTAACTAAAATTGATTCCCTACCAATTGCGGGATTCAAAATTTCTTACAACATTTACATAGCAAATTAAAATGCCTCCCGATAGATATCGGGACTAACTTCAACAATCAACTACAAATTATGGAACTGGACCGAAGCCCCCGTAATCAAAAGTTCGCAGCAACTTTTTTACGCAGCCTTGTATTTGTTACAGCAACCCTGGCGCTGTACTCCTGCAGCAAAAAAGACAAATGGATCGAAGTTGATCCTGCCTTCAGTAAGTACATTGACGCCTATACAACGGGTACTATTTCCAAAACATCATCAGTAAGAATAAAACTGGCGGCAGACGCTGGCACAACGCATAGTGTTGGAGAAGCTGTGAAGGAATCTTTATTTGATATCTCCCCTTCCGTAAAAGGGAAAGCCTATTGGCTTGATGCTCGTACTATTGAATTTAAACCTGACAGTTGGCTCAAACCTGATCAGATGTATGAGGTAAATTTCAAACTGGGCAAGGTTACTAAAACAGACAAAAAGTTTGCTGACTTTAAATTCAGCATGAAAACAGTTAAGCCTTCTTTTGTGGTTAATGATGAGGGGTTACGTGCCAGCGGCGTTAAAAATAAAATGAGTTTGAGTGGTTATCTGGAAACCGCTGATGTTGAAAATGGAAAAGATATTGAAAAATTACTGACTGCATCTCAGAATAATAAAACTTTGAAAATTGACTGGCAACATAACGA
>JBKJPN010000063.1:0-5112 GCA_046595125.1 Ferruginibacter sp.
ATACTCTGATTTTAAGAATTCTGCTAATTCCTGTACTTCTTTTACTGTTAAGCCTACTAAGTTTTCAGCTAATGCTTTTACGTCTGCCATAATGTTTGTTTTTTTTCCGGCTTCACATTCGCTAAATGGCGAATCCGTCGGAGTGTTTTAAAAAATTGTTGTTTTATCAATGAGCAGCTAGTGTTTAGCTAATCTGCTAATTTTAAATTGTTACAGATTTAGTTTTAAACTAAGCCTGTGGTGTTTCGTCTTCACCTGTAGCTTCTTCAGCGGCCGGAGCTTCTGGTGCTGCCTCTGCGGCCGGAGCTTCTGGCGCTGCTTCAGCAACTGGTGCTTCTGCTGCCGGAGCCTCTGCTACTGGAGCTTCTGCAACCGGCGCTTCAACTACTACTGCTTCTGCAACTGGAGCTTCAACTTCTGGTGCTTTTTCAGCATCTTTATTTTGTAAAGCGCCTAATACACGTTGTATTGGAGATTGCAATAAGCCAATCACTTCACCAATCAATTCGTTCTTGGTTTTGATTTGGGTTAATGCTTTCAGCTGGTCGTTACCAACAAATACATCGCCATTAATAAAAGCGGCTTTAAGCAAAGGCCTTTCGTTGTTATTTGCCTTACGGAAGCTACTGATAATCATAGCAGGCTCTTTTGGATTTTCGCTAAACATCAGGGCTGTAACCTGGTGCAGTGAATCAAAAACGCCGGCGTACTTTTCAGCATCTAAGCTTTCTAATGCCTTTTTGATTAAAGTGTTTTTAGCCACTTTCATCTCTACCTGCTTATCAAAGCAATGGTTGCGTAATTTACCAACCTGTGCTACTGTTAAGCTTTCTGTATCGGTTATGTAGAAGTTATTGTACTGAGCAAATTTGCCCTTAAGTACTTCAATCACTTCATTTTTTTCCTGTTTTGTCATATCAATTATTTTTACCCCTGCCTTAAAAGACAGGGCAATTCAGATTTAGTTTTGAACAGATTTTGTGTCAATTGCAATTCCCGGACTCATTGAGCTGGCCATGCTAACACCTCTTAAATAAGTTCCCTTACTTGAAGATGGTTTTAATCTAACTACAGCATTAATCAGTTCCTGGCTGTTTTCTGCGATTTTTTCAGGAGCAAAACTTACTCTTCCGATAGAAGCGTGGATAATTCCCACTTTATCTACTTTAAAAGCAATTTTACCGCCTTTTAAATCGGCAATGGCACCTGCAACATCATTGGTAACTGTACCTGTTTTAGGATTCGGCATCAGGTTACGAGGACCTAACACTTTACCTAGTTTACCAATCTTCGGCATTACCGATGGAGTGGCTACAATTACATCAATATCTGTCCAACCGCCTTCAATTTTGGTGATGAACTCGTCCAGACCAACATGGTCAGCCCCTGCTGCTGTAGCTTCGGCTTCTTTATCGGGTGTACATAATACCAAAACGCGTTTTGTTTTACCGGTTCCATGAGGCAGAGATACTGTACCACGGATGGCCTGATCGGCTTTCTTAGGGTCTACGCCCAATTTAATATGCAAATCAACAGAACTATCGAATTTTGTCGTGTTTACTTCTTTAACTAAAGTTGAAGCTTCCTTTAGGGAATATGCTTTGTTAATATCAACCTTAGTATTTGCTACTTTTCTTTTTTTCGTAATCATTTTTTACAAATTTGTGGTTGATAATTAATTTTCCCAAGGGGCTTTTCCATCTACAGTAATACCCATACTACGTGCAGTACCGGCAATCATGCTCATAGCACTGTTCATTGTAAAAGCGTTAAGATCTTCCATTTTGTCTTTGGCAATCTCTTCTACCTGAGCCCAGGTAACTTTTGCAACTTTAACACGGTTTGGTTCTTTACTTCCGCTGGTGATTTTAGCGGCATCCATTAACTGAACTGCAGCAGGAGGAGTTTTAATGATAAAGTCGAACGACTTATCAGCATAAACGGTGATTAATACAGGTAGCACTTTTCCCTGTTTGTCTTGGGTTCTGCCGTTGAAAGCTTTACAGAACTCCATGATGTTAATACCTTTAGAACCTAAGGCAGGTCCTATTGGCGGTGCCGGATTGGCTTGTCCTCCTTTACACTGGAGTTTGACATAGCCGGTGATCTCTTTTGCCATTTTTTTCTTTTTTTGGTGATAGCGTTCCAACAATATGTTGAAACTCCCAATTCAATAATTTGTACTAAAGAACTATTTGGGGCGGCAAAGGTAGGATAAAAATTAATTAAATGAGTGATTTTTCCTAAAAAAAATCAACACTTAGCAGCCATCAGCTTGACGTATGGGAATTGTAGTATAAAATCCATTGCAGTATATAATGGCTCTTCCTAATCTTTTGTCCTTTCAAATTACAATTCTGCTCATTTTTTTAAATTAATCGAGTTTTTTATACTTCCGTCGTCATGTCTTAAAGTATGGGCAACTCAATTATTGAATCATTTTTTTGCCGGTTCGCTGAAATCTTTGAAAGTATAAACATATTATTCAATTTTATTTCTTACAAAATTATTTTTTAAACAACAAGCCAAAACTCGCCACAGGCTTAGGTCTGATAAATTTCCTAAGAACATGATTGTTCAAAACTAATTTCTAAAATATTGTTGGCATAATAAATGCAATTCCAGTAAAAAATAACATCATGAAAAAAATTATGCTTTTTGCGGTTTTGTTTAGTTCCCTCGCAGTTTTCAATGCTTGTGACACTATAAAGAATCTACCTACTAATACTTCAGGGGGAATTTTCTCCCTAAATGGAAACTGGAAATTAGTTTCAACCAATGAAAATAATGCTCAGGTTGGTACAATTATAAATGTAACGCCTGCCATTGCCAGTGCGTTTGTAAAATCTGTTGAGAACAACACCTACTGCTACAGGGCTAATGATGAAGCCTGGAGAACAATAAGTTCAACTGGTGGTGGGGGTTTTTCTGTAAATACACTAGTGAGTGCATGTAATAACAGTGCTATTTATAAAGCGGGGCAAATTACAGTTCTAACTAATAGTCAAATCAGGGTAAACACAAAAACATTGAATAATAATGATCTTATTCAGGAATGGACAAGGGTGACAAACTAATTCAGGGACAAACAAACACAAGAAAGCCACTTAAATTTAAGTGGCTTTCTTTATAAATTCTTATTTTTATTACAAGACTAAAATACCTTTCGCCTGCAAGGTAATTTCTCTTTTCCCTTCTTTTATAGCCGCAATTTCTTCTTTTGTTTTACCAGCATCTTCAGCATAATGGCGAAGCATTTCTAATGACGTTTCTTTAAGAGTAGCTACACCATCGGCAACTATGGTTTTTCCATTCATAGCCAGTGGCACCAAAAATGCATGATCTTTCATTTTAATCAGCATTGTTCCGTTATCAGTTTTCATGCGTAACCAGCAACCTTCAGCTTTGCATACTTCAGTTACAACACCTGTTACTTTAGCTTGGGCAGGCTCGGTACCAGTTAATTTTGCCGACAACTCAGATGCAGCGATTGCACCATCAGCGCTTATTTTTTCACCAAAAGTCATTCCCTTATTTGCATCGCCTTTTGGAGGTTGTGCTAACAAAATAAAAGCAAAGAACAAGGTTGGGATAAGTGCAATTATTTTTTTCATCGTTTTACATTTTAATATTAAAAAAAGCCACTTAAGTGGCTTTGCAATTTAAACAACTTTTTCAACTTGCATATAGCTAAGTTCAACTGGTGTGGCCCGGCCAAAAATCTTCACCTGAACTTTCAGTTTCTTCTTCTCATCATTAACTTCTTCAATAACGCCATTAAAGTCGTTAAATGGTCCGTCAATGATCTTAATGGTTTCGCCAATAATGAAAGGCTCACTCATGGTCATTCCGCCGGCATCGCTCATTTCATCTACTTTACCCAACATTTTATTAACCTCGGCCTTACGTAAAGAAATAATATTTCCCTTGGATCCTTTACCATCAGTTAAAAAGTGCATTACGTTGCTGATATTGCTCATTGACTGAATCATATCATCATTCAATTTGCCATCAGCCACTTCAATCATAATATAACCAGGGTAAAAGTTACGCTCTCTCATCACTTTTTTACCATTAACCACTTTATACACCTTTTCTACCGGCAAAAATATTTGCTTTACAATATTGGTCCAACCATTGCGAACAATATCCTTATCAAGGTATTCTTTAATCTTGCGCTCTTTACCGCTTACTACACGTAGCACATACCATTTAGTTTCCTTCTCAGGTTTTTCGGCCTTCTCTACATTTTCTACTATCGGTGTTGTTGCTTCCATAATCGATTATTTGAATAGCGAGTAAATAAATTTCATGGCATTATTGGCTAAAAAATCCATAACACCTACCACTGCTGTTATCAACAAGGTGGCTCCCAAAACAATCATCGTTGACTGCATTAACTGATCCCAGTTTGGCCAGGTTACTTTATATACTAATTCTTTGTAAGAATCTTTAACGAAAAGCGCAAATTTATTCATGTCAATTTTATTTAAAACGTTTAAAGGTATAAGTAAAGGTTTGTTCTCATAAAAAGAACTATTATCACCCTTCGCTACTAAACCCATCCAACTCTAAAAGCACGGGCACTAGGATTCGAACCCAGATCAAAGGTTTTGGAGACCCGTATGCTACCGTTGCACCATGCCCGTAAAAACACCCCCTCCGCCCCCTAAAGGGGGAACTGGAAAAAGTATGATAATTAAAGAACTTTCTGCATTTACTCAATTTATCAGAAAACACAGACTCCTAAAAAAAGCAAAGTACCTAAGCTTTTGGCCTAAGTACTCTGCAAAGATATTAAAAAGCATCGATAAACACGTTATTAAAAACTAGGTTTATCAATTACTCTTATTTTACAACTTCAGTTACCTGACCAGCACCTACTGTACGGCCACCTTCACGAATTGCAAATTTTAAACCTTTTTCCATAGCGATTGGCTGAATCAACACAACGTTTAAGTTAGTGTTATCACCAGGCATCACCATTTCTGTTCCTGCATTCAAAGTAACTTCACCAGTTACGTCTGTAGTACGGAAATAGAACTGAGGACGGTATTTATTGAAGAATGGAGTATGACGTCCGCCTTCTTCTTTGCTTAATACGTAAACTTC
>JBKJPN010000193.1:0-15832 GCA_046595125.1 Ferruginibacter sp.
ATTTTTTTACCAGTACTAGTTTGAAAACTCAACATAAACAACGCTACATAAGTCATGGCCAGTGGAACAACTCCCAAAGCATATGCAATGGTTTGATAAAGTCCATTTATTTTCAGGTTCCAATAATCATTCATAAAGTAGCTCATGTAGCGGGCTAGGTAAAAATTGGCGGGCAGCCCTATAATAAGCCCAACGGCAATAATTGAGTACAGCGTCTTTTTATGATCACCAATATTTTTATAAAAATCGGAACGGCCAAGAGCATAGCCAATTAAAAACATGCCCAACACTTTGGGAACCCGGCTTACAAAAAATAAATATCCATAACGATAAAAAAATCCTGAAATATTAGCTACCAATATATCCCACCAACTGGCGTGCTTACTGAAATTCACATAATCGGCCTCTGATCCTATGCCCAGTAATTTCATATCCAGTTGCTGTCCGGTATCGTATAAAAAACCGGCGGGTGCGTTAAGCCATTGCCATCGCATTTTGCAGGCATATAAAACCATGGGCAACAAAACCAGTATGATACCGCTGATAAGTAAAGTTTTGTTCGAAAATCTCCTACAGGGTAATAAGATAAAACCAAGCAGGGCATAAAAGAAAACAATATCACCGGGCCATATCATTAAATGCACAGCACCAAGTAGGAGCATGAACAGCAACCGCCTTTTTATGGTGGGTAATGCGTTGATACCGGCGGCTTCGGCCCGTTTAAACTGCAGGGCAATGCCCCAGCCAAACAATAAACTGAAAATAGAATAAAATTTCCCTTCGATGAACATGTGATGCAGGAAACCCATTTTATGATCCAGATCTGACAGTAAATAAGGGCCGGTAAGTTTTGCATCGGCATTGTACCAACTAAAGCCATTCAGGTTGGCAATAAAAATACCGAGGATGGCAAATCCCCGGAGAACGTCCATAAAAACTATTCTTTCATTGGCCCGCACAGGAGTTAATGTTTGCATATCGTTGTTTTAGTTAAAGCGCTGTTCTGTTTAAAACCAACGGGTCATTAGGCATTTGCGTTAATGATCGCCTGTAATAATGATCCTGCGAGGATGTGAGGTAAGTTTTGGTAAAATTTTCAGCCTTCCGCAAAAAAACAAAATACCCTATGGCGGAACAGCTTTTAAAGTAACACATTTAACGGCAGATTTCAAAGTGTAATGGCAAAAAGTTAATATTATAACTTTTAGGAGTAGGTGATGGGTTTAAGGAAACTGAATTATAAAGCTATGGTCTTATTATTTCGGCTTGTAATCAAAAACAAGCACCGCATTTTCTTCTAGGCTGGCACTGGCAAATAATTCATAGCGTTTTTTGCCGGCGGTAATAACCACTAAGGCCGTATTGGGCGGGATGCTGCCTAGGTTATGGGCAAATAAAGTTATCTCGTGGCGGGTTTGGCGTTCATCAAGTTCCAGATTTATTTCAATAGCTTTTTCCGACAGTAATTGCCTGCTAAGCAATATTTTTCCATTATAGTAAATACTTACTGTGTCGCCATCAACAATAGCATTATCATAAACTTTTAAGTTGATGAATTTAGTTTCTACCGTGATATGGCTTTGCTCGCTATTTTTTCTTTTGTCTATTGGAATAGGCTGGCTCATACTATCCTTAACAGGCTCAATGGGAGGATTTATTATTGCCAAAGAGTCTGCTGGCTTTTTTACGATCTTTCTTTCAACAAGGGTATCTTTTGTTTTTTCTTCAAAACAAATCTTCATACCTGATATAAATTCCGAAGGCCGATTGGATACTTTTTTTAAATAGATTTTGGTTTCAACTGGTTGACGACTTAAAAAAGCTGCCATTTTTTCTAACAGTGTAGGCTCGTGGTACAGTACTTCTTCATCATTCACATACTTGTGTTGCAAATCCAGTTGCATTAAAATATGTGTTCCGCTGTTTTCGATAAATGAGTTGCCTGTAATTGACAAGCTATGCGACTTTTTATCAAACTGTCCCTCAAAATGTGCCCGGCAAAAATCTTGTTCGTCGTAAGCTAAATGATCCCAGGTGTAACCACAAATCTTGTCGCCATTTTGAACAATGTTAATTTGTAAAATCTGATAAGTACCCATTTCTCCTTGCCAGGTGCCTGTAAGATTTTGCGCCGATGAAGCTCCAGCCAGCAGCATCAGGCAAACAGCAATCAGATATCGTATTACGAAGAACATAACGATACTAAATTTAGGAGAAAAAATTTATATAGATTGTTATAATTTGATTGGTTTGTATTCAAATTTCGATTTAAAAACAGTGAAGCTGCTTTAGCTGGTGCAAGGGCTTTATTTATTTCTGCATTGTATCCCCCCAGATTATTTGTAATTTTTGTCAACGTTGGCTTACGGTCTCTAAGCTCTTTCATATTTTTGAATTACATCTTTCGCCTGTCTTTATAATCTCCTTCTATAAACTTAGTAATCTACATTTAAACCAATTGGAGCAAAAAAACGTATATGATACGGTATGGCAGTTTATGACGGGTTTTTTGTAAAAAATATAATAATTTAGCTTCTATCACGGGGGGGGCGGCTCTCCAACATTCAATCTGCTACTATTACAATAATATTACATAATAATGGCCACGAAAATAACTATTTGGGTTTTGCGAATTCTAGCGGCAGTTATTCTGCTGCAAACGTTATATTTTAAGTTTACGGCTAAGCCCGAATCGGTGGAGTTGTTTACAGTTTTGAATATGGAACCTTGGGGCCGCATTGGTACCGGTGTTGCCGAATTAATCGCTTCAATCTTGCTGCTGATTCCTCGTACAACGCTTTTGGGGGCGCTAATGGGTCTTGGTCTAATGTCGGGTGCCATATTCTTTCACCTTACTAAATTGGGGATTAATTTTGGCGGCGATCCGATTTTGTTTTTATATGCTGTAATAACTTTTGTATGTTGCATCGGTTTGATTTATATTGAAAGAAAAAAATTACCTCAACTATTAAAACTGAAATTTTGACAAGTGTTTTCCAAAAATCAAATGAAGCCTTACAGGATTTGATAAATGTACTTGCGCAATTGCCCGATAAAAGCCTCTATGCATCGCCATGCGAAGCGCTGAGTAATGCAACTATTGGCCAGCACAGCAGGCATATCATTGAATTATACCAATGCCTGATAGCAGGGTATAAAATTGGTGAAATAAACTACGATGAACGTAAAAGAAATACGCATTACGAAAATGATATCGATGCTGCAGTTGCCATAGTTAAAGAAATTCAGCAGGAACTTGTACAACCGGATAAATTTGTGAAAATATTTTGTGGAACTGATAATAGTTCGGTTTGTATAGAATCAAATTATTACCGGGAAGTTTTGTATAATCTTGAGCATTGTATTCACCACCAGGCGCTTATAAAAGTGGCATTGCTTTCTATAAAAGATGTTCAAATATCCGAAGGCTTTGGTGTTGCTCCTTCTACGCTTCAATACCGAAAAGAATGTGCACAGTAAGTTTTGTTTCAGTTAAAAACAGCGTTTTCATTACTTCAAACCGCGATGAACATATACAGCGTAAAAATGCTGCTGCTCCACACTTCGAAAACCGTAATGACAAAAAAATAATTTTTCCCAAAGATGGAAAAGCTGGCGGAACCTGGTTCGCCGCAGTCGGAAACGGTAATGTGGCTGTTTTGCTAAATGGCGCATTTGTAAAGCATACAGCCAATCCTCCGTATCGAAAAAGCAGGGGGCTGATTTTGTTGGATATAATAGAATCGGATGATCCATATTTATTTTTTAAAGCGTTGGACCTGCAGCAGATTGAACCTTTTACAGTAGTGCTATATCAGACAGGTTTGTTGTACGAACTAAGGTGGGATGGAATTAAAAAGTATGATAAACAACTGCCTGCATCTAGCAATTATATATGGTCGTCGGCCACATTGTACAGTGATGATATTATTGAAGAGCGAAAAAATAAGTTCAATCAGTTTATCAGCAATCATGAAAAAATGACTGTGGAAATGATTCACAATTTTCATAACAGCAACCAAGGCGATGAAGAAAATGGTTTTATTATTAACCGCGATACGGGTATGAAAACCTTCAGTATTACACAGGCTGTCATTAGCCCACAGCAAATTGAGTTTTTACACGACGACCTGTTGCAGGATAAACAATACAGCGAAATACTCCCATTAACAAGTAAATTCACACGTGAAGAAATTTAAATTATTTATACATAAACTCACTCATTGGGAGTACTGGCCTTTTGATATTGTATATATACCTATGTACTTTGTTTGGTTTTATTATTCCGCCAAAGCCAAATCATTCTTCTTTTTTAATGCGGCCAATCCGCTTATAAAAAATGCAGGGTTTTTGATGGAATCTAAGAAAGAGATTTATGATATTATTCCGGCGCAATACATTCCCAAAACTTTATTTTTTAAAAAGGATATGCCTGTTGATGAGATACTTCGTGTTGTAAATGAAGCCGGTATTGACTTTCCATGCATTGCTAAACCAGATATTGGAGCCAAGGGTATGGGGGTGGAAAAGATATTTACGCTGGAAAATATTGCTGGCTACGCCAAAAAAATCAATATGGATTTTCTGGTGCAGGAGTTTATCTCCTATGCAGAAGAACTGGGAATATTTTATTGCCGCATGCCCGACAAACCCGATGGCTTTATCAGCGGCATTGTTGCCAAGGAATTTTTAATTGTAAAAGGCGACGGGGTATCAACCTTAACCCAGCTTTTGCAAAAAGACCCTCGCTATCATTTTCAACTGGCAGCCCTCGAAAAAATTTATGGCGACGGGTTACAAGAAGTGCTATCCAAAGATGAAAACAGAAACTTAGTGCCTTACGGCAATCATGCAAGGGGAGCCAAGTTTGTTGATGTTAGCCATTGGGCAGATGAATCATTTACTAAAATATTTGATGGCATCTGTAAACAGATACCTGAATTTTATTTTGGCAGACTCGATATTATGTATGACAATGTGGAGGATTTAAAAGCAGGAAGGAATTTTTCAATCATCGAGTTAAATGGTGCCGGCAGCGAGCCTACACATATTTACGACCCTGGCCATTCATTATTTTTTGCATGGAAAGAAATTTCTAGGCATTTCAGGCTGCTATGCAACATCAGCATTAAAAACCATAAAAGAGGTTATAAATATTTAACCGTTAAAGAAGGGATGCAAATGTTTAAAGATAATAATGCGGTTATGGCACAGTTAAAACAATTCTAGTTTTTCAATCATGAGTAAAAAAGGTAGCGCTAAATGGAAATGGGGCTTATTGATATTTTTTTTGGTTTGGGTAGTTTTTGCCCAAAGTTGCATGAAGTTTAGAATAAGCGACAGCGAGGCTAAAAAGGAATTTGAGCAAAAAGGCCTGCAAATAAGTTTTCATTATGCTGATGTAGGAGATTTTGACATTCATTATGCCAAAACAGGAAACGATAGTTTACCCACGTTATTTTTTGTACATGGCTCACCCGGTAGTTGGGATGCGTTTAAGATGTACTTGATGGATACAGCACTGCTGCGTAAATTTAGAATGATTACGATAGACAGACCAGGCTTTGGTTACAGTAACTTTGGCAATGCCATGGGGTTGCAGGAGCAGACAGTTTTGATTAATAAAATATTTGCAAAAGAGTTTAATGGCAGACCCGTGCATTTGATTGGGCATAGTATTGGGGGGCCGGTAATTGTACAACTTGCACAAGATTATCCCGATGAATTTGCATCCTTAACTATATTGGCAGGTTCTATATCTCCAGATGATGAACCTAAAGAATATTGGCGCTATTTATTTGTGTATAGTCCCTTGCGCTGGCTGATGCCGGGAGCATTTAAACCTTCTAATGATGAGATAGTTTATTTTAAAAAGGAATTGTACCAACTCGACAAAGGGTATGCCCGTATCAAAATTCCAGTAACATTTGTTCACGGCGATGCCGATAAATTTGTTACGGTAAAAAATGTAGCATATGGAAAGCTGCAACTGGCCGGTAATCCAGCCGTTAAAACAATCATTATTCCCGGTGCCGGACATTTTATTCCCTGGGAGCACTATGGGTTAATAAGAGAGCATTTGCTTGGGTTGGCGCAAGTGCCTGGCGGTAATTAAAAATTCATAACAGAATCAAGTTTGCCATCACCCATTTCAAAATTTACGGTAAGTTCACATCCCTCTCCTGGCTTAGAGATAATAGAAACCTGGCCATTATTTACTTCGGCCCTGCTACTAATATTTCTTAAGCCAACACCATTCTTTTTTAGGGCGGTATTAAAACCAAGTCCATTATCCTTAATACTCACTATTAAAGCGTTCTCAATTTTGTTAATGCTAATGCATACTTTTTTTGCATCGGCATGTTTAATTACGTTGTTTAATTGCTCTTGCACAATTCTGAAAATGGTGAGTTTAAGTTTGCTGCTTAAGTCGGCTTCACTGGTATCATTCCAGGCAATTTTTATTTGTAGTGGATTAACCTGTTTTATATTATCAGCCAGTTCGTGTAGGGCTTGGTTCAGTCCAATCTCTCCTAAAGATGGAGGTAACAGCGATTTGGAAAGATTTCTAATCTCTTTCATGGCTTTTTCAACCAATGATTTACTTTCTTCCATCAAATCTTTACGTGGATTTTCGTCTTTTATCGCACATTCAATGTATAATTTTGTAGATGCCAGAATCTGATTAATATTATCATGTAGTTCCTGCCCTAACTCGGTGCGTTCCTTTTCCTGACCTGTTATAACGGCTTCGGTAATTTGCTGCTGTCTTAACTGTCTTTCTTCAAATAGACTGTTCTCCAGCAGTACTTTTTCTGTTATGTCGGTCGCCAGTGCCAGTACTGCCTGTTTGCCCTTATACTTTATTTTATAAGGAGCTATTTCCATGATAATTCTGGAGCCATCTTTTTTTACATGACGCCAGATTGTTGCTTCAATATTTGGCTTATTAAGCGCCTCGTAATTTAGATTTTGAAGAAATTTTTCCTGTTCTTTTTCAGTACTAAGGTCCAGCACAGTTAACTGTAAAAACTCATCGCGGCTGTAACCGTATAGTTGAATGGCAGTTTCATTAACTTCAATAATTTTCGTTGTTTCTAAATCCCAGATTATTGTACTTGCAGGATTATTGTTAAACAGGTACCGGTAACGTTCTTCTGATTCCATAATCCGGGCCTGGGCATTTTTACTTTCGGTAATATCCCTTGTAACAGCCAGTAATGCAATAATGTTATTGGTTTCGTTCTTTAAGGGTACGCAATGCGATTCCATGAAAAGCTTCTTGCCTTTAAAACCTTTGATTTCGAAAACCAAGGTTGCTTTTTTGCCGTCAAACACATCATCCAGCATTTTTTTGAAAGCATCTTTATACTTGGGTAAAACAAGGTTTAAGGCATTATTACCTAAAACCTGATCGGCGTTATCGGCACCAATCATTTCTAGTCCCGCCGGATTCATTTCCAGAATAATTCCTTCTTTACTTAACAGTTTAATACATTCCGGATCGGTTTGCACAATGGTTCGTAAATGATTTTCACTAGCAGCAAGTGCCCGTTCAGCTTTTTTTTGCAGCGTTATGTCTCTTTGAGTTCCCCAGGTTCTTTTAATAAAACCATTTTCAATAATACCAACCATGTTATTACTAAAGATTAATTCGTTTCCGTCTTTATCTTGTTCGTAACTTATCTCGTTTTCTACTTTAAAACCATTAGTTAAAAATTTAATCAGGAATTGCTGATTGACGGGGTTAGATGCTGGCATAATAATATGTAGCGGTTTTCCAACCATATCTTCTGCCTTATTAAAACCGTACATTTTTGCAAAAGCATCGTTACATTCTGCCAGATGCGCATTGTAATAACAGTGTTTAAGCAATTGATTAAGTGGTGTATTTATTTCAATGGCTTCAGTTAATTCAATTCTCCAGATACCCTCGGTACTTTGTTTGATAAACATTTTATACCGTTGCTCGCTTTCTTCAATCGAAAGCTCGTTTTGCTTCCGTTCGGAAATATCTTCTGCAGCGCCTATCATTCTGATGACTTTGCCACTTTCATTTCTGATTAAATGGCCTTTGTCATTTATGTAAACATAAGTGCCGTCTTCTTTTCTGAAACGATATTCGAAATTAAAATCTGTTTCGTTGGCTGAGTTTTTATAGTAAATGATGCGTTCCTTAATTCTCTCCTTATCGTCTGGGTGGATATGTTCGGCCCAATCCTTTATATTTTTAATAAAGTCATTGTTTTTGTGCCCGTAAACTTCGCCAAGGTTGCTCCCATTTCTATAAATATTATCTGTCACCAAATCCCAATCCCACACCAAGTCTTTGGTGGCTTTTACAACAAGGTTGTAACGTTCGTTGCTTAGTTGCATATCAGCTTCTGCTTTTTTTCGAATGCTGATATCAGAAATCATAATACTGCATCTTAGCTCGCCGGTAAAATCTTTAAACAAATTTGATGAAATTTCAACTGGAAAACGATCGCCATTCTTTTTTATACCGATCGCTTCCGTTAAGGAAAATCCTTTTTTATCACATTCCTTCAGGGCATTTAAAAAATAATGATCAGTGTGATCAAGTATATGCCATCTTTTCATTTGTTTGAATTCATTGGCAGTATAGCCAAACATTGCCGAAGCAGCCCTATTTGTTTCTAAGATGGTACCATCGGGAACGCTAATGAAAAATGCGTGGATTGAATTTTCAATGATGGCTTTGTATTTATAATCGTTGAAGACCGACACATCCGGAGATACTGTTTTCTTTGACAACAGACTAACGGCAATCTGGCTATAGGTTTTTTTCATTACAGGCTTGTATTCTGTTTTTAGGAAAGATGGATTTGTAAAAGAATACATACCAATACTCAGTGAGATATCGAAAATTTACGACATGTCATTAGTAGATATACTATTGGCAATTACGAAGTAAAGATTGAAAAATAACAAATAATAAATTATAGTAGTTTAGTCATTTATTATGTAGAAATTATTCTATCTTCATATAGCATTTGCAGCAAATTTGTAAGTGTAAGATAAACCCTACAAACGAAAATGAAAAAATTTCTCCTTGTTGATGATCACGTTGTAGTACGTTCGGGCATCAAGATATTGTTATCCGAAATTTACGAACATTCCGAAATTCATGAAGCCATGAATGGCGATACAGCCATAGAAAAACTTAAGGCAGAGGTTTATGATTTAATTATGCTGGATATCCAGATGCCAAATACAGATTCGCTCGGATTAATGGAGTATATTCATATAACCTATCCAGACGCCAAAGTGCTGATGTTTTCTATGAGTGCCGAAAATATTTATGCCAAACGCTTTATGAAAGCGGGCGCTTATGGCTTTATATCAAAGGAAGCTCCGTTGGATGAAATTACAAGGGCTATTAGTGTCATTTTAAACGGAAAGAAATACATCAGCGATTCGCTTGCCGAAAAATTGGCCGAAGATTCTTTTTCGGGTAAAACCGGCAACCCTTTTAATGAGCTATCGCCCCGTGAATTTGAGATTGTTAAATTGCTGCTGGCTGGTAAAACTGTTACCGATATTTCGCATGATTTAAATATTCAAACATCAACAGTTGGAACACATAAGGCTCGCCTATTTGAAAAACTGGGCGTTACTAATATTTTGGAATTAAAAGAACTTTCTACGACGTATAATTTGTAATCACTTTACAGTCTCAGTTTAATTATGGGCATACTCAATCAAATAGCACAATATTTATACCTGAAGAAAAAAGACCCCAATACACCAAAGTCCAAATGGGTTGGCTATATGCATAGTATCAACCGGCTGTCACTTTTATTATTCGTGTTGGCCATGATTATTCTAGCAATAAAATTACTCTGGTAATTTGGTAAGATATTTATAGATGCTTTCAGCGGCATTGGCCGATGCGTGGCCGCCCCGGCTCAGCAAGTCTTTTAGTGAAGCGTAATCTGCTGTAAGTTGTTTTTGTTTTAGTTCATCAGTTAGCAATAGGTTCAGTTCACGTTTCAAATTTTCAACTGTCAACTCATCCTGTATTAATTCTTTCACTACTTCTTTATCCATGATGAGGTTAACCAAACCAATGAATTTTATTTTGATAAGCCGCTTGGCAATCTGGTAAGAGAAGGCGCTGCCTTTGTAGCAGATGACTTCCGGCACGGCAAACAAAGCTGTTTCAAGCGTGGCGGTGCCACTCGTTACCAGCGCTGCTTTAGACTGTAGCAGCAAATCGTAAGTTTTATTTACAACGGATGATACGTTTTGATAGGGTGCCAGCAGATCAGCATAAAAGCTTTCATCAAGCCCGGGAGCTTTTGCCACTACAAATTGGTAATCTGGAAAATGTTTTGCAACTTCCAGCATGATGGGCAGTTTTTTCAGTATCTCTTGTTCACGGCTGCCAGGTAAGAGTGCAATAAGACCGGAATTTGTAATTTGTAATTTGGAATTGGAAAACGCAGAGTCTTCAGATTTAATACCCAATTCCAAATCCCTAATTCCCAATTCCCCATTCCTAATTCCAAATTCCTCAACCACTTCCACCAACGGATGCCCCACATACTCCACCTCATAATTCCATTTTTTATAAAAATCTTTTTCAAACGGTAAGATGACGAGCATTTTGTCAACACACTCTTTTATTAGCTTAACACGATTCTCCTTCCAAGCCCATACTTGCGGCGAAATGTAGTAGATTACTTTGATGTTGTTTTCTTTTGCCCATTTGGCAATGCGTAAATTAAAACCGGGGTAATCAATTAAAATGAGCGTAGTTGGTTTGTATTGTAGAATATCTTTTTTACAAACTTTAATATTCCTTAAAATGGTGGGTAGGTTTTTTATCACTTCTAAAAAACCCATAAAGGCCAGTTCTTTGTAATGCTTTACCAGTGTGGCTCCGGCAGCTTTCATTTTATCGCCGCCCCAGCAACGTATATCGGCATCAGCATCACGTTTTCTTAATTCTTTAATAAGATTACTGCCATGCAAATCGCCACTGGCTTCGCCGGCTATCATGTAATAACGCATGCTGCAAGTTAAAATTTAGTTTGAAGAAACAGGATAGTTATTATCAGGAGAAAGTTTTAATACTGAGTACAATCAGGCCATATATCAATGTAAGTGCAAAAATGCCTTTGGCGGTATGGTCTTTTTGGCTGTTGATATAGATGGTAAACAGAACTGCATTCACCATCAGCGCCAAACTTAATGCTACACTAAACGTACGATGCCCTTGCTCCTGATACATATATTGAAACAACTCGGAAAAACCAAAGGATTTAAATTTTACATACTTAAAAATAAGAATGCCCAAGACTGGTCCAACAAATCCTAAAATGGCGCCGAATATAAAATTATCTTTTTTGAATATCATTTGAACAGTTTCTTTTTCTCTAAAATTGATTTAAGTGTATAATTTGTCAAATCAAACTGCACCGGCACCACACTTACATAATTATTTTTAAGCGCCCAAACATCGGTGTCTTTAGCCTTATCAAAGTTGATGAACTCGCCAGTTAGCCAGTAATATTTTTTACCATGTGGATCAAGTCGCTCCGAAAATTCTTCTTTGTATTTGGCATAAGCCTGTTTGCAAATTTTTATTCCTTTTATCTGCTTAAAAGGAACCGAAGGAATGTTCACATTCAGCAACAGGTGTTTATCCAATTTCTTTTCAAGCACCGTTTTAATTATTTCATGTGCATAGTGCCGGGCCGCTGTAAAATCAGCTTCGTAATTATAATCAAGCAACGAAAATCCAATGCTGGGGATACTTTCAATAGATGCTTCCATGGCCGCACTCATAGTGCCGCTGTAAATAACATTAATGGAATGATTGGCGCCATGGTTGATGCCACTGATGCACAAATCGGGTTTGCGATGCAGAATTTTATCAACCGCCAGCTTAACACAATCAACCGGCGTGCCAGAGGTTTGCCAAGCTTCAATGCCATCAAACAAATCCATTTTATCCATCCGCAGCGGATTACCTATGGTAATAGCATGTCCCATGCCGCTTTGTGCCTTATCCGGCGCTACTACTACAACTTTGCCTAAACCTCTTGCAGCTTCTATCAGGTTTCTAATACCGGGAGCGGTAATACCATCGTCGTTTGTTACCAGGATAATGGGTTCTTCTTTCTTCTTAGCCATGTAAATTCAAATCATTTAAAACTGAGGAAATAATTCTCTTGCAATACCCGGCATTCTAAAAGGCCATGGAATCATTGCCAATATAATAACTAACGCTATTCCAAAATAGATTAGTGTGCGTTTGTGTTTTTGTGCATCGGTATCGGCACGTTTTACCATGCTACGGCCCACATGAACCAGCAGCCAAGCTATGATCATCATCAGTGCATGCTCTACCGCAAAGAACCGTTCGGCAGGGTCTTTCATCACAGCGCCCATGCCGCTTTTTACTTTTTCGAACCACATGCCGGTGAAATATAAGATAAGGCCAAGCAATAATTGAATATCGCAACTGATCATAAAGAACAGGCTGATCTTATTATCGCTGCTTTTATATTCTCTTTTGCTCATCACAGCAAATAAGGCCGATAAAACAGCCCAAACGCCTAAAATCAAAACTGCCCAGCGTAAAATGCCATGTGTTATTAGCGTATGGTTCATAGTAAAATAATTTGTACAAAAATAGGGTATGTGCTTTAATTGCCACGGATTACACAGATTTTCACTGATTTCATTTTCCTATTCGTGTAAATCCGTACAATCCGTGGCGATAATTTTTTTTTGTGGTAACTTAATTTTAAGTTAATCACCTTAATTTAGTGAGCTCAAAACCGATTGTATGCATATAACTAAAACCATTCTAACAGCTTTTATTTTAATTGGGTCGCTTAGTGCTGTTGCCCAGAAGAAAATCGATGCAAAACCTAAAGGCCCAGATTCACTGAAAAACATTTCTCTGGCGGGATTAAGCTTTCGTTCAGTTGGACCGGCTATTACATCGGGCCGCATTGCAGACATTGCTGTCAATCCAAATAACCACAGCGAGTATTATGTGGCGGCAGCGGCAGGTGGCGTTTGGAAAACAACCAATGCCGGCAATACACTTAATCCTGTATTTGATGGCGAAGGTTCGTATTCTATCGGCTGCTTGGCCATCGACCCAACCAATAGCAATGTAGTTTGGGTGGGCAGCGGCGAAAATAATAACCAGCGGGTGGTTGCCTACGGCGATGGTATTTATAAATCGGAAGATGGCGGTAAAAGCTGGAATAATATGGGCCTCAAAAATTCGGAGCATATTGGCCGCATTGCTATTGACCCAACCAACAGCGATATTGTTTATGTAGCGGCTTATGGTCCCGTTTGGAAATCGGGTGGCGAACGCGGAATTTATAAAACTACCGATGCTGGCAAAACATGGAAACAGGTTTTAAATGTAAGTGAGCATACCGGCTTTAACGAAGTGATGGTTGATCCTCGATTTCCGAATATTGTGTATGCGGCTGCACATCAGCGCCAGCGAAAAGTTTTTACGTATATCGGCGGCGGACCAGAATCTGCTTTATATAAAAGTACCGACGGCGGTGCAACTTGGAGCAAGATGATGAGCGGCATACCTGCTGGCGATTTAGGAAGAATCGGATTGAATTATTCACCCGCTAATCCCGATGTATTGTATGCGGTTGTAGAAGCACCAGACAGCAAAGGCGGCATTTTTAAAAGTACCGACCGTGGTGCCAGTTGGGAAAAGCAAAGTGGTTATTCAACTAGTGGAAATTATTACCAGAAAATTTATTGCGATCCTAAAGATGTAAATAAGATTTTCATCATGAACACTTATATGGGTGTGAGTACTGATGGCGGCAAGAATGTTTCTATTCTGGGAGAAAAAAGTAAGCACATCGATAACCACGCCATCTGGATAGACCCATCCAATACCGATCATTTTTTAGTTGGTTGCGATGGCGGCGTTTATGAAAGTTATGACGGCGCAGAGAACTGGAGTTTTAAAGCCAATCTGCCCGTAACACAGTTTTATAAAGTAGCAACCGATAATGCTTTTCCATTTTATAGCATTCATGGAGGTACACAGGATAATTTCAGCATTGGCGGACCTTCACGTACAATGAGTGCCAACGGTATTATGAATTCTGATTGGTATTTTACCAGCATTGGCGATGGTTTTGAAACACAAGTAGACCAAAGTAATCCGGATATTATTTATGCCGAAGCACAGTATGGAGCTTTGAGTAGATACGATAAAAAAAGCGGCGAATATTTATACATTCAACCGCAGGAACAGGAAGGTGAAGCTGCTTTTCGCTGGAACTGGGATGCGCCTTTGCACATTTCGAAATATGATAACAAGCGATTGTATTTTGGCGCCAATAAATTATTTCGTACCGATGACCGGGGTAATAGCTGGCAAAGAATCAGTGGTGATCTTACCCGGCAAATAGACCGCAACAAATTGGAAGTGATGGGCAAAGTTTGGAGTGTGGATGCGGTTGCAAAAAACGGATCAACCGATATTTACGGACAAACCACAACCATTGCTGAGTCACAGTTTGATGAGAATACGATTTATGTAGGTACCGATGATGGGTTGATACAAATTACAAATGACGGCGGTAAAACCTGGACCAAGGTTGATAATATTGTCGGTGTGCCAGAGCGTACTTATGTAAACCAAATCATCGCATCGCAGCACGACAGAAATGTGGCCTATGTAACTTTCAATCATCACCGCTACGGCGATTTTCATCCATATATATATAAGACGGCAGATGGCGGAAAAACATGGAAGGCAATCCAGAATAATTTACCCGAAAGAGGAACGGCGTATACCATTGCCGAAGATCATATCAATCCTAGCTTGCTTTTTGTTGGAACAGAATTTGGTTTTTATTTTTCGGTAGATGGCGGCTCAGAATGGATAGCGCTCAAAAATGGCTTGCCAACCATCGCTATAAAAGATATCGCCATTCAAAAAAGAGAAAACGATATTGTAATTGCAACTTTTGGCCGTGGATTTTACGTGCTGGATGATTACACTCCGTTGCGTAATTTTAAAAAAGAAGATTTGACAAATACCGCAACCATCTATCCAATTAAAGATGCGTGGATGTTTATTGAATCAATGCCATTGGGCGTAAGAGGCAAAGGTTTTCAGGGCGAAGATTTTTATACAACGCCCAATCCAAAAGTGGGTGCCGTGTTTACTTATTATTTAAAGGATGATATAAAAACCATTAAAGAAAAAAGACAGGAAACCGAAAAGGAAAAAATAAAAAAAGGAGAAGCACCTTATTATCCTTCGCTTGATTCTTTAAGGCTGGAAGATGAACAGCCTGCACCCCATTTATTATTTACGGTATCGGATGAAAACAACAATGTGGTACGCCGCATAAAAGCACCAGCAAAAAAAGGTATGAGCAGGATTGTGTGGGATTTCCGTTATGCACCTTTTGGTCCGGTTGATTTAACGCCATTTGATGAATCGAATGCATTCAGTTCGCCCGAAATTGGTTATATGGCCTTACCTGGTAATTTTAAAGTATCGCTCAGTAAGTTTGAAGACGGGGTATATACAGAACTGTTTGCTGCACAGCCTTTCAAAGCAGTAGCACTTAACAATGCCACTTTACCTGCAACCGATAAAAAAGCACTGGAAGATTTTTGTAAGCAGGTAGCAGAGTTAAGAAGAGTGAGTGCTGCCGCAGATGAATACCGCAGCGAAATGGTTAATAAAATCAAATTTATCAAGCAGGCAATCATCGAAACACCAAACCTGCCGGTAACCGTTTCTCAAACAATTGCTGCACTGGAAAAAAGGCTGACCGATGTAAAT
>JBKJPN010000203.1:0-64293 GCA_046595125.1 Ferruginibacter sp.
GCGAAGAAAATTGATGTGTGGGGCATCAGTGATAAAAATTTAATGCTGGAAGCTAATCAGATTTTAACGCAACAAACAAAACCATTTTTTGCCATTATTCAAACAGCCGATAATCACAGGCCTTACACCATACCCGATGAAGATAAGGCCGAATTTAAGTTGAAATCTTTTTCTACTGATTCTTTAAAACGTTTTGGATTTGAAAGCAATGAAGAAATGAATGCCTTCCGCTATACAGATTTTGGATATCAAAAATTTATGGAAGCTGCTCAAAAAGAAACCTATTTTAAAAATACCATTTTTGTTTTTGTAGGCGACCATGGCATACGGTATAATGGCACACTGGATTATTTTCCAAAAGCCTGGACCGAGCAGGGCCTTACCTGCGAACATGTGCCGCTGCTGTTTTACGCACCGGGATTGTTGAAACCACAACGTATTTCTGATGTTTCATCGCAGGTAGATATTATGCCCACGATTGCATCGCTGGCGAAGATTTCCTATAGTAATAATTCATTGGGCAGAAATTTGTTTGACACAGCTTCAACGACCAGTCAATACAAATCATTTTTACCAAAAGAAAAATATGCTTTTGTGATTGACCACGATGTGAAAACTGTTGGACTGGTAAGTAACCAATATTATTTTCTTAAAAATTTTAAAACAGGTAAAACCGATTTTGTTTCCATGACCGGGAACGAACCTGTGCTGGTAAATGCAACAACTGATAGTACAAAAAATTATTTGCAAAGACTAACAGATGCTTATTACGAAACAGCCAAGTATCTGCTGCTTAACAATAAAAAGGTTAACAAATAAATTATGCTCATCCGCAGGCGTGTTCCTAAAACAATACAATGGATAATTAAACTGTTCATTATTTACCTGTGCATATTTACCGCTTTTAGAATTGCAACTGTAATCTTTTTTAAACCTGATGCAATTGGAATATTGGACCTGTTCCCTTCTTTTTGGCTGGGTTTAAAATACGACCTGAGGTGGATAGCTGTAGTATTGCTTCCAATCGCCATAATTTCGTTATACCCACGCCTGTCGCCATTCTACAGTCAGAGAAGTAAAAAGGGCTGGACAGCATACCTTGGTTTTATCACTTTACTATTATTGTTTTTTTACGGTGCCGATTTTGGTCAGTTTGCATACATAAATGCCAGATTGAATGCCGATGCCTTGATTTTTGCTGAAGACCCACGTGAGAGCTTACAAATGGTGTGGGAGAGCTACCCGGTGGTGTGGATATTGTTTGGGCTTGCCGGTGCCGTTATGATGATGACCTGGATGTTTCGTCGGATGCATGTTGATGTAACTGAGAAAAATATCAACGTACACAAATTTACTTACCGCCGCCGCTGGCATGCAGCAGCACTTTTATTATTGTGTTGGTTCGTGTATGGATTCTTTACAGTAAAGCCACTCGATTTTTTTAGAGCTTTTGATTTAAACGATGAGTTTAAAAGCAATCTTGCATTAAATCCTATGCAGAATTTTTTTACTACACTCCAATTTAGAAAAGCAGACAGGCATAATAAAGCAACGGAATACTATGATACTATTGCCGGATTTCTACAATTACCAGAACACACAAATAAAACCAAACCATATAGCCGCCTGGTGCAGCCTGGCAGCAAAGCTTTCGAAAGTCAGCCCAATGTGGTGCTGGTAATTTGCGAAAGCTTTAGCATGTACAAAAGCAGCATGAGTGGCAATCCCTTAAACAGTACTCCCTATTTTAATGAGCTCAGCAATAATGGCATTTTCTTCGAACGCTGCTTTACGCCCAGCTTTGGCACTGCTCGTGGAATTTTTGCAACCATATCTGGCATACCCGATGTGCAGCTTTCAAAATTCTCCACCCGAAACGAAGAAGCAGTAAATCAACGAACCATCATTAACGATTTTGACGGCTACGAAAAATTTTATTTTTTAGGTGGCCGAACCCAGTTCAATAATTTTAATGGACTAATCAAAAATATTAACGGCCTACGCATTTTTGAAGAAGGAAGTTACAAAGCGAAAAACTTCAACGTATGGGGCATCAGCGATAAAAATTTATTTCTCGAAGCGAATGATGTGCTGGCAACTCAGCAAAAACCATTTTTTGCCATTATTCAAACAGCCGATAACCATCGGCCTTTTGATATTCCTGAGGAAGACATTGATTTTGAGCGACGGATTTTGACAGATGAAGAATTGCTGAAGTACGGTTTTGAATCGCTAAAAGAATACCATGCTTTTGCCTATACTGATTACTGTATTAAAAAATTCATGGAAGCTGCTAAAACCAACCCTTACTTTAGCAATACCATTTTTATTTTTACTGGCGACCATGGTGTGGAAGGCAACGCATCTGCCATTTATCCCGACGCATGGACAGAGCAAAGGCTTAGTGACGAACATGTACCCTTACTATTTTATTCTCCTGCATTATTGCCTGCTCAAAAAAGACCTGAGGCTGTTTCGCAAATCGATATTTTAC
The DNA here is from genome assembly GCA_046595125.1 of Ferruginibacter sp. Lineage (GTDB taxonomy): Bacteria > Bacteroidota > Bacteroidia > Chitinophagales > Chitinophagaceae > Ferruginibacter. The sequence goes on from JBKJPN010000203.1 coordinate 2,495, forward strand.
CTACCGTGGCGGGTATGATTCAACAGCCTTATTTAAATACAACTTTAGGAAGAGATTTACTTGACCCACAAAAAAAAGAAAATGCAGCCTTCATTATTTATCATGCGCCGGGCTGGATTGGTGTAATTAATGACAACTACTTCTTTCGCAAAAATATCCGTATAAAAAAAGAGGAGTTGGTGCCTGTGAGAAGCAATCTGCCTATGTTAACAAATCAGCAGCAGGACTCCGTGAAAACTCATTTATCGCAACTCACATCTGCCATTTACGAAACGTCCAGATGGATGCTCATCAACAATAAAAATAAGTAGTAACTCCGTCAGGCATTAATTTTCTTGGCAATCATCAGCATTCTTGCCGACTTGCGTACATCGTACATTCCAAAATCATAATCGCCAAAAACTTCCTGTATCTGCAGGCCTTGGTAGGCAAACATCTCGGTAAAATCGCCCAGCGAAAATTTTGCTACTTTTTCTGTATACATCAATGGTTCTTGCAGGGCCTCATCTTCCACCACTATCTTTTTATAAAAATGTGTTTCATCAAACCACTTGGTAATGAGAAAATTTATGCCATCAATTTCTTTTTCAGATTGATGCACTAAATGATCCTCGGCAAAATGCACATTTAAAAAATCCATCACAAAAATTCCGTCCTTTTTTATAGACTGTGCTATAGTGCGAATGGCATTATCATGCTCACGGCGGGTTTTAAAATAGCCGAAGCTGGTAAAAAAATTAAAAGCGTAATCATAATAATTAATCCGGAAAGGCAGACGCATATCATGTTTATAAAAATGAAGTGTTTCTGATTGAGATTGCAACGCCTCATTAATGCTATCGTCGCTTAAATCTATGCCGGTTACGTCAAAACCTTTATTTGCCAGTTGAATAGAGTGTCTACCTTTTCCGCATGCTACATCCAGCATAGTGCTGCCCGGAAACGGTTTCAGGTAATTTATGAGTTTATCTATAAAAGCCGCCGCTTCGTTATCATCTCTATTAAAATAGAGTTGATGATAATAGGGAGAGTTAAACCAATCTTTAAACCAGGTTTGCTGCATGAAACAAAGTTATGGGTTTTGTGTTTTTGGTTTTATGTTTATTAATACAATTCCAGCTATTTGAATAAATAACTGACTGAACAGTAACGCAAACACAAAACTCACAACACAAAACACTTTCTTATCTTTGCCCTCCCTAAAAGGATTTAGAATGGCACTGATAAAGAGCATTTCCGGTATAAGAGGAACCATCGGCGGAAAAACCAATGATAACCTTACCCCGGTTGACATCGTGAAGTTTGCAGCAGCATACGGAAGCTGGATATTACAGCAAGGCGGCAATAACAAAATAATTATTGGACGTGATGGACGCATCAGCGGCGAAATGGTGAGTAATTTGGTTTCTAATACATTAACCGGTTTGGGCCTGCATGTGATTGACCTTGGACTAAGCACTACCCCAACCGTGGAGATGGCTGTAACACTTGAAGATGCTGCAGGGGGTATTATCCTCACAGCCAGTCATAATCCTAAAGAATGGAACGCCCTTAAATTATTAAATAACAAAGGCGAATTTATCAGCGGCGAAGAAGGGCAGCTGATTTTAGCAGCAGCAGAAAACGAAGATTTTAGTTTTGCCACTGTTGACAAATTGGGTACTTACACAAAAGATGATAGCCTTTTGCAAAAGCATATTGATGCAGTTGTAAAATATGAACTGGTTGATGTTGCTGCCATAAAGGCGAAGAATTTTAAAATAGTTGTGGATGCAGTTAACAGCACTGGTGCTATTGCCGTACCTGCATTATTGAAAGCATTGGGTGTTACGGATATTGTGGTTTTAAATGAAGAAGTAAATGGAAAATTTGCACACAATCCCGAGCCATTGCCCGAACATTTAACCGGCCTGAGCGAAGCTGTGGTAAAAAACAAAGCCGATTTGGGTATTGCCGTTGACCCCGACGTTGACCGCCTTTGCTTTGTTTGCGAAGATGGAAGTATGTTTGGCGAAGAATACACATTGGTTGCTGTGGCAGATTATATTCTGAGTAAAAGAAAAGGAAACACAGTTTCCAACATGTCATCGACCAAAGCTTTAAAAGATATTACCTTAAAACATGGCGGCGAATATTTCCCTAGCATGGTTGGCGAAGTAAATGTGGTGAACAAAATGAAAGCGGTAAATGCAGTGATTGGTGGCGAGGGTAATGGTGGTATTATTGTACCCGACCTGCATTATGGACGTGATGCGCTGATTGGCATTGCTTTATTCTTAACGCATCTTGCTAACAGTAACAAGAGCACAAAACAATTACGTAGTACCTATCCCAATTATTTTATCAGCAAAAATAAAATTGCGTTGACCAATGGTACCGATGTAAAAACAATTTTTGAAAACATTAAAGACTTGTATAAAAATCACCCGATTAATGCAGATGACGGATTGAAGATTGAGTTTGATAATGACTGGGTACATTTACGCACCAGCAATACCGAGCCTATCATTCGCATTTATGCCGAGAGTGATTTTGAATCGAAGGCTGATAATATTGCGAAGAAACTGATGCAGGATATTGGAAAGATGATGTAAAATAGTTACACGAATTTGAAAACGAATTAACCGAATTACACGAATTATGAACCTTTCTTATTAATTCGTGTAATTCGCAATAATTAGTGTAATAAAAAATAAATATAATTATGACCGCAGCCCGCATTTATTTCGACAACGCCGCAACCACGGCACTTGACCCAACAGTTTTGGAAACCATGATGCCATACTTAACTGAAAAGTTTGGCAACCCTTCGTCTATTTATTCATACGGAAGGGAGAGCCGCATGGCCATTGAAACTGCCCGTAAAAGCGTGGCTAAAATTTTAAACGCACACCCTGCCGAAATATTTTTTACCAGCGGCGGTACCGAAAGCAGTAACACCGCAATTTCCTGTGCTATCCGTGATTTGGGTTGCAAGCATATCATCACATCTACAATAGAGCACCATGCTGTAACACATTCTGTTGAGCATATTGACAATTTGGACATTGCTAAAGTGAGTTATGTAAAACTTTTACCTAACGGACATGTAGATATTGAAGACCTGGAAAAATTATTAGCCGCTGCCGAAGAAAAAGTGTTGGTTACATTAATGCATGCTAACAACGAAATTGGCAACATCTTAGACATCAATGCTGTTGGTGAACTGTGCAAATTATACGGTGCCGTTTTTCATAGTGATACAGTACAAACCGTTGGTCACTTCCCTTTCGATTTACGAAATACGCCAGTACATTTTGTAACCGGCGCTGCACATAAATTTCACGGACCAAAAGGTGTGGGCATTTTATACATCAACGAAAATGTAAAAATAAAACCCTTTGTACATGGCGGCGGGCAGGAACGTAATATGCGTGCCGGCACCGAAAACCTATATGGGATTGTTGGTTTTGCCAAGGCTTTGGAAATGGCAACTGCCACACAGGAGGAAGACAGCGCATACATTGGTACACTGAAGTATTACATGATGGATGAATTGAAAAAACATATTCCCGGCGTTGGTTTTAATGGCGATGCATTGGGCCGTTGCTTATACACAGTTCTCAGTGCCAGTTTCCCCAAGACAGAAAAATCTGAAATGATTCTCTTTAATCTCGATATTAATAATATTTGTGCCAGTGGCGGCAGCGCCTGCACTAGCGGCGCCGACCAAGGTAGTCATGTTATACGTGCCATCAACAATAACCCCAATCAGGTAACCGTGCGTTTTAGTTTTAGTAAACATAATACCAAGGCAGAGGTTGATACAGTGGTGGAGAAGTTGAAGGAACTGGTCTGACGCCCTCGTCTGACCATGACGAATTCCCGTAACTTCTTTATGCCTCTATGTGCTAAGGAATGAGACTTTTCTTTTTTGTACCCAGCCTTAGTAATTCTATTTAGCTTCATTGGCGTCGCACTCTTGTACATCATTACTTTATTAAGCCTTATTATAGGTACATGGTATGTTTAATATTTTTTTACCTTTCGAAAAATTGAAGGCTATCTTCGAATATAAATACTAATTTAAGCTTTATGAGAAAGTTATTAATATTATCCCTGTTTACAATTATTTTGTCGAGTATCTACCTAATAAGATTTTATACACATCAAAGTATTGAAAATTTTGAAGCAAAAATTTCAACGGCCCGTCTCCTTATAAAAAATGGAAAGCAAACTATTGCGTTGTATGACAGTTCATACACAGTGTTTAAACACAAGAGCAATACGATGAAGTCTATTAAATATTCTTATGTTGTTGCTGGCGAAAAGTATGACGATAAAAAACAATTTTCTGTTTTACCAGAGGAAAAAACATTTCTTATAAGTTATCTGCCAGATAATCCAATTGTTCATTCGCAAAACCCCCAAGAAGATTTGTTGAATTTTCAAAAGGCCTTAGAAAAAGACAAGAATGAAAGCCCACTTTTTGCCTGGATAATTATAACCATTGCAATGGGGTTTGCTTTTTTACTTATACGAAATAAAAAAAAGGAAGCTGAGAATGCAAAATATATGCAAGAACTATCTAAACAATATCAATAAAGATGTGCCTTATTTAATCACTTAAAAATTATACCCCAACTTCTCACTAACCCCCTTATCCAGTTCCGGTAATTTTTTCCGCTCTACCAAAAAACTATTTAGTTGGGATATTTCTTTAAAAATATAATGCTTATCCATGGCCGCTTTTAAATATCCTGCGCCTGTGCTACCGCCTGTTCCAATACGGGTACCAATCATTCGCTGCACCATGTTTACATGGCGGCTTCGCCAATTGCCTAATTGGTTATCAATTTCCAATAAAGTATCAAGTAATTGAAAAGGAAGCTCCAGCATGGGATAACCGTGATACATCATAATAAATAAAGCCGAGCGGCATGCTTGGGGCGATAAATTTCTTTCCGCATCATCAGCAGGTGTATTAAACATTGTTTCAAATGTGGCTGCATTATTTTTTTCAGCCTCGGCAAGACTGCCAACATAAACCTGCTGATAATTTTTCCAGAAATCTTCTGTTATGAATGGCATTCTTTCGAGCCATGCATTTATCAATTCCAAAACTGAGTTGCCGCTCTCAGCATCTTTAATAATGGCGATGTCTTTTTCTTTTAGTTGAGATGTATAATAACTTTGTCCATGACGATGTTCAAATTTTAAACCCAATTTTGCTTCCAGCACTTTAAACTGGTAACTCTGAAAACCAGATGCAGGCCGAAGCATATCTCTAAAATCTAGAAAATCCATCGGCGTCATTGTTTCCATAATATCAATCTGCTGCACCAATACTCTTAAAATAGTAACCGTTCTTTTCAGGCGATGAACAACCGTATGCATATCATCCGAATTATCATTAACCACAGGCTTGCTCATGATATCAATTACCGAATTCACTTCAAACAAAATCTGTTTAAACCAAAGCTCATAGGCCTGGTGAATGATGATGAATAACATTTCATCATGAGCAGGTTCTTTTCCTTCCTTAAAACTTTCGGGCTCCTGTGCACCGGTAATTTTTTCCAATTGCAAATAATCGGCGTAATAGACAGCTTTTTCCATAACAGTTTTTTAGTGTAGCAAACTTACACAATTGTGTTGCGTAAAAAATGTTTTTTCAGTGATCGTTTTTTGTTAAACATTGGTAAACATAATTTCCTTTAACAAAAACTTCTCTAAACCAAAACACTGTGGCATCATTTTCTAATACAAAAAACACGCAGCCCTTAAATCCTGCAACCAACTATGATAAGAAAAATTTTTGCTACCATCATCAGCCTGATGATGATGAATTTCCTCTATGCACAAGTCAGTTATGGAATACGAGCCGGCGCTATTTTCAGCAAATGGCAAGGCGCCGACTTGCAGGTAATTGAAGACCTGCTGGATAAAACCGATGGCTACCTAGTTACAAAAGGCAAAACCGGTTTTCACGTGGGTACTTATGTAAACATACCCATCGGCGAAACATTTTCTTTTGAACCTGGTTTGCAGTATTCTAAAAAAGGATATAGTATCAAAGGGGATTTTCAGATTCCGGTTTTAAAATACCTAGGATTAAATGTAGGTGCGCAGGTACAATCGCACTACATCGATATTCCGTTGCCCATAAAAGCAAATGTTTATAAAGGTTTGCAGGTATACGCCGGTCCGCAGGTTTCTTACCTAGTTAGAAGTTCGCTAAATGCAAAGCTTGGTATATTAGGTATATCCATATTCAATAGAGGATTTGGAATTACCGAACGGTTTAACAGAGTAGATATGGGTTTAATAGGCGGTGTTGGCTACCAGTTTGATAACGGATTAAATGTTCAGGCTGGATATGACTACGGACTATCAAAACTTGATAAAAATGATAATTACGATGTTTATAACCGGGTTATAAAAGTTTCAGTTGGATATAGTTTTTAGGTTGATGAATAAACAGCAGAAGCGCTATCTGGAAACGGGTAGCGCTTTCTTAATAACTAAAATTGATTTTCCCTAAATTTGCAGCCCGGCCTCACCCTCGGTCCCTCTCCAAAAGAGAGGGAGGCCAGGCTTGAGGTTGATTATTGGACTTTTGTACTGACAACTTAACATTTGTTTCGATATTCAACCAAATTATAACTAATAAAAACCACTGTTTAAAATGGGAAGAATATTTGAAGTTAGAAAAAGTGCCATGTTTGCCCGCTGGGATAAAATGGCTAAAAATTTTACCCGTATAGGTAAAGAGATTGCTATTGCGGTAAAAGCCAGCGGCCCCGATCCGGATAATAACCCAGCATTAAGAAGGTGTTACACCAATGCAAGGGCCTGTGGCATGCCAAAGGACCGTGTAGAAGCCGCCATTAAAAGAGCTATGGGCAAAGACACTAGTAACTATGAAGAGCTCATGTACGAAGGCTATGCGCCACACGGAGTGGCGGTACTGGTAGAGACTGCAACAGATAATCCTACAAGAACGGTTGCTAATGTGAGAATGCATTTTACCAAAGGACAGGGCTCATTAGGTACTGCCGGAAGTGTTTCATTTGGTTTTACCCATATGGCAGAATTTAAAATCAAAGGAGAGGGTGTTGATGTAGATGAGATGGAACTGGAATTGATTGATTTCGGCTTGGAAGAGATTGGAGAAGATACCGAGGGCCAAGTTATCATCCGTGCGCCTTTTAATGAATACGGTAATATGAGTAAGGCTTTAGAAGATAAAAAAATTGAAGTAATCAGTGCTGAGCTTACCTGGATACCCGGTAATTTGATGGAACTGGATGAGGAACAAAGCAACGATGTTTTAAAAATGGTTGATCACCTGGAGCAGGATGATGATGTACAGAAAGTGTATCACAATCTAAAATAAACCCTTCCTTTCTGATTACTATTTAATCTGTCTATTTCTTTTTGGCGTAAAATACCGGCAATGCCAGTTTATATTTTACAGCCAATAATCTAATTACAAAAATCAGCAGAATACAAATAATTTTAGCCGCGTCATTATTGAGGCTGCTTGCTTTTAGCAGAAAGTAAACCAGTCCGCCAAGGATACTGGCCAGTGCATATATTTCCTTGCGAAAAACCAACGGCACATTATTCAGCAACACATCTCTAATAACACCGCCAAAGCTTGCGGTTATAGTACCTAAAGCAATACAAACGCCCACACTAAAATTTAATTCCATTGCCTTTTCAATCCCAATAATAGTAAAGAGACCAAGACCAAGTGCATCAAACAAAAACAATGTGGTATTTAGTTTTTTAAGCCATTTGCTGAAAAGCATGCTTCCAATTGCTGCACCAAAAATTACCACAGTGGCAGTTTCGTCATGCAACCAACCAACGGGCAAATTGCCAATCATCACATCTCGTAAAGTGCCGCCACCAATAGCTGTTACAAAAGAAAGAATGAGTACACCAAATGGGTCCAGCTTTTTTTCCATAGCAAAAAAAGCACCTGATACGGCAAAGGAGAAAGTCCCTAAAATATCGATAGCATGCAGAACTTCTGAATTCATGATTTAGCTTGGTAGATAATTACTCCTGCATCATCTCTTTTATCACTGCCACAATATCTTCTGTATTTGGTTTGCTGAAATAATCGCCATCGCTTCCATAAGAAGGACGATGCGCTTTTGCTGTTATGGTTCGTGGAGAAACATCCAGGTATTTATAACCACCTTGTTCTTCCATCACTTTATTAAACATATAGGCAGCCGCTCCGCCCGGTACATCTTCATCAACAAAAACTATTCGGTTTGTTCTTTTAAGCGATTCAACAATCTGGTGATTGATATCAAAAGGCAATAAAGTTTGTACATCTACTACTTCGCAACTGATATCCATTTTATCAAGTGTTTCAGTAGCTTCTAACACAATACGTAAAGTAGAACCGTAGGTTACAATAGTTACATCAGTTCCATCCTTTACAATTTCGGGCACGCCCAGTGGTACCGTATAGGCCATTAAGTTTGATGGCATTTTTTCTTTTAAACGATAACCGTTTAAACATTCAATAACCAAACCGGGATCATTGCTTTGCAACAATGTATTGTACATACCGGCAGCCTGCACCATATTACGCGGCACGCAAACGTACAAACCTCGGAGCGCATTTATAATCATACCCATGGGTGAGCCGCTATGCCAGATACCTTCGAGGCGGTGGCCCCTGGTACGCACAATGAGCGGACAACTTTGCTGCCCTGCTGTACGAAAATGCGTGGTACAAACATCATCGCTGAGTGGTTGTAAACCGTATAATAAATAATCGAGGTATTGAATTTCGGCAATGGGCCTAAGTCCCCTTAACGATAAGCCTATCCCCTGCCCCATGATGGTAAGTTCACGAATTCCAGTATCAAATATTCTCTCCTTACCATGCTTTTCCTGCAAGCCGCTGAAGCCTTGGTTAACATCACCAATATGGCCAAGGTCTTCGCCAAAAGCAATTACTTTATAGTTGGTTGCAAATAGTTCATCAAAATATTTATTCAATACTTCATAGCCATTTACGGTTGCGGCATCATCCTCGTAATATGCATTTATCGCCGGAACTTTTAATGCTGATTTAGGACCATCATTATACAGATAACTGTTGTACAAATCAGCATAATTATTTTTTAGTTCTTTATAATATTGCTGCAAAGAGGTAGTACTTTCGTTATATCCCGCAATATCTAAAACGGTTGCAATTGTTTTCAAAACATCCCTGCGCAAGGGTTCTCTCAACGTAGTTAACTCATCAACCAGTTTTTTCACTGACGGATTTGAAGCAGCTACTCCATTTAATATCTCTGCTGTTTTCGCAACCAGTTCTTTTATAGGTTCGATATATTTTGCCCAAGCTTTTTGTTTGCTCTCCCTAGCAAGTTGTAATGCATTGCCTTCAATGACGGTTAATTCATCCTCCACCGCCAATGCATTGGCCAGAATCCACTGCCGCATTTGTTTTAAACCATCCCATTCTTTTTCCCATTCCAACCGCTCGGGTGTTTTATACCGCTCATGACTGCCGGATGTAGAGTGCCCTTGTGGTTGCGTAATTTCTTCCACATGAAAAATGGCCGGCGTATGGGTATCACGTATTTTTTGAATAGCCGGCTCCAATATTTCGCACATGCCGGCATAATCCCAGCCTTTTAATTTATATATTTCAATACCATTTGTTCCTTCTTTTTTCTGAAAACCTTTTAAGGCTTCTGAAATTGAACCTTTGGTTGTTTGATATTTTTTAGGTACTGAAATACCATAGCCATCATCCCAAACAAATACTGCTAAAGGCACCTGCAATACACCCGCTGCATTAATGGTTTCCCAAAAATGGCCTTCGCTGGTAGATGCATCGCCAATGGTGCAAAAGCAAACTTCGTTACCGTTATTGGTCAGGTGAGTTAAATCATGCGTTTGCTTTATATTTCTGAATGCTTTGGAAGCAAAAGCCAGCCCCAATGCTCTGGGCATTTGTCCTGCTGTTGGCGCTATATCACTGCTGATATTTTTACTTTGGGCCAAGTTTAACCAATCGCCGTTTTCATCAACCATTTTGGTGGCAAAATGGGCATTCATTTGCCTGCCTGCACTAAATGGATCGTTCGCCACATCGGGGTCGGCATATAACTGCGAAAAAAACTGTTCTATTGTTGCTAATCCGCTGGCAAACATAAAAGTCTGGTCTCTGTAATAACCTGCTCTGAAATCGCCGGGCTTAAAAAACTTAGCCGCCGCCACTTGCGCCACCTCTTTGCCATCACCAAAAATCCCAAACTTCGCCTTGCCGGTCAATACTTCTTTACGACCTAGCAAACTGGTTTCCCGGCTTTCGCAGGCAAAACGATAGTCTTTCAAAACTTCATTTCTGAAATTATCAAAACTTAGCTTTTCCTGTAAAGCTGCATCGTTGTTATTATTTGTATCCATAGTAAGTAATCTACTGCAAAAATATAAATTATGGGGCAGCTTTGTTAAAAAACTCATAACAGCCCAACAATTTCAAAGAGTTAAACACGTTTTATTATCTTTATAGCCAATTAAACCTTTTATATGAAACAAATATTTACTTTTTTACTTTCTGTTGGCTTAGTAAGTGTAGCTCATGCGCAGCAATTGTCAACCGCTGCTATACCTGCCAATACGCCCTCTACAACCAAAATTGATGCAGGACCAGCAATAACAGTTCAACAGGGAGAAAACCTGTTATCGCTAAAAGAATCTTTGTTTGACTTTGGTAAAATACCACAAGGCAAACCTGTTACCCATATTTTTGAAGTTACCAATAATAGTAATATCCCTTTAAAAATATCTGATATTCATGCCAGCTGTGGTTGTACAACACCAGAGTGGGAAAAAGATAAAGTTGTAGCACCCGGTGAGCAAACAAAAATAACCGTTGGGTATAATGCAGCAGCCGAGGGGCCTTTTACTAAGTTTATTACCGTTTCGTATAACGATACCCAATCAAAACAAATTACTATTAAAGGCGAAGTTTGGAAAACACCGGGAAGCCCTGCACCTGAAAACAAAGGATTAAACGATTTAAAAAATTAAATAACAACTTAAACTATAATTATGAAAAAATTGATTTTATCAGTCGCTGCTTTTGCTTTTACAAGTGTGCTATTTGCACAAAAAACAGTTGCTGATGTTGCAAAATTCGAATCTGAAACTATTAACCAGGGTAATTTGAAAATTAATGAGCCTAGGGAAGTGAAATTTGTAGTTACTAATATTAGTAAAGAGCCATTAATTATTGAGCAGGCAAACCCAACTTGTGGCTGTACTATGGGAGATTACACCAAAGCGCCAATTGCGCCAGGCGGTACAGGTTTTGTATCGGCTAAATTCAATGCTGCCTCTGCTGGTCATTTTAATAAAACTATGACAGTGAAATTCGCAGGAGTTGATGAATTAAAAAGCATTACCATTTCGGGAGATGTTTTAAGTGTTGAGGATTACGATAAATGGGCTGCTGAAAATTCGGCTCTAAAGCAACAACCAACAGCTGCTGCTGTACAAGTAAAGCCTGCTGCAAGCCCCAAAACTAAGGGAAAAGCCCATAAGAATTAAATAACCTAACAGACAAGTAATCGATGAACAGGGCCCTCCAAATTGGAGGGCCCTGTTTTAAGTATAATTTTTTGAGTAGTAGATTAATTTTCTATAATTACTTGTTTTTTAATCAGTTGATATACTAAAAGCGGAAGATTCTCGTTTATACTTTTAATCACAAGAAACCCAAAAATCCAACCTATGAAGCATGGCACAAAACAGCCTGATACTACCTTTTATTTTGCAACCCCTTTCGGCAAAATAAACCATTTACCGAATTTTTATTACACAACCAGTCTACCAGTATTAGATTGATTTTTATATTATCAAAATGAACAGTTTGTTCATTTTTAACTATCCGGCAAGCTATCCGAATAACGAAATGCATCCTGTGCCAACAATGTGAAGATTTTTGTTTTTATGGATTGTTTGGATAACAATTAACCCCTCTTTCTAGAGGGGTTTTCTTGTATTATACCTGTTGAACTTGGCTAAGGAATATTTCTGCTAAATAGCCAAAACGGCGGTAAATAGAGTTTACAACTTTTACACAAGCCTTATCTTCGTTAAAAATGAAACTAATGTCAATAGTAATTGGAGAAAAAGCCCCTGATTTCAGTTTGTTGGATTCGGACAAAAACCAGGTGAATTTGAGAGATTTTGCAGGTAAAACTGTTTTGCTCTTATTTTATCCGCAGGCGTTTACAAGTACCTGCACTAAAGAGTTATGTGCTGTAAGAGATGATATCAGCCGTTACAGCAACACATCGGCAGAAGTGTTGGGTATTTCTGTCGATTCGATATTTACGTTAAAAAGATACAAAGAAGACCAAGGTTATAATTTTCCGCTGCTGAGCGATTTTAACAAGGAAGTTTCAACCTTGTATGGCAGTTTATACAATGAATGGAAATATGGAATGAAGGGTGTAAGTAAAAGGTCAGCCTTTTTAATTGATAAAGACGGACTCGTTCAATATGCCGAAGTACTTGAAAATGCCAGCGATGTCCCGAATTTTGAGGCGATAAATAGCAAAATAAGTTCTCTAGTCGCCTAAAACAAGATATCTTATTGCAATTTTAACAACAGGCAATATTTTTTACAAACGGTAGTAATCAGCTTGTTATATTTAAATAAAATCCCTATTTTTACTCTATTGAAGAAAATAGTTTACATACTAATTTTACTTATTGGAATAACTTTTACATCTTTTGCTCAAACTAAATCTCCTGTTCAGGGAGAACCTATAGCAAAACTGATAAAGCCTTATCCAATACCTGCTACTACATCAGTTAATTTTGATTTCCTGTACGGCTATGATAAATCTTTTTCAGTGCAGATATACAATTTTATGGGCAAGCAAATAATGGAGGTTAAAAATGTGCTGCCCCGTATCAATGTTCCGCTGGATGATTTTTACCGCGGCATTTATGTTTACCAACTGAGAGATAAAGAAGGAAAAATTATCGAGTCAGGTAAATTTCAGGTTGTAAAATAATCAAACACTTTTTTTAAACTACATCACCTGCACTATCAAAAATTTAAGATAGTGTGTATTCTCTTGTCCTCGAATTATAGGATGGTCAGCCGACTGCGAATTAAAAACTACTTGTCTTATTTTTCTCTTGGCATCAGTTGCAGCCGTTTGAATAATATCTAAAAACAACTCGGGCTGCACCAAGTTTGTACAGCTTGATGTAACAAGAAAACCTCCGGGCTTTACCAGTTTCATCCCCCGTAAATTAATTTCTTTATAACCTCCAACCGCTTTATCAATTGTAGCCCTGCTTTTTGTAAACGAAGGCGGGTCAAGCATTACAACGTCCCACTGCTTTCCTTCTTTGCTCCATTCTTTCAATACATCAAAAGCATTTACACATTCAAAACTGCAAACTTTATCCAACCCATTTAATGCTGCATTTCTGTTGCACATATCAATGGCATTCTGCGATATATCTAAACCTAAAACCGATTTGGCACCGTAATGTGCGGCCGAAATTTCAAACGAACCAGTATAACAAAATGCACCCAGCACGTCGGCATCTTTTACTATATGCTGTATGGCCCGTCGGTTATCCTGTTGATCTAAAAAGAATCCAGTTTTTTGTCCGTTGGCGATATCTACATTAAATTTTATTCCATTTTCGTTTATGATAATATTGGTATCAAACTCGGCAGATAAAAATCCCTTATGCTGTTCCATGCCTTCCAGTTCTCTAACAGGCACATCATTTCTTTCATAAATCCCTTTGGGTGCAAATATTTTTTCAATGGCTTTTACAATAGCCGGTTTCCAAACATCAATACCCAGCGCCAATGTTTGAATAACAAAATAATCGTTGAATTTATCAATAATTAGTTGTGGCATATCATCGGCCTCTCCAAATATCAGCCTGCAATTTTCGGTGTAACCAAGCTTTTGCCTATATGCCCAGGCTTGTTGTAATCGGTTAACAAAAAACTGCTCGTCAATAATTTCATCCTTATCCCTCGTAAGCAGGCGCACCATTATCTGCGACTTTGGATTTACATACCCCTTGCCCACAAATTTTTTATCATGGGTAAAAACATTCACAATTTCGCCTGGCTTTGCCGCTGCATCCAGCGCTTTGCCGGTATTCACTTCGTTTCCAAATATCCAAGGATGCCCGTTTTCTACACGACGACTTATTTTTTTGTTTAAAAAAAGACTTTTCATGGCGCAAAGGTAACGTCCGTGTCATACAGTTAGCCGTTAACAGTCAGATATTTACCTAATCTTGCCAATTTGACGGCAAAAGAGGCCTTGGCAAAATGTTTGACTGTTGTACCTTCGCAACCAATTTTTAAAATCGAGATATGGAAGAAAAAGAAGCAATAACCCCCGAAAACGAAGGAATGAATATTAATGCTGATGCCGACATACCAGGAAATACGCATCTAACTGACCCTGACGGAGAAGATTTAGTACAAAAATTACAAAGCGAAGTAGAAGAACAGAAAGACAAATACCTCCGCCTTTTTGCCGAATTCGACAATTTTAAGCGCCGCAACGCAAAAGAAAGACTGGAACTAATACAAACCGCTGGCAAAGATGTAATTATATCCTTGCTGGAAGTTATGGATGATTGCGACCGTGCCGAAAAACAGCTGGCAGAAACAGAAGATATTGCTGCCCAAAAAGAAGGCGTGCAACTTGTTTTTAATAAACTACGCAATACCTTACAAGCAAGAGGTTTAAAGGCCATGGAAAGTATCAATACTGATTTTGATGTAGAAAAACATGAAGCGATTACCGAAATAGAAGCTGGGGGAAAAATGAATGGAAAAGTAGTTGATGTGGTAGAAAAAGGATATTATCTTAACGATAAAATTATCCGTTTTGCCAAAGTAGTTGTTGGTAAATAAGAACCCGCCTGCCGGCAGGCCTGTTGAGAATTTGGAGAGTGTTTAAAAATTTAAAATCCTTTAGCGGGATGTAAGTATGAAAAAAGATTTTTACGAAATACTGGGTGTATCTAAATCTTCATCGCAGGATGAAATAAAGAAAGCGTACCGTAAAGTGGCTATGCAGTTTCATCCGGACAGAAACCCGGGCGATAAAGCAGCCGAAGAAAAATTTAAAGAAGCGGCCGAAGCATATGAAATTTTAAGCGATACGGATAAACGTGCCCAGTACGACCGTTTCGGCCACCAGGCATTTGCACCGGGCGGCAGAAGCGGTGGTTACAGTGGTGGTGGCGGTATGAATATGGATGATATCTTTAGCCAGTTTGGAGATATTTTTGGAGACGAAAGCCCCTTTGGAAGTTTCTTCGGCGGCAGCAGCGGTGGCCGTAGAAGTCAGGGAGGCAGGGTCCGCGGCACACGTGGCAGCAACCTGCGGGTAAAAATAAAATTGAATTACGAGGAGATTGCAAAGGGTGCAAAGAAGACCATTAAGGTAAAAAAATATGTGCTTTGTAATACTTGTGGAGGTAATGGTGCAAAAGATAAGAACAGTGTACAAAATTGCGGCACCT
This sequence comes from Ferruginibacter sp., assembly GCA_046595125.1. Taxonomy (GTDB): domain Bacteria; phylum Bacteroidota; class Bacteroidia; order Chitinophagales; family Chitinophagaceae; genus Ferruginibacter. Next base: position 18,053 of record JBKJPN010000203.1, read on the forward strand.
GCGGTGGTAGCGGCCAGGTGCGCAGGGTACAAAATACTTTTTTAGGTCAGATGCAAACGGTTACCACCTGCCCCACTTGTAGTGGCGAAGGCAGCACTGTGACCCATAAATGCACAGCCTGCAAAGGCGATGGAAGAGTTTACGGAGAAGAAACCGTAACAATTGATATACCGGCTGGTGTGCAGGAAGGCATGCAGCTAAGTTTGAGCGGCAAAGGTAACGCAGGAGAACGTGGTGGCTCGGCTGGTGATTTGATTGTATTGATTGAAGAAGAATCGCATCCGCAATTACACAGAGATGGCTTGAATGTAGCTTTCGACCTGCATATTTCAATACCTGATGCTGTTTTTGGAACCCATATTGAAGTGCCCACTATTGATGGCAGGGCCAAAATAAAAATTCCGCCAGGAACACAAAGTGGAAAAATTTTCAGACTTAAAGGAAAGGGTTTTCCTAATGTAAACAGTTACGAAAAAGGGGATCAGTTGATACAGATAAATGTTTGGACTCCGCAGCACGTATCATCCGAAGAAAAAGAAATTCTTGAAAAATTAAAGGATTCAGAAAATTTTCAACCTAGGCCTGATAAAAATGACAAGTCGTTTTTTGATAAGGTAAGGGAGATGTTTTCTTAGTGACCCCTGGTCTTATTTTTCTTCCTCTTTCTGGGCGAGTAAACTTCTATTGCCTTATCAACCAGTTTTAAGAACTCGGTTTGCAGGTAACTTTGCGGATCGTATGACTCTGCAGCGATTCTTTGTATGTCGAACCACTCTGCCTGTTTAATATATCTGGATTGTTTTACTTTAAGACCAAACATAGCAACTGCAACAGCAAACTGAAGGTCTTTGTCGATACCACTAAATTCAACATAATTGGCCATTGCAGGCGTTATCATCAGTAAATGAGTGGTATCATCGCAAAGGCTGTAGTGTGTTTCAATATCGGCAACCACATCTTTTGGAAAAGTATCAGGTTTAAAAAGTTTGTCGCTGGCAGGTACAATTTCAAAAATTGCCAATACACTATTACCGCTTCCAATTTCGCCTCCCTCCAAATCAATGCTACTGTCGGCTACTGCATCTCTTCTGTTGTCGAATCCAATTAAACGGTACTCTTTTACAAGATTAGCATTAAACTTCAAATTCATAAACACATCATCGGCAACAGCATAAAAGGTTTGGGTAAGTTCCTTTACTAGAACTTTTTCGGCTTCATATATATCATCCAAATAAGCATAGTTTCCGTTTCCCTTATTTGCAAGCGATTGCATTTTCGAATCTTTGTAGTTACCCATCCCCACACCCAGGCAGGTGAGATACACACCACTCTGCCGCTCTTTGGTTATCAAATCTTCCATTGCTTTATCCGAGGTAAGACCCACATTAAAATCGCCGTCGGTAGCCAATATAACACGGTTGCTGCCATTTTTATTAAATGTACTTCTTGCTAAAGCGTAGGCTGTCATCAGGGCAGCTTCACCGGGCGTATCGCCAAGTGCTTCTAACTCTTCAATTGCTTTTAATATTTTCTCTTTTTCGGCTCCTCCTGTTGGTTGCAACTTGATGCCAACAGTACCTCCATAGGCAACAATGGAAACTGTATCAACAGATCTTAGATTTTTTACAAAAATTTGAAATGCCGCTTTCAGCAAAGGCAATTTATTAGGTTTATCCATACTGCCCGATGCATCAATCAAAAAAACAAAGTTGCCCGGCGGCACCATATGTAAATCCAGTTTTTTTGCGCTGATATTTAACAGGAGTAACTGTTTTTCCGTATTCCACGGACAGGAAGTAAGCTGAGATTCGAAATTAAAAAGGTTGCCATTTTGCGGTTCCTTATAATGCAGGTTAAAATAATTGACCATTTCCTCAGTACGTACCGCATCGGGCGGCACTGTAGTTTCGGCATTAATAAAACGACGAACATTACTATAAGAAGCCTTATTAACGTTTAGAGAAAATCCCGTATTGGGAAATTTATATGCATTCACATACTCATTTTCAACCAGCTGAAAATAAGTCTCCTCATTTACATACCATTTTAGCCGGTTATTTTGTTCCAGATTTTTTGTAACCGAAATAAGTTTAGGCCGGTTACTGTTTACTACCGATGGAAGTACCTTGAGCGTAATATACTGCCATTGCTCGCTGTTTACTTTTACTTTTTGTGGTTCGTAACCATCCAGACTTACCGACATGGAATCGTTTAAAGCATTGGTTGTTATTCCAAAGCCTCCATAAGAGCCCGAAAAATAATATTGCTTATTTGAATGAAGGAGAATTTTTACATTCTGAAGTGGTTGGTTTTTCTCGTCTTTAATTTCTCCGCGTAAATAGTACTGGGCATTTACATTAAATGCCGTTAACAGCAATATGATATACAAAAAGTACCTTTTCAATAGCAGCAAATTATTTACCAGGTAAAATACCCTGTACTAAGATATACTTTAATCCTGTTCCGCTGCCCAATCCTTTACTCCACCAACTGGTAAATTTCTTTTAAATTTCTGCCCAGGCCATCATAGTCTAGTCCAAAACCAAGTAAAAATTTATTGGGCACATTAAAGCCAATGTAGTCGATTGCTAGCGGATGTACTAGCGCTTCGGGCTTATGTAACAATGCCGCAATTTTTAAGCTGGCTGGCTGCTGATTAACCAACTGGGGCAAAAACTCATGCAAAGTTTTACCTGTGTCCACAATATCTTCCACAATGATAACATGCCGGTCTTTCAGCGGCTCATCTAAACCGATTGAAGTAATTACGTTGCCGGTAGATTTAGTGCCTTTATATGAAGCCAGTTTAATGAAACATATTTCTGCCTCAATGGTTAGTTCTTTAAACAAGTCGGAAGCAAACATAAAAGAGCCGTTTAAGATGGCAATGAACAATGGCTTCTTATCTGCATAGTCAACATTAATCTGAGCTGCCAGTTTATTTATCTGTTGCTGAATTTCTTCAGCCTTTATATAGGGTTTAAATTTTTTGTCTAGTACCTGAATGATCATCTTTTCCTTATTTATTTTGTTACAATTATTTCCTGGCCAATCTGTAGTTCGTCCGACTCTAGTTTATTCCAGTCCTTTAACTGCTGCACAGTTACGTTATACTTACGGGCAATAGCGTACAAACCTTCCTTCGGCTCAACCCTGTGAACTTTTTCATTTTTTGATTCCGAATTAGCTGTTTTGGTTTTATCCAACGGCTGTAAAAACAATTTACTGTTTGCGTTTAATTTGGCCCCAGCATTTAAATTATTATACTCCAGCAGGTACTTTAATTGAATACCATTTTTCTGCGCAACATCCTGCAACGTTTCACCTGCTTGTACGAGGTAAAATTCTTTCTCCCCGGTTTTTGATTTTTTATGCAGATAAATATATTGGTCTTTACTCAGTAACCCCTCCTCTGTCATATCATTAAAGTCCATCAGTTTACTTAAGCTGATATTATTATTACTGGCTATCACCAACAAAGAAGTACCTTTTTTTGCAAAAATGCATTTGGTTTTATTAATGCTGATTTGTGCGACTGGTTCAACATCATTGGCTATATTGGTAGCTACCTTTGGCTCCTTGTCTTCTTTAATTTCAGTAGGAATGGTATTCTTTTCTGCAACAATTTTAGCTAAATCCATTTCGGGCAGTTTATTAATAACTGCCAAACTATACTCCTGCAAATTATATTGTTGAATATATTTTATCAGCAAATCCGGATACCTTGGATTAGTTGCGTAACCTGCTTTTTTTAGCCCTTTTGCCCAGCCAGCATAATCCGCAGGATCCAAATCAAAAAGCGAACTGTATCTTTTATTAACTTTTAAAAAATTGCTGTGGTCGCGGTAACTGTCATCGGCATTGGTATAAGCACGAAAACATTCGCCGGTTGCGTCATCGTCATGCGTTACACTTTCGCCAGCCCAGCTGCTTTTACATTTAATGCCAAAATGATTGTTCGATTTTTTTACCAGCTCGCTGTTGCCACTCTCCGATTCTAAAATACCCTGCGCCAACGTGATGGAAGCAGGCACACCCGAGCGACGCATCTCGTTCATAGCAGTTGTTTTAAACTGCTCAATATATTCTTCCACCGAAGTTCTTTGTGCCGAAACAGAAAAGCCAGCAGTGAAAATTATCAGTGTTATAAAAAGTTGTTTCATTTTATTTTTTTTGAATTAATAAGAGACCGTCTCTTATTGTGAGCATGGCTTGTATTACTCGGTCGTCGTTTTTAACATGCTCGTTAAATGCAATCATCGCTTTGGCATTTTTACCTTTCACTTCACTTTGTAAAACCTCACCATGAAAAAGCACGTTATCTGCCAGTATCCACCCACCCTTTTTTACTGCGGGCAAAGTTAATTCGTAATAATTAATATAGTTCACTTTATCGGCGTCAATAAAAACTAAATCCCATGTTTCTGTAATGGCAGGAATTATTTTTAACGCATCGCCAACATGTAACTCAATTTTGTCATTCATAGCTGCTATTGTAAAATATTGTTTTGCAGTTTGAGCATCTTCGTCCCGCAATTCAATTGTATGCAATTTTCCTCCGGGCTGCAAACCCTTTGCCAAACACAATGCACTAAAGCCAGTGAAAGTTCCAATTTCTAAAATTCGTTTGGGTTGTATCATACTGCTGAATAATTCCAACGCTTTTCCCTGCACATGTCCGCTGAGCATTTGTGCATGCGGATGATTGGCATTCGTATAAGCCTCTATTTCCTGCAACACGTCATCTAGCAGTGATGTATTTGCCTTTGCATATTGTTCAGCTTTTGTACTAACAAGTTCCATTAAAAATTATTCAGTTTCAAAAACATAATGCCATCCTGCACATTTATTAATGTGACGGATGGCACTTACTAACTTTATAAAATTACATTTTTATTTCGGAAGTATCCGGATTTGATTTTTGCTTGTTAGAGATAATCCACAATCCTAGAAATGTGAAAAGACCATTGATTATTAGCAATTCGATTCCAACTTGATATCCACCAAGTAATGCAGCAGAGTTCTCTCTAAGCAAATACGTTAATATAGGCGCCAGTAAACAAATTATGGTTACAATAATTCCATCTTTAATTTGCCTTTTGGTTAGTATGCCAAATGCAAATAAACCCAGCAACGGACCATAGGTATAACCAGCCAGATCCAGTATCACATAAATGATAGATTTATTATTAATTTCTTTAAACGCAAGAATGCAGAGAAAAAATATCAATGCAAAAGTAAAATGAACAGTAAGCCTGACTCTTTTTTTCTTCTTCTCATCCCAGTCATTTCTTCGTTTCAGTCCAAGCATATCAATGCAGAATGAAGAGGTAAGTGCTGTGAGTGCTCCATCAGCACTTGGAAACAAAGCAGAGATTAAACCAATGATAAAAATAATACTTACCGCCTGTGGCAGTAACTGCAGTGCTACCGTTGGAAACAAATCATCGCCTATTACGTTTTTACCATTCAGCAACAGTTGTTTTCCATCATACTCTCCTCCATTTTGCAAAATGTACAAATACAAAATACCTCCCAACAGCAGAAATAAGAAATTAACCAACACAATCACCGTGCTGAATGTGATCATATTCTTTTGAGAGTCCTTGAGTTTTTCTACGCTGATATTTTTCTGCATCATCTCCTGATCCAGACCGGTCATAGCAATGGCAATAAAAGCCCCGCCGATGATTTGTTTCAGAAAAAATCCTTTGCTACCAATATCAGTATTAAAAATATGGGTGTAGCCGCTTACACTCAATGTATCAAGTGCTGTACCAAAATTTAGATTCAGATTGGTAAGTATATAAATGATACAAACGGCTAGCCCCACCAGCATCAACAAAGTTTGTAAAGTATCGGTATATACAATTGTCTTTACGCCGCCCTCAAAAGTGTAGAGCAGTATCATTACCAAAATAATAAGCGTTGTTACCGTAAATGAGATGCCCATGCGGTCCAAGATAAATATCTGCAAAACATTTATAACTAGGTAAAGCCGTGCAGTTGCACCAATAGTGCGGGACAGAATAAAAAACAACGAGCCGGTTTTGTAGGAGAAAAATCCAAATCGTTCCTCCAGATAATTATATATTGACGTTAGATTAAGCCTGTAATACAATGGCAGCAATACATAGGCAATCACAAAATATCCTAGAAAATAACCGATGACAACCTGGAAATAACCAAAGCCTTTAAATACATCGCCGGTAAAATCTCCTACCGTGCCCGGCACACTTACGAAGGTTACGCCACTCAGCGAAGTACCAATCATGCCAAAGGCAACCAGCATCCAGTTACTCTTTCGATTGCCGATAAAAAACGAATCGTTGTTAGAATTTTTTGAAGTGAAATACGCAACTACCAGCAATAAAACAAAATAGCCGATAACAAAGGAGAATAACAGTATTGGAGACATAGCAAATGTTTACTTAAAAATAATCCCGTAAAATAAAGAAAATATCGTGTCTTTGCGGGTAATTAATAGATAAAGTTTTATGAAGATAAATTCACTTGCAGTTTTTTGTGGTTCTAAAACGGGTAATAACCCTTTGTTTGTTGCCGAAGCAGAAGCACTGGGGCATTTACTAGGCTCAAAAAAAATTACGCTGATTTACGGAGGCGGAAATAAGGGAATTATGGGTGCGGTATCAAATGCCGTACTTGAAAAAAATGGAAAAGTGGTGGGCATCATTCCCGAAATATTGAAAGACAGAGAACATCATCATGATGGCATTACAGAGCTAATCATTGTTGAAAACATGCACACCCGTAAAAAGATGCTATACGAAAGATGTGATGCTGCCATCATTTTACCCGGCGGCTATGGCACTATGGACGAATTTTTTGAAATGCTTACCTGGAACCAGCTTAGCATTCATGATAAAAAAATATTCATTTTGAATACGGCTGGTTTTTACGATCATTTATTTGCTTTTGCACAAACCATGCAGGATGAGGATTTTCTCTACGGCAAAATTGAAGACAAATTGATTATCATCAATTCAGCAGATGAGTTATCTGCTTATCTGTAATTTTTAGCGCCTTCTGCCTCCACCCTGAAATAATGCAATATTGTATCCAGCCTTAATAATAGGCACAGCCCTTCCTAAGCCATCTACATAAGGAGAGTTATCGTTTCGGATTAAATCCCAAGAAACTGAAAAATAGTAGAAACTTTTGTTGTACTGATCTCTACCACCAGCAAAGCCGGCACCCACCAAGAAGCTATTTGCATCAACATGGTCGGTATAAGGCATATAAGGTGAATTCTGTCCGGAAATATATTTTATCCGCACAAAATTATGCTCGTACCCAGCCTGGGCAAATAAAAACTTAATTGGAAAAACCCTTACAAATGCGCCAGGCCCATAAACAGTTTGCCGAGCTTTATCGCCATAATCGGTAAAGCCATCATTAATCCGCTGAGAGATATAATTAAAGTTAAACGATGCGGCAACATCAACATATTTGTTGATGCTATATCCAAAATAAGGACTTGCGCCTAGATTTGTATAAGAGCTGCTAAATCCAAGTGCAATATCTCCTCCTACAAAAAGGTTTTCTTTTTTAAATCCTCCTTTCTGCTCTTCATCTTTTTCCTTTTGCGCATTGGCCACAAAACATCCAACAACGAGTACTAAAACAATGAAAATTTTCTTCATAGTTACTTTTTATTTTTTGATTAAATATTGTTTGATTAGTATTCCTTTTTAAGGTTTAATCAGTTTAAAAACATAAAGCGCTTTTAAGAATTTTTTCATGGTCAGACGAGGGCGTCAGACCATGTCAAAAATTTTTCCACTGTTTAAAATATTATTAGGATCAAATACTTTTTTAATTCCTTTCATCAACTTTAGATTTGCTTCATCAAAAACAATATGCATATATTCTTTTTGAATGAGGCCGATACCATGTTCGCCGCTGATGGTACCACCTAAAGATTTCACCAGTTCGAACAACGCTTTTAATGCTGGGATTACAGCTGGATTATTCAAACTGTAAATACTGCCCGGTTTTTTAATACGGATATGCAGGTTACCATCGCCTGCATGGCCGTAACAAACTACTTCAAAATCATATTTCTTCCCCAAAGCTTTTACTCCCCTTATCAGTGCCGGCAATTCGGCCCTAGGCACCACTGTATCTTCCTCAATGGTATATCCATCAATTTTAACGGCTTCGGCAACTCTTCTTCTCAATTTCCACAACTCAGCTTTTTGCTGGGCATCATCTGCAAAAAACGCATCGCCGCAATCAAATTGTAAAAGCAATTCCGAAATGGCTTCCATCTCACTCATCAAAGTATCTAGGTGATTTCCATCAACCTCAATAATTAGGTGCGCTTCCATTTCATCAGTAACCGGTACCACAGTACTGTCAACAAAACGACTTACAATTTTCAAAGCATTTATTTCGACCAGTTCCATCGCACTGGGTGTAAAACCTGCTCTAAAAATTGCACTGACTGCTTCGCCTGCCTTCTCCAAAGAATTAAAAGGCACCAGCATCAGCAAATCATATTTTGGAAATGGCAAGAGCTTTAATACAATCTTTGTAACAATGCCCAAAGTTCCTTCGCTGCCAACTATTAATTGTGTTAAATTATACCCAGTGGAATTTTTTAACACATTGGCACCGGTCCAAATAATTTCGCCGGTGGGTAGTACCACTTCTAAATTGAGCACATAATCTTTTACCACGCCGTATTTTACCGCTTTAGGACCGCCGCTGTTTTCTGCAATATTGCCGCCAATAAAACAACTGCCTCGGCTGCTGGGATCTGGTGGATAAAACAATCCTTTTTCTTTAACCGCATCCTGCAATACTTCTGTAATTACCCCCGGCTCGGTGGTAACCTGCAGGTTGCGTTCATCAATTTGTATAATTGAATTCATACGTTCCATGGATAACAACACACCACCCAAATGTGGTAAGGCTCCACCGCTGAGGCCTGTACCGGCGCCACGTGGCGTAACAGGTATCAATTGCTCGTTGCAGATTTTCATGATGGCGCTAATCTCAACAACTGATTGTGGCTTAATTACAATATCCGGCAAAAAGTGAAGATTCTCGGTTTCATCGTGGGCATAGTTATTCAAACTTTCCTCATCAATAAAAACAAAAGCTTCGCCTACAATAGTTTTAAATTGTTCGATACATTTTATTGCATTGTTCTTTCCTTCAGCCTCGACGTGCATGTAATTTTATTTGTGCAAAAATCGGATAAAATAGTGATTTGATAAAATCAGCATTTAAAACTTAGGACAGAGAGATTGTCTGTCAACATTATCAGGATAAAATCCTTTCTTGATGATGCTGAATTCGCTGGCGCCACGATACCCATTGTATTTACTGAGCGATGAAAGTGTAACATCGTAACTGAAAGCAAATTGAATATTTTTCAATTCAAAACCAACCATAGGTACCACTGCATCGCCCAAGCGGTAATACACACCTGCCAACAATTGTTTTTCGCCAAACTCACTTAGGTTATAATTTGCGTTGAGGCCAAATACCAAGTCGGTTGCTTTTGCCTGCGTGGTAAAATAGGCGTTGGGGTTTACAATTAAACGATCGTTAACCTTTAAAATAGCATTTACAAAAGCCGACTGACGGAAAGGAATGCGCCCCTGATTGGTATTATCTGCAAAGAAAGTTTCACGTGGCCTGTTTACATGTTGAATAGAATAACCTGCATTGATGTACACATTCTCATCGGGAAAATAGGCATAGTTCATACCGGCATGCACATCCAGATATCCAACGTTTGTGTTTGTTAAGACAACCGACGTGGGTAAAGTATTATCGAAAAACTTACCGTCAAACTGATCGGGGAATTTGAGTTTTGAAGGGTTGATACTTTTATTTGCCCAGCCAATATTAAAGCCTGCAGAAACCAGACTGCTTAAGCCAAGCATTTGGTGATAGGCAACCGATCCATAAATTTTTGTACTAGTTAAACTTCCACTACCGGCTTGGTCGTTTAGTAAAACAGCGCCCAAACCAAGCCAACCATTTTCCAGCCGGTCTCTTAAAACCTGTGCATCCCCAAATACGCTTATTGTTTTATAGGGCGACGACATGATGGAACTCCACTGATTACGATAATTGGCGCCAATACGATAGTCGGCATCGGGTATAAAACCGGTATTTGCCGGATTGGTAGTTAATGGCGAATTGAAGAATTGTGAAAAATGAAGATCCTGTGCCAGCAAGCTATTAATCTGCAAGGTGAAAACTATAACCGTTAATATTTTTATTTTTTTCAACATCTTCTTTCTTTTTTTCTTATCGCAATAAACTGATATCTCCCGTTTTTCTCAGCTTCTGACCGTCTGTAAATTCTGCATCCAATGTATAAGTGTAAACATCCATGGGCTGCAATGCTCCTTTAAACGTGCCATCCCAACCCTGATTTCTGTCGGCTGTTGCAAAAACTACCTGCCCCCATCTGTTGTAAATTTTCCAGTTCATTTTGCCAATTCCAAAACCTTCAACTTTTACCTGAGCATTTTTACCAAACCTGCCTGGTGTAAATGCATTAGGTACATCCAGTAACGGAACAATAATGATTGGAACATCTAATGTTAAACTATCAACACAATCAGCCGCATTAAAAGCATACAGGGTTGTCCGAAAAATTCCGGTAGCATTGTACTGATGAGTAGGATTAGTAAGCGTGGAGTTTTCTCCATCGCCAAAATCCCACAAATACCTGTTGGCTCCAATTGACAAATTATTAAACCTAGTTATAGTATTTTCCTGTGGCGGATTGGGCGTCCAGGAGAACCTAGCAGTAGGTATGGGAAAGACCGTGATTGTAAAATAAGCCGAGGTATCCCGTTTGTTACAGGTACTAGTATCAATCGCTATCAAACGTACATTATAGGAACCTGTGCTGCTGTATGTATGAGTTGGTTCAAATAAAGTAGACGTTGCACCATCGCCAAATTCCCAAAGCCAGTCGGTGCCACCCAAAGAAATGTTTTTAAATTGTGCATCGTATGGTACACAACCCCTGCCTGGTGTTGTAAATATTGCTTTTACATTAGGGCTGATACGCACCGTTTTCTTAGCTGTATCGGGCGCATTACAGAAAGTAGTATCGTCTGTTATCAGCACTACGTCGTAGCTACCTACCGATGGAAAAGTATGAATGATGGGGCCAAAGTTCGATCTTACTTTGGGTGAGCCATCTCCAAAATCCCATAAAAATGATCTATTATTATAGTTTGGAAGAACAGCCGTTGTTAAGTTATTAAATTGGTAACGTAAGCTGTTGCAGGAGTCTAATTTGAAAAAATTAAAATCAACATCAATTTCGTTGTTCCCCACTTTTACGGTTACATAGGCAGTATCGGCAATATTGCAGGTTGCAGAGTCAATTGAGATAAGCATAAGTCTGTAACTACCTACTTGGTTATAAGTATGGATAACACTATTTAAGGGAGCATATGTCGTATCTCTTTGCACAGTGCTGAAGGGGTCATTATAAACCCACACATAGCTTTTACCCTTTGCAAGCGTATCGGTAAACCTAACATCCAGTGGTACGCAACCGATGGTATCAACAATTCCATTAATGGTAGCTTTCACACTGGCGCCTATCCCCGCAAAATTCATTTCTATTTTTACAGCCGCTTCGTTACAATTGATTGAATTATTAGAACGTGACCAAGATCCCGGCGTTGTAGGAAATAAAGACCCATTGGCTCCGCAACCACATATGCCCTGATAAATAACACCGTTTGCATCAAAACGGCTGGTGCCACCATCTACATGGTCGCCCACGCTTCCATTTTGCCCAAAATGGCTGCCAAATAACTGGCTTTGTGCATTTTTCTCCAATACAAAGAAATAAAAATCGGCGCCGTCGGGTGCAGGAATATTAGGCAATGGATTTACCTCAGGCATTCCGCCGGTGCCAGCAGATGGGAATAGTTTTAGATTATTAATTCCGCCGCCCCAGCCAGATACATAAACATTCTGGCACCTATCTACTAAAAATGCAATGGGCGATAAATTAGGCACAGCTGCACTAGTGCCAAAAACAGTTGAGTACACATAGGCCGACAAATCGGGTTTCAGTTTACTGATGAATTGTTTGGAACCAGGATTACTGAACGAAGCATTTACCACCGTCCAGCTACCGGTTGTGGTGCCCATGATATATGGAAAGCCTAGTTTATCGAACTGTACGCCATAAACAAGATCGTTACCGCTTGTGCCTTGGTAAGTTGTTTTTACGATACCCGAACCGTCATTTTTTATCCTTGTTACAAATCCATCACATTCGCCGCCCTGAAATGTACTTTGCAAAACACCGGTTTTATCTCCAAGTAAATTTGTGCTGTTGGTTCCGCCACCAACAAATAAATCACCGGATATTGGGTCTTGACTTAACACAAAACAGGCATCATCGCCCGATCCTCCAAAATAAGTGCTGAATAAAACTGCACTGAGGCCTGCATTAAATTTTACAATAATTCCATCTTGCCTACCCCCTCCAAATATTTCCTGAATAGGCGTACCTGGTGTAACTGGAAAATTGGATGATTTGCTGCATGATGCCAAGCAAATATTACCAGCAGCATCCAGAATTACTTCACTCCGGGCATCATCGCCATAATTACGGCGGGTAACATCAGGTCCGTCTGGCGCTACATATTTACCTCTGATATTTACAGACTCATCGCCATTGCCACCCATTTTTACAGAGCCTAATATAGCTGCTCCGGTGGCATTTAACTTGGTAACTACCAAATCATATCCGCCGCCAGGCCCTATCTGAGGAACAGTTTTGGGATAATTGCCCGAGGCGCTTCTGCCGGCGATTATAAGGTTACCCTGAGCGTCGCAAATCATACTGTGCGGTTGCTCATTGCCCGAGCCACCAAGATAAGTGGCATATAATCGGTTATTACCGGTGGATGAAAACTTAATGATAGCCATATCATAAGGACCAGTATTATCTTCATTTACGCCCCCGCCAAATACGGTTTGATAGGCTCCCGGCGAAACCGGATATCCTGTACCAAAGGCAATACCTCCAGCATAAAAACTACCATCGTTACCCGGTGTGGCAGTATAACCCCAGTTGTCGGCTGTACTACCGGTAAAAGTTGAAAAAATTAAAGTGGGGTCAATAACAACTGTTGATTTGGGGTCATAATCATCTACATTAAACCTTACGATACTGTTTTTTACAACGTATTTACAATCTACTGTTTTACGTCCATCGGCAGTTGCCTGGTAACTGTAAGGATATAATTCTTTTATTTCGCCAACGGATGTTTTGATGAGCAGCTCTTTATTTTTTACCTGAATTTTATCAACACCGCTGTATTGCATGGCAATAGCATTAATGTTACCGCCGGGATGGACGATGATATCGTACTTCATTTTATTGGCATCGCTATAATAACGAACATCAATATTTGGATAGATATTTTTATAAGTAACTGCCTGGGCAATTTTACAATCAGATGCCCATTTAGATTCATCGTTACCCATAAAATAATTATTATGGTAAGGCTGAATTTTATCGGGAATGTTAGCAGTAAATGAATTGCCACCTAAAAACTTTACTTTATATGCATGTGAATTTAAAATGAGGGGCTGGCCAGTTGTAGCTGTATTGGGATTATGTCCATGCATCTGATCTGAAACGTTTTTTAGATCATCTGCATTATGCAACATAACCGTAAAACCCTGATTTTCTAGAAAGAAAGACCCAGTAGAGAAATCGCCCCGATATTCTACACGACTGTCCCACTGGCCTTTATTTTGAATAAACTCCATTTGGGCATAAGCATTGTTTAAAAACAATACAGTGGTGAACAAAATAATACAGTACTTTATTTGGATAGAGATTTTCAACAGGTTCTTTTTTACAATTTACTGAAATAATGCGATAAATCCCGTGTTAAGGATTATCATAAATCTGTCATATTCACTTACGATATTTTACTCCAGGCCGTTTTGCCCTTTTGCTGCTGCAAATAAAGTTTAACTGGTAGGTTTAATTCGCTGGCCATATCCGGATCGGTATCCAAAATATGCTCAGCTGCTTCACGTGCAGCTTCTAAAATCACCTTATCGTTGACTATGTTTGCAAGCTTGAAGTTTAATACCCCACTCTGTTTGGTACCTTCTATGTCGCCTGGTCCACGTATTTCTAAATCTTTTTCTGCTATCTTAAATCCATCGTTTGTGGCCACCATTACCTTTAACCGCTCACGGGCATCGTTTGATATTTTTGAGCCTGTTAATAATATGCAAAAACTTTTTTCTGCACCTCTACCTACCCGTCCACGCAGCTGATGCAATTGTGATAATCCAAATTTTTCGGAACTTTCAATAACCATCACGCTGGCATTAGGTACATTTACACCCACTTCAATAACTGTTGTACTCACCATAATCTGCGTATCGGCTTTTAAAAAACGTTGCATATTATTTTCTTTCACATCAGATTTTTGTTTTCCGTGCACCATGCTTATCCAGTATTTAGGTTCCGGAAAAAATGATTTCACTTCCTCGTAACCCTTCATCAGGTTTTCATAATCCAGTTTACTGCTTTCTTCAATGAGCGGATAAACAATATAGGCCTGCCGCCCTTTTGCTATTTCTTCTTTAACAAAATCCATTACCTGTGGCCGTGTACTTTCGGAACGGTGCAAGGTGTTGATGGGTTGTCTGCCCGGCGGCAATTCATCAATCACACTGTAATCCAAATCGCCGTAGGCGGTTAAAGCCAGCGTACGAGGTATGGGCGTTGCCGTCATTACCAGTACATGTGGCGGAATGGTATTTTTCTTCCACAACTGTGCCCGTTGCGCCACACCAAATTTGTGTTGCTCGTCAATAACAGCAAAACCTAAATTTTTAAATACTACGTTATCCTCAATCACCGCATGTGTGCCAATCAATATATTCAATGAGCCATCTTCGCAACTTTGCAGCACTTCTTTGCGTTGTTTTCCTTTTGATGAGCCAGTGAGCATTTTTACACAAACAGGCATATCTTTTACAAGTTCGGTAATGCTGTTGAAATGTTGCTGCGCCAGAATTTCGGTTGGCGCCATCAGCACCGCCTGGAAATCATTATCGGCCGCAATCAGCATCATCATCAAGGCTACAATGGTTTTGCCGCTGCCCACATCCCCCTGTAAGAGGCGGTTCATTTGTTTGCCGCTGCCTGCATCTTTGCGTATCTCCTTTAACACTTTTTTTTGCGCATTTGTTAACTCAAATGGCAGATATTGTTTGTAAAAACTGTTGAACAAATCTCCTACTTGCCCAAAAACCAGGCCTTTGCTAAACCGATGCCTGGTAGATTTTATTAAGTTCAGTCTTAACTGCGCAAAAAACAGTTCCTCAAATTTCAGCCTTCTTACTGCATGCTGATAATGTTTATCAGTAGCCGGAAAATGAATTTGCCGGCATGCCTGAAAATGGCTGATAAATTTATATTGCTGAATGAGGGAGTCAGGTAAATTTTCGGGCAAGTCTTTTTCGGTAAGTATCTGTAATAGGGCATAAGTTAGTTTGCCGATGGACCTGCCGTTAAGGCCTTTTGTTTTTAATTTTTCGGTGGATGGATAAACCGGTTCCAGGTAGTATTTACCGTCGGCTTTTTGCGCAGTAAAATTTTCAATTTCGGGATGAGCAATCTGAGGTTTACTCATAAAAAAGCCCAGCTTACCAAAAACCAAGTATTGATGCCCCACTTCAATTGCTTTTTGTATCCAGCTAATGCCTTGAAACCAAACCAGTTCTATCTCCCCTGTTTCATCTTGCAAACGGGCAGTTAGTCTGCGGCCGCGGCCTTCGCCCAAAATATCTATCTGTGTAATTTTTCCGGCTACTTGTGCATATTCGTTGCCCGGAGTTAGAGCGGCAATTTTATCCAGTTTGGTTTTATCAACATGCCTAAAGGGATAATGCTCCAGCAGGTCTTTAAAATTAAAAATCTCCAGTTCCTTTCGCAGCAGATCGCCTTTAAAAGTAGTTACCCCGTTTAAATATTCAATGGGACTGGTTAATATGGTAGAAACAGCGCTGATGGGATTTGTTTTTACAAATATATTTCAGCTAAGAGGAAATATGGTAGTTTAATATGGAAGATTAAATTCTTACCGCTTCGATTTATCTTGAAAACGTCTTGGTTTGTTAAAATTCCTATTGCCCGAATGACCATTAGACGGAGCCGTGTTATACCCCGGCGTTTCGCCTAACTCTGCTGGCACTTCAGCTTTAGGAACTGGTTTACCCAGTAATTTTTCGATAGCCATAAATTTACGCTGCTCTTTTACCGTAACAAAAGTATAGGCTGTGCCTTCGGCTGCTGCTCTTGCTGTACGGCCAATACGATGTACATAATCTTCGCCATCGTGGGGTACATCGTAATTAATAACCAGATCAATATTATCAATATCGATGCCTCTGCTTAAAATATCGGTAGCTACCAAAATGGGTAACCGGCCACTTTTAAATTGTATCAATACGTCTTCTCTTTTTGTCTGGTCCAGGTCGCTGTGAATTTCGTCGGCCGGAAATTTCGCACGCTTTAAATCCCGGGTAAGATTTTTAACTGCAATTTTACTGCTGCAGAAAATCAATACCATTTTAAAATCTTTCTTGTGCAGCAAATGCTTTACCAGCGGAATTTTCTGCGTATCGTACACTACAAAAGCTTCCTGTATAATTTTTTCGGGGGGCTTACTAATGGAAATATTTATTTCTTCTGGTTGATGCAATATTTTTCTAGCAAGTTCTCTTATTTTACCAGGCATGGTGGCCGAGAATAACAGGTTCTGCCGCTTTTTTGGCAGGCTGTCAATGATGAACATAATGTCGTCGAAAAAACCCATATCCAGCATACGGTCAGCTTCATCCAGTATCAAGTATTTCAGTCCGCCCATTTTAACGTAACCCATTTTGATGTGCGCCATCATTTTACCTGGTGTGCATATCACTACATCGGCGCCTTGGCTTAATGCTTTCTTCTCCTGCACAAATGCATTGCCATCGCCACCGCCATAAACAGCAATAGAGCTTACTGAAGTGAAGTAAGAAAGCCCTTCCATATGCTGTGCTATCTGAATAGCCAGCTCACGTGTTGGCACAATGATCAAAGCATTATTAGTATGATCCTCATGCGGATCGGTTATAATCTTATTTATAAGCGGCAGTAGAAATGCAGCTGTTTTACCGGTACCGGTTTGCGCCGATGCAATCACATCTTTTCCTGCCATAATCAGCGGAATAACTTGTTCTTGAACAGGAGTTGCGTTTTCATAGCCTGAGGCATCAATTCCATCCATCAATCGCTGGTCGAATCCAAAATCTGTAAACTTCAATGTATTATTGTTTTTAAAATCACGTGAAGATAATGTATTTAAGCATCCTGACTAACGTAAGCAGTATCTTTGCGCCATTTAGCAATAGGTATATTTAATTAAGTGATATGATAAAAGTTGGCGAATACAATAATTTAAAAGTAATACGGGAAGTTGATTTTGGTGTTTATCTGGATGACGGTGCAGAAGGTATTTTACTTCCTAAACGTTTTGTGCCTGCCGATACAAAAATTGACGATGACTTGACGGTTTTTTTATACCATGATGGCGAAGACAGGCTGATAGCAACAACTCAAAAACCAAAAGGTATTTTGGGTGATATTGTAAAGCTGAGAACGGTAAGTGTAACCCCACAGGGCGCTTTTTTAGATAATGGATTGATGAAGGACATGTTTGTACCCACCTCTAAACAACAACAAGGTATGATGCCGAATGGTGAATATCTGGTGAAAATTTATTTAGATGAACAAACAGGTAGGCTGGCTGCTACGGAAAAGATTGACCCTTTTTTAAGTAATGAAGAATTAACAGTTAAGGAATTAGAAATAGTTGACCTGATTGTTTACCGCCGAACTGATATTGGCTATGTGGTTATTATCAACAACCTACACACTGGTGTTTTGCACCACAATGAAATTTACCGAGATATAACCGAAGGAGATAAATTTCAGGGATTCATTAAAAAAATATATCCCGAAGACAAAACAGGTGACGAGCGGTACCGCATTGATGTGGCCGCCGGAAAGCCTGGCTACAACAGAGTTGAAGACGCTACCGAAAAAATATTACGCTTATTAAAGGAGAATGACGGCTTCCTCCCTTACCATGATAAGAGTGATCCCGATGAAATTTATTCGTTTTTTGCCATGAGTAAGAAGACGTTTAAAATGACGACGGGTAATTTATACAAACAGCGAAAGATTAGTTTTGAGAAGGATGGGATTAAATTAATTTAAGCATTTGGGATTTCAGATTTCGGATTTCAGATTTTTAACTTTCTCATTAACTATGGCAAAAATTAAAGTTGACCTGCACGATATATACAATAACAGCAAAGCGATAGACAAAGCGCTGCTACAGGCTTTTGAAGATGCCATTGATAAAAAAATAAAAGAGGTAGAAATTATACCCGGCAAAGGAAGTGGACAATTAAAAAAGAAAGTGCAGCGCTTTTTGCAACTCCCACATATCAAACCGTTATACCATCGTATTGAAAACGACAGTAAGAATTTTGGAAGACTGTTTGTGTATTTTAAGTTTTAGCAAGTTACTTTCCGATACAGAACTTAGAAAATATGTAATCGAGCACGTTTTCATTTGAAATATCTCCAGTAATCTCTGAGATGTAATGCAGACAGCGCCTTATATCCAGCGCTAGCAGGTCGCCGGGAATATTGTTGTCTAATCCGGCTTTTATATCGGCCAACGATTTGTCAACTTCTTTTAAAGCTTCGTAGTGTCTTGTGTTGGTGATGATGGTATTCTCGGTATTAATATTTCCCTGAACAACTTTATTTACGAGACTATCTTTCAAACTATCAATGTTAGAAATGCCTTTTGCCGAAATAAAAATAATATCGTGGCTTGCAAATTTTGAAGCAGCATTTTCTTCTCCCGCCAAATCGGTTTTGTTGCCAACAAGGATAAAATTTTTATTAGTTTCCTCAATTAGTTTTTTAGATGTTAAAATATCTTCTACTGTTTCGGTATTAACATCAAACAAGTAAATCACTTCATCCGATTGTCTTATTTTTTCTCTTGTCTTTTCAATTCCGATTAATTCAATTACATCGGTGCTGTGTTCACGTATGCCGGCTGTATCTATTAACCGGAACAGGATTCCATCTATATTAATTACTTCTTCAACTGTGTCACGGGTGGTGCCAGCAATTTCACTAACGATGGCTCTGTTCTCATTCAGCAATGTATTTAGCAATGTGCTTTTGCCAGCATTGGGTTTACCAATAATAGCAACACTTACTCCGTTCTTAATCACATTCCCCAATTTAAAAGATTGAAGTAAATCTGTGGTGACTATTGTCGCAGTATTTATCAATTCGTAAAATTTTCCACGATCGGCAAACTCTACATCTTCCTGGCTAAAATCCAATTCCAGTTCTATCAATGCAGAAAACTGAATGAGGTTTTCTCTGAGTTCTTTTAGAATATGGCTAAAGCCTCCACGCATATTGTGCAAGGCTGTTTTTTGCGATGCCGCAGTATTGGAAGCTATGATATCAGCCACTGCTTCGGCCTGGGTGAGATCAAGCTTCCCATTTAGAAAAGCACGTTGGGTAAATTCGCCGGCTTTTGCAAGGCGTGCTCCTTTGTGTATACAGGCCTGTATAACCTGTTGTTGTACAAACGGACTCCCATGGCATCCAATCTCTATCACATCTTCGCCAGTGTAACTTTTTGGATTTTTATACAAAGACACAACCACTTCATCGATATCTACTTTATCCTCTTTAATAAACCCTACATGAATGGTATGCGTTTTTTGAGTTGCTAAATCTTTTGAAGGAAAAAGTTCGTTGACAATATCAATGGCTTTGGCACCACTTAAACGGATAACACCTATCGCACCAATGCCCGAAGGCGTTGCCAATGCAACAATCGTATCATCCCATCCCGAAATTTGACTAGCCATGCGGCAAAGATACCGCCTGCGATTGCTAATGCAGAAAATTTGCTTTACAATTTCTTTTCTAACAACCGTTTATCTGCCTCCCTTACTTCATCTATATAATAACGGGCTATGTTGCAAATGGTTGCTTCATCAGTTATATCTACAAAGTTTTTGAAACAGCTAGATGCTGTTGGCTTAATAATGAGTATAAAAGCTTCTTTCTTGCCTCTAACGGTTGCAACTCTATACATCTTATTAATGAGTACTTTTCTTATTTCTTCGGGAGCATAACCGGTCTCATTTAAAACCGGATTATTTTCTGCAGCACCTTCGTAATAGGCAATCTTATTATCTTTCTCCAGCAGAACGGTCAGCACACAGGATTCGCAAACGGGATCATTAATACTATCTCTTTCTACCGGCATATTCACTTTCATGGCGGTTTGGGTGCTCATTGTGGTGGTGAATACGAAAAAGGTAATAAGGAGAAAACCAAGATCAACCATCGGTGTCAAATCAACCCTTGTACTTTTTTTATTGAACCTTTTTATTTTCTTTTTCGATCTGCTTGTTTCTATTTCTGCCATAATAGTAAGTTTATACTGAGATGGGGAAGTAAATTATTTCCATAAAAAATCCCCCGACAAAATCGGGGGATTACTACTCGTTATTAACTTAATTAATCTTCAACTAGGAAAGTAATAGGCTGACGACGGTAAGCATTTACATTCCTTCCATTTTGAACGGCTGGGGTCCAGTTCTGGGTTTTTTTAATTACCCGTACGGCTTCCTCACACATTCCAAATCCCGGGTCGTTCTCACATTTCACATCGCTTAAACTACCGTCTTTACTAACTACAAACTTTACAATTACGGTGTATTTACCGCCGCTGGCACCATAGTCAACAGGTGTGCTTGCATTCAGTGTTTTTCTCAAATAGTTGCGCCATGCATCTTCGCCACCAGGAAACTTAGCTTCTACTTCCACTTTAGTGAAAATTTTATTCTCATCATCCACTTTCTTTACTTCCACAACCTGGGTTCCTTTTTCTTCCACCGGAGCCTGTACTATCTGTACTTTGTTTTCACTCTCTACAGTTTTTGTACTAATCACCTGATCTTCCTTTATTTCCTGAATCTTTTCTTCAGGTTTAACCTCTTCATCTTTTACAATTTTAGGAGGTGTAAACTTAACCTGATTAATTTCCGGTGGTGGTGGTGGTTCTGGTGGTGGTGGCGGCGGTGGTGGTGGTGGTGGTGGCTCTTCTGCCTTCAATTTGGCCATTTCGGTATCCACCGTCTTAAAGACTTTTTTATCTGAATTCTTATCAATGATATTGGCGAAAATTGTTCCCAGTAATATTAATAATAATGCAGAGCCGGTAATAATTAATGCCTTGGAAAGGGTTTTTTTATACGACTTCCTTAACTGATAAGCCCCATACTCCTTATTTTTGCCATCAAAAATGATATCCAGAACATCGGCACCTAAAATTTTATTTGCTTCCATTATAATCTTGTTTATTAATTAGATTCAAAACTCAATCAATTTCCATAAATCTTACTGAATACCATTTGCTTTTTCAGTTTCACTGATTAGCATTTTTTCTACGGGAACCATTGGTACTTCGGCATAGTGCCCGGCCGGAACCGTGCATATTTGCATTTCATCTAGAATATCAATTGCGTTTTTAAAGGTTGATTGATCATCTGACTTAATGATGTACATCAAATCATCAATATTGGTACTTGTTTTCTTCGCCAAAATCAAAGAACGAATTCCTTTAAATGTGGTGCTTTTAAATTCCTGGCTGATCGTCTCAGGCATTAATTGCCCATAGTAATAATATACCTGGTTGCCTTTGCCTAATAAAATAGTCATGGCACCTGAGTTTTTTACTTTCATCTGTTTCTCCTTATCATCCTTTGGCTCATTCATGGCCATGGCTGTATTCTGACTCATGGTAGTTGTAAACACAAAGAATGTAATCAACAGAAACCCAAGGTCAACCATGGGAGTCAAATCAACACGGGTAGAAAGTTTTTTCGATTTTTTTACGCCAGGTCCTTTTTTGTGACTTCCACCTGACGACACATCCATTTCTGCCATAGTAATTCTTTTTTATTTTAATAACTTAATGATTAGCCTTTTTTCTCTTTACCAGTTTTATATAACTCAGAACCAATTGGCACGTTTTCGCCTTCGGTAACTATCCTGAATTTATAAATCTCGTTAGCTTTTAAGGCCTCTTTTACATTTTTAAATATCGGGTATAAAGCCTCCCCGTCTCCCTTTATCAGAATCATCTTCTGCAGCTTCGACTGGTCTTCTCCTGCATACACATTAGTAACGCTGCGCATCCAGTAGCTCAGTTCGTTATTGGTGCTATCGGCAGGAATTCCTGTCATCAAAGCCGCTGACATTTTCGGCTCGGAATTGAGATACGACTTTAGTTGATTTATCGGAAGTCCGATATACTCTTCTTTCTTCAATTGAGCCAGTTCGGCAGGAGTTAGCTGTAGATTTCTGGTTGTATTGAAATCGTCGACAATCTCCTTTTTCTTTGTGTCATCGCCCAACATTAAAAACACTTTCCCGTCTTTAGTCATTGTAATTAAAATCGACTTATCCGGTGCAGCTTCTGAGGAAACGGAAGTGGGTGTTTTCACACTCAGTACTTCTGGTGGTTTTTGTTTTGTTGCCAATATAAAAAATGTCAACAGCAGAAAAGCCACATCACACATTGCCGTCATATCAACGATCGTACTCTTTCGTGGTAATTTAACTTTTGGCATATTTATCTGTTTTTAATTATTCTCTAAGATGCAAATCTTCCATTAATCCATACAATTACTTGTATAGAGAAGCAAAAGTTTGCGTTAAAGTAAAACCAGACTCATCAATACCGTAAGTAATACCGTCAATCTTAGTAGTAAATATGTTATAGAACATGATGGCAAATGCCGATGTACCAATACCTAACGCCGTATTATACAAGGCCTCAGAGATACCAATTGATAACTGGGCAGCTGAGTTTGCACCACCACTATCGGCACCTAATCCGGCAAAGGCACGTATCATACCTACCACCGTTCCTAACAGTCCGATAAGGGTAGCTAAAGATGCAATGGTAGAAAGGAATACCAGATTCTTTTCCAGCATAGGCAATTCAAGTGCAGTAGCTTCTTCAACTTCTTTTTGAATAGCAATTACTTTTTGCTCGGTACTCAACTCGGTGTTAGTAATCATTTCTTTGTAGCGGTGTAAGCCGGCTTTCATTACATTACCAACAGATCCTTTTTGCTTATCGCACTCAGCCAAAGCAGCATCTACATTTTTATTAGCTAATTGATATTGTACTTTACGTACAAAATCAGCATTGTTACCAGTACCGTTTGCTTTTGCAATGGTTAAAAATCTTTCGATAACAAAAGTTAACATGGTTAAGAAAGTACCAATTAACACCGGTACAATAATTCCTCCCAGGTACATTTTACTCAATGCTGATTTTGGTTCGTGCCTATCGGGCCAGAATCCTGTGTTATCAGCACCAACTGCAAAGTTAGATCCTGCTCCTAATCCGAAGCGCCAGATGCAATAACCCGCTGCCAAACATAAGAATGGAGCCAGAAGAGAAATAATGTTGCTTGATTTTTTTGCTTGAACTGAAGTAGTTGGTTTTACAGTTGCTGTAGTCTCTGCCATAAAATTCTGATTTTTAGTTTTGTAAAAAGTTTAATTTCTGTTTAAAGTTTGAATAAAGGATACATGTTTGTTTTATTGTTGCAATCGTTTTGTATTTAAAAAAATGAGCTTCCTATAAAACAAGAGGCACAAGTTAAATAAATAATTGAAAGCTACAACTTACGAAATTTTTATTTTAAAATTATTTTTTTACGATGCTAAAATGTATTAATTGCACAATTTTATCAACAAAATCTTCAAATTTTTAGAAAATATCTATGGGTAACCAGTTTCAATTTCTCATAACCGCCTGATTATTCATATCTTAAAGCCACGATAGGATCTAATTTGGAAGCTTTATACGCTGGGTACAACCCTGCCATCAAACCAACAAAGGAGCAAACAAAAATGCCTGCAATAACCCAAGCCCATGGAACAACAAAACCTGTCTTCAATAAAATAGCTACCACATTTCCCAGTAAAACACCTGAAACTATTCCTACAACAGCTCCTAACAAGCTAATTAAAATTGATTCGTATAAAAATTGTGCCCGTATATCTTCTTTGGTACCACCTAAAGCTTTTATCAAACCTATTTCCTTGGTACGTTCATTTACCGCCACCAACATAATATTCATCAAGCCAATAGCAGCACCTATCAATGTTATGAATGCTATGCCAATAGTTCCTTTTTCTAAAAAGCCTAGATTGGTTAGCAAAGTCTCGGCAATACTATCACTTTTGTCTATATAAAAATTGGCTTCATCTTTTACATCAAGTTTTCTAATGGGTCGGAAAGTTCCTTTTGCTTCACCGATGGCCACATCCATCATCATTAAATCGGGAACCATTACACCAACAGTAAATGATGAATTTTGTGAAGCATATAAACGCCTGATATTATTATAAGAAGTGAGAATTATTTTGCTGGTATTAAAGAATGCGCTGGATCCTTTGTCTTCTAAAACCGCCACCACCCTATATGGGATATGATCCACATTAACCACTTTATCAATTGCTTTCTGCGGATTGCCTGGAAAAAGTTTTTTAGCTACGCCGCTGCCTAGCATACAGATACTTCTACCCGACTCCACTTCAGTTTCAGTAAAATTGCGGCCCTGTGCAATTTTATAACCATTCAACTCCAAGTAGTTCTCATCGCCACCCAAAACAGAAACATCAGGGTTTGTTTTTTTAGCACTGGTGTTGCAAACAATATTGCGTGGCCCCATTAAAGCCAAACTAACTTTTGCAGGAAAATTGTAACGGTTCTTAAATTCCCTAGCCTCTTCGTAAGTAATTACTTTACCCAGATTTGATTTTTTTACACGTTGAGATTTACTAGTCTTTTTATTATCTTTTTGTCTGCCGCCACCGCCAATACGAACGTTGCGGTCTTTAAACCGTAAACTAAATGAATTGGCGCCCATGGTAGAAAAGCTGGTGGTAAGACTGTTGCTTGCTGCTTTGATACAAGTGATAATCAGTATCAAAGCAAAAATACCCAATGCAATAATTATAACTGTAATTCCTGTGCGTAATTTATTGCCCGAAATATTTTTCCAAGAAAGTGCAAATGTGTCTTTAAAAGTCATGTGTAAATATTCAGGCTAAAGTTAAGCACTGAATATTACTATGCGATAAAACTTTTACAAACGGTACTATATTGGTTTAGAAATACAACCAATCTGTGAGTAAGTTGGGGAATAAGCCCAGTGCGATAATTAAACCAGCAGTTATGACCAGTAATATTTTGAAAGCAGGCGTAATATCGTCGGCCAGCACGGTATCGGATGCAGCTTCTTTAAAAAACATGGCCTGTATAATTCTAAAATAATAATAGGCACTGATGGCAGCACATAAAACCGCAAAAATTACCAACCAGATATGATGCCCGTTTTGAACAGCGGCCATCAACATAAAAAATTTACTTTGAAAACCTGCTGTTAGTGGTATGCCGGTTAAAGACAAAAGAAAAACAGTACCAGTGACCGCCAGTAATGGCTGTTGTTTGCCCAGACCGTTAAATCCGTCGACGGTATAATCTTTCATTTTTATTAAAATGGCAAAGATGCCGATGCTCGCCAAACTGTAAGCAGCAGCGTACAAAACTAGGCCTTCGGTAGCCAGTTTATTTAATGCAAACAAAGCAAACAACATAAAGCCCGCCTGTGCAATACTGGAATAAGCCAACATGCGTTTTACGCTTTGTTGAAAAACAGCGGTAAGATTTCCTATTAATAAAGTGGCGGCAATTAAAATCACAATTAATGTTTGCCATTGACTGTGCATACTGCCAAAAGTATTTTCGAACAGACGAACAAAGGCAAAGAAAGCAGCAGCCTTTACGATAGTTGCCATGAAAGACGTGAACACTGTTGGTGCCCCATCGTACACATCGGGTGTCCAGAAATGAAATGGAGCAGCAGAAACTTTGAAAGACATAGATACTAATAAAAGCACCAGTCCTGCTGCAATCATCGCAGGCATTGGGCCATTGCCCGAAATAATCATGTTGATATCAAAAGATCCTAACTCATTTCCGCCGTACAAAAATGCTATACCTAACAGCATGATACCTGTTGAGAATGCACCCATCAAAAAATATTTGAGTGCAGCTTCGTTACCTTTTAAATTCTTTTTATCGCTGCCAGTTAAAATGTAAAGCGGAATAGAAACAATTTCAATACCAATAAACAACATCAACAGCGAATTGAATGTAGATATGACGGCGATGCCGCATAAAATAAAAAATATCAATGCAAAATATTCCGATACATTTTCTCCTACTTTTTCAATATCTCTTCCGCTCAGTAAAAAATAAAGCAGGGTGCAGCCAAATGCCACATTAATAAAAACCAGGTTAAAGTTTTTTATATCCAGCATGCCCCTCAGGTTGGGAGAGAATATTGCGGCACCGGTATTTATTTCAACACAATTCAGAATCAGTATGGCAGTTAAACCAGCAATAGCAAGGTATTTAGGCGTGGTTTTGCTTTTTACAAAAGCACCAACCAACATCATCACTACTCCCCAGATTGCTGTAAATATTATTGCATTCATACCTCTGTTATGCCAACCGGCATTTAATTAGTTAATTCTTGTTAATAAAGCTGATACTGTATCTTTTGTTAAATCGAAAATGGGTTGCGGATAAACACCAAACAGGAAAATAAATACAACCAGTACAACCAAAACCAATTTTTGGTTTAAGGATATCTCCTGCATTTTTTCTGTGATGGAATTTGCTTCACCATAAAAAACTTTCTGCAACATATTTAATGTGTACACTGCAGCAAGAATAATACTTATTAAAGCTACAGCTGTATAAATCATGTTGAATTTAAACAGTCCGCTGAACATCATAAACTCTCCTACAAAAGCATTAGTCAATGGCAGCGCAATATTTGCCAACGCAATTACTACTAAGAAAATAGTAAGCGCAGGCGCTTTGTGTGCAATACCTCCCAGTTCCGAAATTTTACGGGTGCCGGTTTGCTTTTCAATTAGGTCAACCACTATCCACATGCCAATTATATTAATACCATGACTGAACATCTGAATCATCACCCCTTGCAAACCAATCTCACTTTTTGTAAAAATGGCTGCACACATTAACCCGATGTGGGCAATGGATGAATACGCAACAAACCGTTTAAGGTCATCTTGTTTAATGGCAATTAAACTGGCGTAAATCATACCAACAACCGAAAGGCCAATTACAATATTATCGAATCGTGTAACGGCTTCGGGAAAGATTGGCAGTATCCAACGGATAACAGCGAATACACCCATCTTTACCATGATGCCGCTAAGTACCATGGTTGTGGCCGTTGGTGCCTGTTCGTACGTATCGGGCTGCCAGGTATGAAATGGAAACACAGGCATCTTAATAGCAAAGGCGATAAAGAATAACCAGAAAACCCAGTTTTGTTCTGTTGCAGAAAGTTTTGCTGTGTAAAATGCATTCATGGCAAATGAATGTTCGGCAAAGTTGGTACCAGTAGTATGCTGATACACATAAATAATACCTATCAACATTAATAACGAACCGGCAAAAGTGTACACAAAGAATTTGAAAGTTGCCTGTATTCTTTTTTCGCCGCCCCAACGGCTGCATAAAAAATAAACAGGAATAACGGCCAGCTCCCAAAAAATATAAAACACTAACACATCCATTGCCGAAAACACACCCATTAGTCCGGCTTGTGTCAGCAACATCAAACCATAAAAAACATGGGCGTTTTTGTATGTAGTTTTATAAGTGGCGATAAATATCAGCGGAAATGCAATCGCAGTTAATGCAGTAAGCATATGCCCCATCCCATCCAGCCCAACACTAAAACCACTACCCAAACTCTTTAACCAGAAATAGCTTACATTATTTAAATAAAAATATTTTGTAGAATCAGCATATAACAAACTCGCTACTGATACACCCAATGTGATAAGGGAAGCAATAATGGCCCAAGCCTTTACCGTTTTTTCTTTACGGATTACAAACGCCACCAGCCCCGCTATTAGCGGAAACCAGATTAACAACTCCGGAAATGTTATCCAAATATTTTTTAGGTCCATATTATAATCTTACAAAAACAATTGAATAATAAAGAAAACTAAAATTCCAATCACCATCATTAGTACATAAGTACCTACCTGCCCCGATTGTAACAAACGGATTTGGCGGCTGCCATAATTAACGGCTTTGCCAACACCGTTTACAAAACCATCAATACCTTTTTTCTCAAACACATCAGTGAAATATTTTGCCAAAGACATCAACGGCTTAACAATAATAGAATCATACAATTCATCCACATACCATTTGTTCTCCAATACCTTTCCAAGTCCTGTTTCTTCTTTTTCTGTTTTTTGATCCCGATAGCTATCGGGATGGCTGAATCTGTTCCAGGCATATACTAAAGCAATCAAAGCGGCACCAACAGAAATCCCCATCAACATATATTCTGTTGGGTGTGATAATTGATGTTTTGGAGTAAGCGCATTGCTTTGTGCGAAGACAGGTGCTAAAAATTCTTCGAGTCTGTGGCCGCCATGCATAAATATTTCAGGAATACCTATCCATCCACCGATAACTGATAAGATGGCAAGAATGATTAAAGGAATGGTAATTGCTTTCGGACTTTCATGCAGATGATGTTCCTGCTCTGTTGTTCCTCTGAATTTTCCGAGGAAAGTCATGGCATACAAACGGAACATATAAAAGGCCGTCATCACAGCACCTGCAACAGCAACTCCCCAGAGTAACGGACTGTTATTATATGCAGCAGCTAAAATCTCATCCTTAGAAAAGAAACCTGAGAACGGCGGCATACCAGCGATTGCCAGACAAGCCAATAAGAAAGTAATGTGCGTAACACTCATGTACTTTTTTAATCCACCCATATTGCGGATGTCCTGTTCACCACTCATGGCATGTATTACACTACCTGCACCAAGGAATAATAATGCTTTGAAGAACGCATGAGTCATTACATGAAACACAGCGCCGGTGTAGGCTCCAACGCCCAAAGCTAAAAACATATAGCCCAACTGACTTACGGTTGAGTAAGCCAATACTTTTTTTATGTCGTTTTGTTTTAAAGCGATTGTGGCCGCTAAAATTGCTGTTGCCAAACCAATGATTGCAACAACACATTGACTAACCGGAGCCATGGTATATAATATGTTGCTCCGTGCAATCATGTAAATACCGGCAGTAACCATGGTTGCCGCATGTATCAACGCACTCACTGGTGTTGGACCGGCCATCGCATCGGGTAACCAGGTGTACAAAGGAATTTGTGCGCTCTTACCCATGGCGCCAACAAATAAAAGCAAGGTGATTCCAGTTATGTCGAATGTTGTTAGCGGATTTGTTTTTGGATTTCCGACTAATTCAAATACATGGTGAAAGTCAACCGACCCTACTTTTGATATTAACCAAAACACCGCCAGTAAAAAACCCAAATCACCAATGCGGTTCATGATGAAGGCTTTTTTAGCCGCAATATTGTAGTTGGTATTTTTAAACCAGAAGCCGATGAGCAAATAAGAACAAAGTCCCACGCCTTCCCAACCAATGAACATGATAACATAGTTGGCACCAAGTACCAATAACAACATAGAGAATACAAACAGATTCAGATAAGCAAAATACTTTGCAAAATCTTTTGGCTCCTCATCATGCATGTAAGCGGTTGAATACACATGAATTAAAAAACCAACACCGGTAATAATCAATAAGAAGATAGAAGAAAGTTGATCTATCTGAAAATCGAAACCAATCTTCAGCGCAGCAATATTAATGAAATCGAAATAATGTGCAACCTGCGTGTTTCCTTCTTTTACCGAAAAGAAAACAAGTAAGCTGATTACGAAAGAGCCGAACACAGTTCCACTACCGATAACTCCGGCCATTGTTTTTGAAAGATGCTTACGGCCCAAACCATTAATAAGGAAGCCCAGCAAAGGCAACACAGGAATCAGCCAAACCAATTGAAAAATATTACTCATAAGCCCTTTCTCTTTAAGGAGAGTTTCTTTAAAAAATAATTCTATTGCCCTTCTCCCCCTTTAGGGGGTTGGGGGGTGTTTTAGTTTTTTAACCTATTCAGGAAATTCACATCCACAGATCTCGTATTTCTATATAGCATAACGATGATCGCCAGTCCCACACTTACTTCTGCTGCTGCCACCACCATAATGAAGAATACAAATATTTGTGCATTACTTACAATGGATGGATCGGCAATTCCCATGGGAGAAGCCGCATGCATTTTTGAAAACGCCACCAGCAATAAATTCACGGCATTCAGCATTAACTCAATGCACATAAAAATGATGATGGAATTGCGGCGTGTTAACACACCTACTATTCCTGTGCAAAACAGCGCCACTGCCAAACCGATGTACCATTTGATTTCCATACTTATATTATTGCAGGTTATTAAACCTGATTACTTTTCCTTTTTGCCAATTACCACCGCACCAATCATTGCACTTAAAAACAGTACGCTACTTATCTCAAAAGGAATCACATAATCTTTGAACAAAACCATACCCAGATTTTTAATTAATCCATTGTCGCCACCGCCCATTTGCACCAGATTTGACGCCTGGGGCGTTTCTGAAATGGCAGATATGATTACCAGAAATAAACATCCGCCCGATATCAATCCGGCAAACTGAAACATTCGATGTTTCTTGGGTTCCGATTCTGCATTTAGGTTCATCAACATCACCACAAATAAAAACAACACCATGATAGCACCGGCGTAAACAATGATATTTACAATAGCTAAAAATTGTGCGTTCAATAAAATATAATGTCCAGATATGGCAAAGAATACCACAATCAAAGACAGGATACTATACACTGGGCTTTTACTGGCAACTACCATAATAGCGCCGAACAAAGCCAGTGCAGATAAACCCCAAAATAATATTTCTGTAATGCCCATAAAAGCCCCCTCCATCTCCCCCGAAGGGGGAGGGTGATTTAAATTGTTAGTTAATATTTTCTCTTTTCACCCTGTTGCCCAAAGCTTTTTTATATTCTTCGGGTTGTTCAAGAGGATGTGGTATTAATAATTCTTCTTTATTATAAATAAATTGTTTGCGCTGATAATCGGATGGCGCAAATGTTTCGCTTAAATAAATTGCATCCTTAGGACAAGCCTCTTCACACAATCCGCAGAAAATACAGCGTAGCATATTGATCTCGTATTTGGCTGCATATTTTTCTTCACGATATAGATTCTCTTCATCCGGTTGTCTCTCCGCCGCTTCCATAGTGATCGCTTCAGCCGGACAGGCAACAGCACACAATCCGCAGGCAGTGCAGTTTTCACGACCTTCCTCATCCCTGTTTAATATATGTAACCCACGAAAAACCGGGCTGAAAGGCCTTGTCTTTTCGGGATAATTAATCGTTGGTTTCTTTTTAAAAATATGACTGAAAGTAATCATCATACCTTTAAAAATAGCAACCAGATACAACCGCTCCAGGAAATTCATTTTCCGGCGGTCAACCTGTTTTGCTCTGTTTGTTAATGCGTTCATATCTTGATCCGACGATGTCGGTTTTATTTCTAATTTAAAAATGCCATCCGTTTTGTTTCAATAAAACCAATGCTCCGGTTAGCAGCATATTAAATAATGCCAACGGAATTAAAACTCTCCAGCCAAGGTGCATCAACTGATCATACCTGAATCTCGGTATTGTCCAGCGCACCCACATGAACAGGAAGATGAAACCAACCACTTTTGCCATCAACATCATGATTCCAAACAGCGCCATCCAGTTTGGATTGTACAATGATTCATTTAGAAATGGAATATCATATCCACCAAAGAACAAAGTTGCCATAATTACACTGCTGACAAACATGTTTATGTATTCAGAAAAAAGATAGAAACCCAGTTTCATGGATGAATACTCCACATGATAACCTCCTACCAGTTCATTCTCGGCCTCGGCCAGATCGAACGGTGTACGGTTACACTCGGCAAATGCACAAATTAAAAATATTAAAAAGCCTAGGGGCTGATAAACAATATTCCAATAACCAGTTTGCTGATCTACTACCATTTCTTTAAGGCTCAGCGTACCTGTTACCATCAGTAATGCAATTAACGAAATACCCATTGCCAGTTCGTAACTAATAATTTGCGATGCTGCACGTAATGCACCCATCAAAGAATATTTATTATTGCTAGCCCATCCGCCAATCATGATTCCATAAACACCCATACTCACTACTGCAAATACATATAATATACCTACGTTAACATCGGCAATCTGTAAAGCAATATCCCTGTCGAAAAAATGAACCTTATCGCCCCAAGGAACTACAGCACCAGTCATAATCGCAGTAAGCATGGCCAATCCTGGACCGATTATGAATAAAGCCTTTGAAGAAAAATTAGGAATGATTTCTTCTTTAAAAAACAATTTCAATCCATCGGCCAAAGGCTGCAAAAGTCCAAAAGGCCCGGCCCTGTTGGGTCCACGGCGATCTTGTAAAATGGCAGCAACTTTTCTTTCGGCAAATGTGGTGTACATAGCAATCACCAGTGATGCCATCACCACAATGACAATCAACACCAGTTTCTCAATAATTAAAGCCGTTTCAATTGCTAAAAACATAAACCTGTTTTATAAATTCTTTTATTGTTTTTCTTCTTCTTTTAATAATCCCCATTGCGTTGATTCGCCTTCGCCTTTCACAAACTCACCAGACTTTGCAAAGTCCTCCATAGTTGAGGGACGATCAATTTTACTCAACTGAACATTGGGATTATTTACACCACTTACGTTGTGAATATTCATCAGCAATTTTGGATCACGACCTCCCATCACTTCTTTAATGGTCTCTTTCGGCATTTCCAGTTTTGCGTATTTATTGGCACCGATAACCGAATGACGACTGATAGTTGTTAATCCTTCTACCGTCCAATCACTTGTTTTCTTTTTATCAAATCGACAGGCATTGCATATCCAGCCAGGTTTTCCGTCGTAGCTCTGTACTTCACCCCACTCATCTTTACGTGCAGTAACTCTGTAAACTTCATCGCCACGCAACCACAATGTTGCTTTACCGCAGCACTTGGGATTTTCGCAATTGCGATGTGCATCCACCGGCTTTGTAAACCAAACTCGGTTTTTAAATCGGAATGTTTTATCTGTTAATGCTCCAACTGGACAAACATCAATCATGTTGCCACTGAAATCGTTATCGATGGCTTTAGAAATATAGGTTGATATGTCTGCATGATCGCCCCTGTCTAAAATACCGTGCATCCTTTTATCAGTAATCTGGTCAGCCACATAAACACAACGATAACAAAGAATACATCTTGTCATGTGCAACTGAATGTATGGACCGATATCCTCTTTCTCGAAAGTTCTCCTTTTAAATTCGTAGCGGGTTCCTTCTTTGCCATGATCGTAACCCAGGTCTTGCAAATGACATTCACCGGCCTGGTCGCAGATAGGACAATCCAAAGGATGATTAATCAATAAAAATTCTACCACACCATTTCTTGCATCTACCACTCTTTCGCTGGTGATATTTTTTACAACCATGCCATCCATCACTGTTGTTCTACAACTCGCCATTAATTTTGGCATCGGCCTTGGATCAGCTTCGGAACCTGCAGCAACTTCTACCAGACAGGTTCGGCACTTACCGCCGCTACCTTCCAGCTTGCTGTAGTAACACATGGCAGGAGGCGTAACATCGCCACCAATACGCCTGGCAGCATTTAATATGGTAGTACCAGGTTCAACATCTATTGTGATGTTGTCAATGGTTACTTTGAATTTTTTTATCTCGTCTGACATACCCCAAACCCCTAAAGGGGCTTTTAAAGTTTATAATTACAAATCGCTCTTTTCTTTATTCTCAGTTTATGCTTTAAATATTCTTGCTCTTACAAGTTCCCCCTTTAGGGGGCGGAGGGGGTTTTACACAACCTCCGGCACATGTATCGCATCAGCATAATGCGCCAATCCATAATTCTCTTTCAAACACAATTCAGGATTATTTACATGCCACTCAAACTCATCTCTAAAATGCCTAATGGCTGCTGCAACCGGCCATGCCGCTGCATCGCCCAAAGGACAAATCGTATTTCCCTCAATCTTCCTTTGAATATCCCACAACAAATCAATATCACTCATCTTACCTTTTCCGTTCTCAATATTCAATAATATTTTTTCCATCCAGCCTGTTCCTTCACGGCAGGGACTGCATTGTCCGCAACTTTCATGACGATAAAAACGGGCTAATGTGTAGGTGTGTTTAACGATACACTGGTCTTCGTCCAACACAATAAAGCCACCAGAGCCCATCATACTACCACTTGCAAAGCTGCCGTCACTAAGACTTTCATAGTTCATCAATCTTTTTTCGCCTTTGGCTGTAGTTAATAATAAATTAGCCGGCAAGATAGGAACAGATGATCCTCCGGGAATACATGCCTTTAATTTTTTCCCATTGGGAATACCACCACAATATTCATCGCTGTAAATAAATTCTTCCACAGAGATGGTCATATCAATTTCGTAAACACCGGGTTTGTTGATATTACCACAGGCACTCATCAGTTTTGTTCCGGTACTTTTTCCGATTCCAATCTTCGCATATTCATCTCCACCATCATTGATGATGGGAACAACAGCAGCAATTGTTTCAACATTATTAACCACGGTTGGTCTGTCCCAAACGCCTTTAACAGCCGGGAACGGAGGTTTAATTCTTGGATTGCCTCTTTTACCTTCCAGTGATTCTAATAAAGCAGTTTCTTCTCCGCAGATATAAGCACCTGCACCACGTTGCACATAAATTTCGCAATCGAAACCGCTGCCTAAAATATTCTTACCGAGGAATCCATTTTGCTTTGCTTCAGCAATTGCTTCTTCTAAAATATCAACAATCCATGCGTATTCACCACGTATATATATGTATGAAACATTTGAACCCAATGCAAAAGATGAAACAATCATTCCTTCAATCAAAATGTGCGGAATGAACTCCATCAGGTACCTATCCTTAAAAGTACCGGGTTCGCTTTCATCAGCATTAACAACCAAATGACGGGGAACGCCATCGGGCTTTGCCAGGAAACTCCACTTTAATCCGGTAGGAAAACCTGCACCACCACGGCCTCTCAGCCCACTCTTCTTCACTTCTTCAGTAATATCGGCAGGCGCCATTTTCAAAGCTTTCTCCACACTTCGGTATCCACCTTCACGGCGATACACTTCGTAGGTACGAATACCTTCAACATGCGCTTTCTCTAATAATAATTTTTTCGACATATCTGCAAATTTGCATTCAAAAAACTGAATGCATTGTCTTTAATAAATTCTTTTATTCAGTTTATAATATATTGAGTGAGCCATATATTGCCTTACGCCAAAAATTACAAACAATATAACCCACAATAACCTAGAGCTAAAACTGTCTCCTGCAGGAAAAAAAATCAAAACCAGATAACATATAGTTAATAAGTCTCTAAATATTAGTTCTGCTTGTGTTTGAATTTTCGTATTCATATTTTAGCCTTTTACTGCTTGCCTGGCAAACAATATCCATCTATTCCCTTTTTTTGCCCACACTTCCATCACTTTTAAATGGTAAACTGCTTTAGTGTCTTTCAACGTAACATCAATATCAGCAATAAACCTCAACGTTGCCATATTGTTATTCATCACCACCGTAATACTATCTTCTTTATAACTGTGATAATTGATATAACCCGTCTCCAGGTTTTTCATCATCTCCGTTTTTGTTTCTACCCAACCGTTGCTGTGACCGTAACTCAATGCCTTATCAGTCTGCTGATTTATAGAAACGGTATTTTTATTTACCAGCGTTTGATGAAATTCTTTTACTGTCTTAATCAACTTCTCTTCATCCGTTTGTGCAAAACTGCCAAACGCAACCAAAACAAATAATATGGTTAGTAATTTTTTCAATTTAGTTTGCTTTTGCCCTGCACTCTGCAATGATGGCATCAACTTTTTCTTTGGTTAAATGTTCTTTATAAAATTTACCCAGCTGCATCATGGGTGCGTAGCCACATGCACCGAGGCACTCTACTGTTTTTAAAGTAAACATGCCATCAGTGGTTGTTTCGCCAACGCCAATGTTCAGTTTTTCTTCGATGTAAGCAATGATATCATCGCTGCCATTCAGCATGCAAGGCCCAGTCTGGCAAACTTCAAATAAATATTTACCAACCGGACTTAAATTATACATACTGTAAAAGCTGGCTACTTCATACACTTCAATGGGTTCAATTTTTAAAACGGCAGCCACATAATACATCACCGACACATCCAACCATCCACCAAACTCTTCCTGTGCTATATGCAATACAGGCAGCAAGGCACTTTTATGTTTGCCTTCGGGATATCGGCTGATTATTTCAGCCACCTCTTTTAATTTATCTTCCGAAAATTTTATCATTCTCAAATCCGTTCTCTGCAGAACTTTTATTTTTATAAATAACTCTTTAATTTTATCAACTGTTCAACTTTTGATATCCCAGTTCCCCCTTTAGGGGGCGGAGGGGGTTTATGCGTCCATCTCCCCCGCAATCAAATTCAAACTACTCATCGTTATTACTGCATCACTCAACATGCCACCTTTCACCAATTCTTCAAAAGCCTGGTAATAAATAAAACATGGCCTGCGAAAATGTAAACGGTAAGGTGTTCTTCCTCCATCACTAATTAAATAAAAACCAAGCTCGCCATTTGCACCTTCCACGGGACTGTACACTTCACCAACCGGCATTTCGGTTTCACCCATCACAATTTTAAAGTGATAGATGAGCGCCTCCATTTTGGTGTACACATCTTTCTTCTCAGGTAAATAATATGCAGGTGCATCGGCATGGAAAACTTCCGCATCGGCACCTTTAAATTCCTGAACTTTCTGGTAAGCCTGTTCAATGATGCTCAGGCTCTGCCACATTTCTTCGTTACGTACCAGAAAGCGGTCGTAACAATCGCCGGTAGTACCAACGGGAACAATAAAATCAAAATCCTGGTAACTGCTGTACGGTGTATGTACACGTACATCATAATCTACACCAGCAGCACGTAAATTAGGACCGGTGAAACCATAATTCAATGCACGTTCTGCGCCAATAGGGCCGCAACCAATGGTACGATCCATAAATATTCTGTTCCTTGTAAAAAGATTTTCAAACTCCTTTAACGTGCGTGGATATTCTTTCAGAAATTTTTCAAGTTTTTCGAATGCCGTAGCATTGAAATTTCTTTCAAAACCGCCAATACGCCCAATAGTAGTAGTAAGACGGGAGCCACATATTTCTTCATAAATTTCATAAATCAATTCACGATACTGCATAAGGTAAAGAAATCCTGAATACGCACCGCTATCCACACCCACAATAGAATTACAAATTAAATGATCAGAGATACGTGCAAGCTCCATGATGATTACTCTTAGGTAATCAACCCGTTTTGGAATTTCTAACCCTAATAATTTTTCACAAGCGATATGCCAGCCCATATTGTTGATGGGTGCCGAGCAATAATTCAACCTGTCGGTAAGTGGCGTAATCTGATATAAAGGACGGCGTTCTGCAATTTTTTCAAAGGCACGGTGAATATAACCAACAGTAGAATCAGATTTCATAATCCGCTCCCCATCCATCTCCAGTATATTCTGAAACACGCCATGCGTAGCCGGGTGCGTTGGTCCCAGGTTAAGCGTGGTGGTCTGCTTTTCAATACTTCCTTCCGGTAATAAAATATGATCTGTATTCGACATTAATATTTTTATTTTTCACCAACTTCAAATCTATTTTCAGAATCGTTGTGTCACTCACTTGTACTTTTTCAACTGTATTCAGCAATGGGATGCTTCGTACCTCAGCATGACAGAAATCAGCGTTAATCATTTCAATCAGCGTCATCTGCGTTCTATCCTCTTCCAAACATCTCATCATCCTTATCAATTCTCAACTGATCTTCCAATGGAAACTCTTTTCTCATTGGGAAATAATCCATTTCTTCAACATTCAAAACACGTATTAAGTTTGGATGGCCAACAAAATTTACTCCGTAAAAATCGTAGGTCTCTCTTTCCATCCAGTTAGCTGCTTGATACAATGCTGTAGCACTGTACACATCTGGCTTTTCAATATCTGTAAATACTTTGAAACGTATCCGCACATTATCAACCAAGTTATGCAGGTGATAAACAACCGCCAGTTCTGCTCCTTTATTTTCGGGGTAATGAACCGCCTGCAGATCAGTTAAAAAACGAAATCCCAACTCTGTATCATCGTATAAAAACTGAAGCACTTTTAAATTAAGGTCTTTTGGAGCAGTAAATGTTAGCATACCATAAGGCTCCTCCCAATCAGTTAATTGATCGGGAAATTTTTCAGTTAGTTTTTGCTGTATCGATTCGTTTGTCAAAGTCATTTAGCTATTAGCTTTTAGCCGTTAGCTATTAGCTAAGGCTCTTATTGTTATTATTGCTAACCGCTATCAGCTAACGGCTAACAGCTTTATTGTATTCCATATCCAGCCAGCAATTCCTTGTACTGGTCGCTATGTCTTCTCCTCAATCCTTCTGCATCAACCAGTTCCTGTATTCTCATAAATCCATCTAATATCGCTTCGGGCCTTGGAGGACAACCGGGCACATACACATCAACTGGTATTACCTGATCAATTCCTTGTAATACAGAATAGGTATCAAAAATTCCTCCTGATGATGCACAGGCACCAACAGCCATAACCCAGCGAGGTTCAGCCATCTGAAGGTAAACCTGTCGAAGAACCGGTCCCATTTTTTTCGAAATAGTTCCCATCACCATAATCAAATCGCACTGGCGTGGAGAAAAGCTCATTCGCTCTGCACCAAACCGTGCAATATCATAATGACTGGCGGCAGTTGCCATAAACTCGATACCACAGCAACTGGTTGCATATGGTAAAGGCCAGATGGAATTTTTACGGGCCAGACTCACCACTTTTTCGAAACTGGTAGCCATATACCCTTCTCCCATATACCCTTCGGGTATTCCTTCAAATTTTACGTGATTATTAAATTGTACTGGACGACTCATAATGTGATAATTTGCTGATTAGCTAATTTGCTAATTCCCTTTATTCATTGTCTCTATAAATTAATAATTTTGTACTTCTTGTTTAAAAAAATAGCACATCAGCATATTGGCTAATTAGCTATTTGTTTTACTCCTCCCACTCCAACGCACCTTTTTTAAATATATATACGAGCCCTGTTATAAACAACGATACAAAAACCAATACTGCTACAAAGCCATCCCAGCCGAGCTCACGGAAATTTACTGCGTAAGGATAAAAGAATATCACTTCCACATCAAACAACACAAATAATATAGCAACCAGGAAATATTTAACGGCCATTGGCTGACGGGCATTACCCCTTATATCAATACCACTTTCGAAATTCTGTAATTTATCGGCAGTTGCTCTTTTAGGGCCAAGGTAATTGGAGCCTACAATGATTGTAGCGATTAACCCTATGGCAAACAGCATTTGAAGCCCAATGGGCAGGTAATTTGCCGCACTATTAACATTGGTAGCCTGTAAGAAAAAAAACTCCATATTTTATCCGCTCTAATTATCTGCAAAAATACGGCAGCATGAGCAATATTCCATAGCATAAAAAACAAAACCCGTTAACCAATTGGTAACGGGTTTTATCCTATTTAGTTTTTGCTTTTTTTACTTTTTTTTTGGAGCCGGGGCCTGCGATTTTTTTGCAGGTTGTTTTGCAGGCTGCTTTGCAGCTGCATTGGGGTCGTACTTCATGATAAATTCTTTATTAGAAATCATAGATTCATCTGTAGGATTCAGCGCCAATCCCTTGTCTACATAAATCAAAGCAGAATCTTTGTCTTTTTTAACATTGAAATAGTATCCTAAGAAATACTTATACGCAACCATCAGTCGGTTTTTTACATTCGGTGCTGTTGTATCTTTTTCGCCTATTTCAATTGTTTTTTGATAATAAGGTATGGCCAATCCCATCACGCTATTTGAGTCGATAGCCGCATTGGCATTAGCTATCATATAGTATCCCATAATATCATCGGGATACTTCTGTGTGTATAAACCAAAGTACCTGTTTGAAGAGTCATATTGATTCACCGCATAAAAATTATAACCTGCGTTAAACAAATCCACATTTGTATAGTTAGGTTTTACAGAAATCACCCTGCCATATGTTTTTGCAGCTTCCAGAGTTAACTTTTGATCAGCATAACGCTGCGCCAGCAACTTTAAATATGCCGCTTTGTTGGCTTCCAGTGTATCGAGTTTAACTGCGTTATTAATCATTTCAGTAGCCAATGCATCGTTGCCGGGAAATTGCCACAACACACTTGCATAAGTTGCATAGTCACGTGGGCCTATTTTCGCAGGTTTTTGTGTTTGAAAGTATTTTTCAAAAGCATTTTTCGCACCGGTGGAATCTCCCAACTTTACCGAAGCATAGGCTTTTAAACCATACAAATTTGGATAAGGCGTTGCACTTGCGGCAATACAGTTATCACCTGCAACCAGCGACTGCGCAAACAATCCCTGCGCAAATTTCATTTGTGCATTCAAGTAGCAGGCATTTATTTCATCACTACCCTTTGCGCCAAGATATTTATCAAGGTATAGGGCAGATTTCATTACATCTGTGTCGTAATAATATTGATGTAAGTACCAATATACCCTTGGGTAGGCGGGGTCTAAAGCAATGGCTTCATTATAATATTGTAGGTAAATTGCTTCTTGGGCACGGCCCTGAGACTGATATATTCTGCCTATGCGAAACTTTGCCCTAGCATAGGATGGATTCATTTTTAATGCCTCCTCATATGAAACCTGCGCATTACCGCCATCGCCAAGTTTACGATAAGCATCACCTAGGTCGGTCATTACTTTTGCATCTTTAAATCTCTTGGTTTCGGTAGCCATTTTCAGTTTTTCAACTGCGTAGGCTGCATCGCCTTGCTTTGAATCAAAATCTCCATTGGCAAAACCAATCGCATCTAAAACATCCACATTTTTATTACCCCCTATGCTTAACGCGGTTTCAAAATGATTACGGGCATCTGCAGTTTTACCTTCCAGTAATTCTACATGACCCAGACCTGCGTTTAACAAAGCGCTGTTTGGCGTTGTTTGCAATGCTTTTACATAAACTGCTTTTGCACCGGCAATATCTTTGTCCTCATCCGGACCAATTAATGCCTGCCCCAGCCAATAAGCTGCTTCATCGTTGGCTGGATTAGCTGTTAATAGTTGCTGAAAAACATTCTTAGCACTGATGAGTTTTTCATAGTACATGAATTTTTTTCCATCTTCAATGGTTTGTGCATTACTGAAGTTAACCGCCAGTAAACTGCTTAAAAGGATAAGTGTAAATTTTAAATTCTTCATTTTATTTTGCTGTTTAAGTCTTTACAATAATATTAATTTTCCTGTTATTCTATCTTTAATTGCTGATAAACTTTTACTAATTATTCGTTGATCCGCACTTTTCTTACTTTAAAATCCATTCTGGTTCCTAAATATGCTCTTTTAAAAATCAACTGTCCTCGTTCCTGACTTAAGAAGTTTACAAATCCCCTGCCAAGTCCACTGTAATTTTCTTTAAGTATATAATACAAACCACGTACCAAAGGATAGCGACGGTTTGAAATGCTTGTCTGTATTGGTTTTACAAACGGTTCATCCTCGCAATTAACACAGGAAACGTAAGCAATTTTTACTTTCTTTAACATATTTACCTGTGCGCTGTCTTCGGGATTACCAATCCAGCTGATGCCAACAAAGCCAATGGCATTTTCTGCTTTGGCTACATAATCAATAACTTCCTGACTGCTCCCTACGGCTTGCACCACGGTGCTGTCGAATTTTTTTCCTTTTAATATAC
The DNA here is from genome assembly GCA_046595125.1 of Ferruginibacter sp. GTDB lineage: Bacteria > Bacteroidota > Bacteroidia > Chitinophagales > Chitinophagaceae > Ferruginibacter. The sequence goes on from JBKJPN010000203.1 coordinate 60,203, forward strand.
TATCCATGGCAAAACGCACCGTGCTGGTTGCATTTAACCCATCAAATACTATTTTTTGATCCCTGTTTATTTCTCCGCTCAACTGTTTGTTTAACCTTTCGAGAGTAAATAAAGTATCACTACTGCTGCTGTTAACAATTACGGTAATGGCATCATTGGCAATATTATCCCAGGCGGGATTATAATGTAACGTGTCCATAAAATATTCGTCCTCCTCCCTTCTCAAACCACGTGTAATAATCACCAATCTATTAGATGTATCAGTAAAAAGATCTTTGAGGCAATCTGCTTCGGTTTTATAGTGAGCAATGATATGCGCCTCGGGATAAGTAGCTTCAAAAACACGTATTTGTTCCTCCATTACAGGCCTGAAAGATTCATCAACACTGATATGTATAGTCCCGCTTTTTTCGGTATCTGGTGTAGCGCTTCGATCCTGTGAACAACCTGCAAAAATTGCCCAAATCAAGAAAAAACCAACACTCCTAAACATTACATTTTGAAAACTTTTCCTGCTCATCTATCTCTTAAATATTTTTTCTTGAAACCCCTGTAAATTCTAAAGACGCCATAAATGATACAAACCGCACCAAAAGCCTTGAAGGCGTTTGAATCATACCTTTCGGCAAGATCGAGGCTGAATTTTTTAATAAAAATGATAAAAACTCCCATACCCATCCAAAGCACACCCATGCCATAATCCATGATGCTACGCATACGTAAGTAGCCTTTTTCCCTATCGCTTAACTGCTCTTTCTCAAACTCTTCTAAAGCCATAATATTTATATCATTTTAAATTAAAACGAGCTGTGAAAATACTAAATTAATCACGTATAATCAGTTCGACATGGTAAACTTTACAGGAATGGTAAAATATACCGCCACGGTTTCGCCTTTTGCTTTTCCGGGAGTCCAGTCGGGCATTTTTTTCAATACCCGTATCACTTCCTTGTTATAAATATCACCGCCATCCTGTATTATCATGAATTTTTGAAGTTTTCCATCGTAGCCAACTACAAATTTCACACGCACACTTATTGTTTCGCCGTTTTCCAAATCATAGGGGTTTTCCAGGTTCTTTTTCAAGAACTTAATTAATGCCTCCTCTCCACCCGGGAAAGTTGGTTTTATATCAACTGCGTCTAAATCCAAGGGACTTGTTCTGTCGAGCTTTGGAGCCGCTGCAACGCCCGTTCCTGTTTCTGCATCTGTTTTAACAGGCTTAACAACTGGAGGAGCTTCTGCATTAAGGTTAGTATTTGTGCCAATTCGGGCATCGTCAACTAAAATTTGAATAATGTTTGTCTTTTCTTTTTTATCAACAATAGAAATGTTGTTTGTATACTCCTGCTCTTTAACAGGGATTTCCTTTGCATCAGATTTGGCAGCTTGCTTTTCTGGTTCTTGCTTTTTTGCAGGCACCAACGGAGGAAACTCAGCCTTGCCCAATTCTGGCTCATTCATATCAAATTGAATAGTGTGCACAAGTTGTTGGGCCTTGGGTATTAAAGTAAGCGTTGCAAAAACAGCAGCAATAACAAACATCAACCCTACGGCAATTTTAATGCGGTTAGGATAAAATTTACGCAATATATAAGCACCATAGGCTTTGTTGCGGTTTTCGAAAACAATATCTAGGATATTGCTTTTTAAAATTAGATTCTTATTCATGATGGTTGGTTTTAAATGTTAGGTAATAAAATCAAAACCGGCGCCGTGTTTGGTAGTAAGATGTGGTAGTTGGAAGATTCCATAAAAGTGGAAAGCTACAAGGGGAGTAGCTGCAAGGCGGCAGCTATTTAAAAAAGAGTTTATCATTTTAAGTTTGTCCCCTTGTAGCTACTCCCCTTGTTACTTACAACCTATCTTTGCGCCATGAAAATTTTAATGGTTTGTCTGGGTAATATTTGCCGGAGTCCTTTGGCAGAGGGGATTTTACAGGACAAAGCATTAAAAGCTGGATTGAACTGGCAGGTGGATAGTGCAGGTACAAACGGATACCATACCGGCGAACCTCCGCACCAATTAAGCATAAAAGTGGCTAAAGAAAATGCTGTTGATATCAGCAAACAGAGAAGCAGAAAATTTACGGCTGCCGATTTTGAAGCCTATGATTTAATTTACGCCATGGCCGAAGATGTGCTAGATGATATGAAACGAATTGGTAGAAATAATTTTGATTCAGCAAAAGTTACATTATTTTTAGAAGAATCATTTCCGGGTGAGGGTAAAGATGTGCCCGACCCTTGGTATGGAGCGGAGGATGGCTATCACAAAGTATTTGAAATCATCAATAACAACTGCGACAGCATCATAAAAAATTATACAAAATAAGACAAAACGAGTTCATGAGTAATAAACCATCAATACCACAGGGCACCAGAGATTTTTCGGCAGAAGTAGTAAGAAAACGGAATCATATTTTTTCTACGATAAGAAGCGTTTTTGAAATTTACAGCTTTGAGCCGCTGGAAACGCCGGCCATGGAAAACTTAGATACACTGATGGGGAAATATGGAGAGGAAGGCGACAAACTTATATTTAAAATTCTCAACAACGGCATCAACAACGAAAAAAATATTGAAAAATCGAAAGCAGGTTTTGAAAAATTACTAGAGGGGAAAAGTAGCAGCGACATTACAGAGCGTGCTTTAAAATACGACCTCACCATTCCTTTTGCCCGTTACGTGGCAATGAATCATACCAAATTAACTTTTCCATTTAGAAGATATCAAATACAGCCTGTTTGGCGTGCCGACAGGCCCCAAAGAGGCCGCTACCGAGAGTTTTCGCAATGCGATGCCGATGTAGTGGGTAGTCTTTCTTTGTTGAACGAAGTAGAACTGGCAAATATTTATCATGCCGTTTTTACGCAATTAGGATTGACGAATTATGAATTAAAAATTAACAGCCGTAAGATACTGGTAGCGCTTGCCGAACTATGCGGCGGCAGCGATATCCCCCCTGCTGGACAGGCAGGAATGACCGACATCACCATCGCCATTGATAAATTAGATAAGATTGGACTTGATAAAGTAAAAGAAGAATTACAGCAACGTGGTTTAACCGATGAGCAGATAAAAACTGTAGAGACTTACTTAAACATCAGCGGCAGCAATGAAGAAAAGCTTACTCAGATAAAATCATTGATTGGCGATATTGAAAGTGGTAAGCAGGGCATTGAAGAAGTGGAATTTCTTTTCAATCAAACTAAGAATACAAACCTCAGCATTGATTTTACTTTAGCAAGAGGACTAAATTATTACACCGGAATTATTTTTGAAGTAGCCGCTCCCAAAGAAGTAAAAATGGGCAGTATTGGCGGTGGTGGCCGGTATGATGACTTAACAGGTTTGTTTGGTGTACCCAACATCCCCGGTGTTGGCATAAGCTTTGGCGTTGACAGAATTTATGATGTGCTGGAAGAAATGAATTTATTTCCGGCCGATGTACAAAGCAGTACCAAGGCCTTGTTCTTTAATATGGGAGAAAAAGAAAGTGAATTTGCATTTGGTATTATGCAGCAATTACGTAGTAATGGTATTGCCTGCGAACTTTATCATGAAGAAACTAAAATAAACAAGCAATTCACTTATGCTGAGAAGAAAAACATTCCCTACATAATTATCATCGGTAGTAAAGAAATGGAAGAAGGAAGCTGCGCTGTTAAGCATTTGGCATCGGGCAAGCAGGATGTGATTGGGATTGATAAACTAACTGCTTATCTTAATTTAACGGAATTATAGAACACGGATTACACGGATTTGACGGATTTGACGGATTTGCCTGCCGGCAGGCAGATGAACACAGATTTTTTGCTTCGTAAAACTTTGATATTACACCCCCTCGTAAATAATTGCAGCACCTTGCCCTACGCCTACACACATAGTTGCCAAGCCGTATTTAGCCCCACGCTTTTTCATTTCATATAATAAAGTGGTGGAAATTCTTATGCCGCTACAACCCAACGGATGACCCAAAGCAATAGCGCCGCCATTTACATTTACTTTCTCTAAATCGAGTCCCAAATCATGAATACAAGCAATAGATTGCGATGCAAACGCTTCGTTTAGTTCTATTAAATCTAAATC